>JARLHV010000041.1 GCA_031292055.1 Desulfosporosinus sp.
CAGTTTAGTTGCGAGAAATGTGGAGGGGATATGTACCCAGAGTATTATAAAGGACTTCATGGGTACGAATACAAAATATCAGATATCAGAGAACAATAAAAGGACCGAGGCCGCAGCCTCGGTTTTTCTTATATACCAAGGGGACGAATTGAATGGATTACGGTCAAGCGAGGGAGTTAACAATAAAGCTCTTGAACCAATTTTCTAATAATGGAGATACAGTCCCCTCCACAGATGGGAATACATTACGAAAGGTGTAACGATCTGGACACTGTCTCGACGAGGGACCCGGCGAAATTGTACTACCAGCGAAGATGCGGATTACCTGCGACAGGACAGAAAGACCCCATGGAGCTTTACTGTAGCTTGGCCGATACTTGGGGCGCAAGCCCCTGGCAAAGTAGGTCATCGCCAGGTAAACAAGCAAAAGACTATCTCAGGTAATGAGGTAGTCTTTTTGTGTTGCTTCGTAGTAAGAGCAAAGCCTCCTCCCCGGGGTTCCACCCGTTCGATCCACACTGCAGGAGTATGCGTTAAAAGTCGCAGTGTGGCGAAAGGCTCATTCGCCTTTCGTATCTCGAACACGGAAGTTAAGACCTCCAGGGCCGATGATACTTGGGGCGCAAGCCCCTGGCAAAGTAGGTCATCGCCAGGTAAACAAGCAAAAAGACTATCTCAGGTAATGAGATAGTCTTTTTGTGTTGCGGAACGACTTAATCGTTCACAGGAGAATTTTAATGCTCTCGTGATCCGTCCAACTACTGTTACTACTTCTTTGCGCGTAAAGCTTCCTCACTTGAAAGGCCGTGGCCATCCCTAGAATCCATGCTAGGTGGATGATTGTGTGGAGTAGGCTGAGTGTTAGGATTGGGATTTTTATCAGATGGGTTTTTCTTTTTCAAGGTTACGTCACTTCCTTCCTAGATTAGCAATTCTAATGGTTACAAAAGTTATTGTGTCCTTTTTAGAGAAGAAATACTTCGTTATAAGATTCTCAATCAAACGGGTAAATACTATTTTCCAAACTATTTTGCGCTTTACTTTTAGGAAAGAAAGCAAGAAAGAGGTAGCGAGCAGTAATGAGCGAGGAAAAGAAGGACAAGGCCGATAATGCCCAAAGAGAGAATTGACACACAACATATAGTGTGGTTAAATTAGAAACACACTATATATGGGGGTGGAGTTGTGCACTGTCCATTCTGCGGAAACGAGGATACGAAAGTTCTTGATTCACGGCAGGTTGAAGAAGGAACGGCAGTCCGTAGGCGTCGGGAATGTGATCGTTGTTTGCGCCGGTTTACTACTTTTGAAAAGTTTGAGGATTCTCCTCTCGCCGTCGTGAAAAAAGATGGACGGCGTGACGAATTTTCTCGTTCCAAAATGATGGCTGGTATGCTTAGAGCGTGTGAAAAACGTCCAATTTCTACGGAGCAAATTGAGGATGCTGCTTACGCTATTGAAAAGAAACTGCGCAACAGTCATGAGCGTGAGGTGTCTAGTGCTGACGTAGGAGAAGCTGTGCTGGAACAGCTATTTGGCTTAGACGAAGTTGCCTATATACGTTTTGCTTCAGTTTATCGTCAGTTTCGGGACATACAGCGCTTTATGGAAGAATTACATGAACTTATAGAAAAACGGGAAACCATTAGTAAGAGGAACTAGTTGAATAGTTATAAAGGAAAGTTGGGATTTGTGTTGAGTTTCGAAGGACAAGCTCCAAAAAGCTGGACTAAGGCTAATCTAACGCCTAATGCGCGTGTTGTATTAGAAAAACGGTATTTAAAGAAAGAAAATGGACAGGTAGAAACTGCAGAAGACATGATTTATCGCGTAGCCAGTGTGGTTGCGGGGATTGAAGAGAATAAATACGGTAAGGAGAATCAGGAAACTGAGGCCTTGGCTAAAGAGTTTTATAACATAATGGCTAACCTTGAGTTCATGCCGAACTCGCCGACGCTTATGAATGCTGGCCGAGATCTCGGACAATTGAGTGCTTGCTTTGTCTTACCGATTGAAGATAGCATGGAAGAGATTTTCGATGCGATAAAAAATGCCGCGATTATTCATAAATCTGGGGGAGGGACAGGTTTTAGCTTTTCCCGTTTGCGTCCAAAAAACAGTATGGTTCGCTCAACTGGTGGAGTGGCCTCTGGACCTATTTCCTTTATGAAGGTTTTTAATTCTGCCACAGAAGCTGTTAAACAAGGTGGGACCCGGCGCGGCGCAAATATGGGAATTCTACGGGTAGACCATCCTGATATTGTAGATTTCATTCAATGCAAAGAAGACAACAAAGAGATTACAAACTTTAATATATCCATTGGGGTTACAAAAGATTTTATGCTTGCCGTTCGTGAGGGTCGTTCCTATGATCTCATAGACCCTCATACGGGTAGCTTAGCTGGGCAATTATCTGCGCCAGAGATTTTCAATAAAATTGTTGATCATGCTTGGCAAAATGGAGAACCTGGAATTATCTTTCTCGACCGTTTAAATGAGGGAAATCCTACCCCTTTGCAGGGAGAAATTGAAGCCACGAATCCTTGTGTCACGGGAGACACTTGGATTTTGACGGACCAAGGTCCGGCACAAGTCAAAACAGTATTAGGTCAGGAGATAGAGATCGTTATAAATGGAGAGTATCATCGAACGAGCTCGGAAGGTTTTTTTTCAACAGGGATCAAGCCCGTATTAAACATCAGGACAGAACGGGGTTATGAGCTTAAAGTAACCAACGATCACTTGATTCGCGTGGCCGAGAAGGTGACCAGAGAGCAGATTACTGAGACGTGGAGACCTGCCGGTGAGTTGAAACCGGGTGACCAACTTATCCTTTCTAATAATCGAGGTCTGGATTGGATCGGGAAGGGGAGTTTCGAAGAAGGTTATCTATTAGGCTTGCTTTTAGGAGATGGGACACTAAAAGAAGACGGAGGGATCATCTCCGTTTGGGGAGACAACGAAGAAGCCCAATCCATGATTGAAGCCGCGGAGAAGGCTGCCGCTTCCCTAAGACACCGTAGTGATTTTCAAGGCTTCCAGAAGATGATTAGTGAGAGAAATGAACATCGAATGAAGTTAGCAGCCTTACGCGATTTAGCCAGCGAGTATGGTATCTATCCCATGAAGAAACGGCTAACGGAGGAACTGGAGAAAACAAGCTCTGACTTTCACCGAGGACTCCTAAGAGGCCTATTTGATACCGATGGAACCGTAGTCGGTTCTCAGGAGAAGGGTGTTTCCGTTAGGTTATGGCAAAATGATTACATGGGGCTTCAGATCGTTCAGCGGATGTTACATCGTTTAGGTATGGCCTCTACCATTTATATGGATCGTAAGTCTTCAGGTTATAAGTCTATGCCGGATGGGAAGGGAGGAAAACAGGACTATGCTGTCCTGCCAGGGCATGAGCTTACCATATCCCAAGATAATCTGGCTATTTATGCAGAAGTTATTGGTTTTAGCAACCAGAAGAAGACTCAAACGCTCAAAGACCGGTTAGAGGGGTATCAACGTTCCTTAAATCGCGAGCGCTTTCTAGCCAGCGTGATCGAGTGCCTTCCAGCCGGAGAATTTGAGGTGTATGATGCCCAAATTCCTGGGGTCAATGCCTTTGATGCTAACGGAATCTATGTGCATAACTGTGGTGAGCAGCCCTTACTACCAAATGAAGCCTGTAACCTAGGCTCCCTTAATCTCAAGTTGATGGTGATTGAGAAAAATGGGAAAATGGTTATTGACTGGGAGCGTCTGAGTTATGTGGTTCGATTGGCTGTTCGTTTCCTTGATAACGTGATTGATGCAAATCAATATCCGCTGGCCATCATTGATGAGGTAGTAAAAGGAAATCGTAAGATTGGTCTTGGCGTGATGGGTTTTGCCGATATGCTCATTTTGCTTCAAACTTCTTATTCCACGGAAGATGCGGTGGAGTATGCAGAAAAAATTATGAAATTTATCCAGACAGAAGCTCGTATTGAGTCACAGCGACTAGCCGAAGAACGGGGAACCTTCCCGAATTATGAAGGTTCAATTTATGACGGGGTTATGACACTGCGCAATGCCACCCTAACTACGATTGCCCCGACTGGAACTATTTCCATGATTTGTGGTGCTTCCAGCGGTGTAGAACCTCTTTTTGCGGTCGCTTATACTAAAACCGTGCTCGATGGGACAGCTTTAATTGAAGTTAATCCGCTCTTTGAAGCGTTTGCTAAAGATTATGGCTTTTATTCCCAGGAACTTATGGAGAAGATTGCAGAACGAGGTACCGTTCTAGGGTTGCCGGAAGTTCCCAATTGGGTCCAGGAAGTCTTTACTACGGCTCAAGAGATCGCACCTGAATGGCATATCCGGATTCAGGCGGCCTTCCAGAAATATACGGATAACGCGGTGTCCAAAACGATTAACTTTGCCAACTCCGCGACACGAGATGAAATCTCTGAAGCATATCAGTTAGCAGACGAGCTGAATTGCAAAGGATTAACGGTCTATCGAGATGGTAGTCGGGAAGAACAGGTGCTTTCCACTGGAACCTCTGCGGCGCAAAGCCAGGCCCAAAGACGACTTGAAGAGGATGAACAACGGTCCTCTGAATCGGCTGTCCCTAAAATACCATTTATTCCAGAAGTGAATACAGTTTTACCTCGTCCACGACCGACCACCACTATAGGGGTAACGGAAAAAATTAAAATTGGGTGCGGTAATCTTTATGTCAGTGTTAATGCAGATGAAAAAGGTATTTGTGAAGTCTTCACGAATACGGGTCGCGCAGGAGGGTGTTCCTCGCAATCTGAGGCAACAGCTCGTTTGATTTCTATCACCCTGAGGTCCGGCCTGTCTGTCGATTCAATTACTGAGCAGATCAAAGGAATTCGCTGCCCGGCTTGTATGCGGCGTGAAGGGGTCAACGTCACATCCTGTCCGGATGCCATTGCCCGCGTGATTAAGAAATATAATGAAGTTGGTATTAATTTTGCTAGTGTTCAAAAGGAAACTCAGGAAACAGCTCCAGCGCCTAGAAGCTCTAGCGGAGCCAGGCGAGTGGTGGCTGCTGTTGATAAAGTTATCGAAAAAAAAGCTTATGCAAATGTTGATCCAGCAAACGCCTGTCCAGAGTGTGGCAAGCCGATTAACCATGAAAGTGGTTGTGTTGTATGTACGCACTGCGGCTATTCTAAGTGTGGCTAAGGAATACTTATAAGCTTTAAGAGTTCACAAACGTGCGAGATTTGGAATCGCACGTTTGTTTTTAACTTAGAGTTTTAAAGATGAAAGAACTAATTGTATACAGATAATAAAGTTTGGCACTAGATAATAAAGTCTGTCACCAAAGACAACATCCAGAAGTCGGTTCACGTGGAGACGGTGGTAAGTATGGAAAGAATCACAGTCTGAGATCCGCTTGTAGCAAGGGTTTCTAGGACCGTGCGTAAATTGGAGAACAACTTTATGGGACCGGCTTCGCACACGGGAACATATTATTGGGGTCAGATTTAGACGGTTTTAGGGTATACCTGATACACCGGAACATATTCGATATGTAATTGTTTCCAATGAATTGGTAATTTTTGCGTAGGGTAACTGGGAGCCCCAAATTAGGATGGAATATAAGGTCAGGTTGTCTTTGGACGATCTGACCTTATTTAGGTTATTATGGATCAATTTAATACTGCGCAATTATTCTTAATAAGGCGACTGCGAAACCATTTCACAACTCAACGAGAAATAGTAAGGCTCTTATTGAAAGGACTATACCTGTGGAAGTCTCGGGGTGAGCTGGTTTTTAACAGTGCATAGGGATTAGACAATTGAATAAGAAGATTAATCCTGGGTGTGGGTTTATAATAAAGTTTGTTGTTTCATAATAAAGTTTGTATTTTCGTTAAACCCTCAATATAAGCGAGTTTATCCACGATAAATGCAACAAACTTTATTATAAAAACCTCGATATTTGATACAGACTTTATTATCAA
>JARLHV010000042.1 GCA_031292055.1 Desulfosporosinus sp.
AATTTCGCGCACAAAGTCATTGTATATGATTGGTTTAAGCTCTTCATCCGTAATTTTAAGCCCAAAACTGATCGGACCTATAGTCTGTCCGTGAATCATCGGGTAAGCCGATAGATCCTGCGCCAAAAACGAAGTAAAAGCTGTCGAAGCTTCTTCTGATAAGGCAAAGTAGTCTGGATTACTACTGGCCTCAAGATATTCATCAAACTCTTGAGCAAACCGTTCGTGGGAGAAATGAAGAACCGCTTTTTCCTCATCAATAATTATGCCTGGAAAATGTTCGGAAAATTGGGCATACATGTCTTCCCTAAAGCGAAAATGAGGTAACTGAGGCCAAAAGGGAATATCTAAACCAAGAGCCAGTTTCTGAGCCTCTGGTAAATTTATGTGCGGTAAAATACCCATGGCTGTAGTTAAAGCTTTTCCAGGTAACATTGTCACGCCCTCCTTTATGTCTCAGAAGAAACGTCTTCTGAGTTCTTATTTCCAATTATAACAAACTTGCAACCTATGGAGTGTAACTCAAGTCACACTCCATGGCTTGGTTATGGCAATCATTTGAAGGGATAATCTCTTAGGTGTCATTTGCTAAAACGAAGCGGTTTCGACCGTTACTTTTCGCTTGATAAAGGGCATTGTCGGCGGCTTCGATCAAGGTCTCAGTTAAAACACCGAAGGTAGCGTGACCGACAGCAACTCCCAAGCTGATGGTTACTTTTGGTGTGACAGAGGATGAAAGATGGGGTATTTCCAGACTCTTAACATTATCACGTAAAGTTTCTGCTACATTTGGGGGAAATCCTTTTTGTATAGGGTTCAAATACGGTCTTTGCTAATCCGCAGGCAGGCAAATGTCTTTGAGGTGGCTATAAACCAACAATGAAGTAACGCCCGCGCTACATTCAAGGAAACATATCCATTCGGTTTAACATACTTTTCAAAAAGAGGTGGGCTGTTATACGGCAGGATATTTGCTCCGAAAAAGGGCCGCCTCTTCATAGAAATTGACATTTCTTGAAGAGACAACCCATTTTAATAATACTGCCAAACTATGATATAGCTTGGTGACACTTAAAGTATAATCGGTGTCAAGTTAATGTATTGCCCACAACCTTTGTGACAAAAAACAATATAACTCATAACAGATTTAATCGTCAACATTTAAAATTAGATATGATAAACAAAAATACAAGATTGGATAAACCACCTACTCCACCGTCACACTCTTCGCCAAATTCCTCGGTTTATCAACGTCACACCCTCTAGTCACCGCAACATAATAAGACAGAAGTTGGAGCGGAATGACTGTAAGGATCGGAGCAAGCTCATCCATTGTTTCTGGTATATAGATCACATAATCTACGGATTTCGCCATACTGGTGTTGCCCTTATAGGTAAGCCCGATTACTCGAGCATCCCGAGCTTTTACCTCTTTAACGTTGGAAATAGTCTTATCGTACACATCCCGTTGGGTTGCTAGAGCAATGACGGGCGTATTCTCTGTGATAAGCGCTAATGTGCCGTGTTTTAACTCCCCCGCAGCATAGGCTTCGGCATGGATATAGGAAATTTCCTTCATCTTCAGGGAGCCTTCCATAGCTACTGCCCAGTCTAAAGAGCGACCAATAAAGAAGGCATCTTCCACTTTGACAAACGACTTGGCTAACTCCTTGATAAGACTCTCTTGATCCAAAATTTCTTGGGCCTGCGCCGGAATCTTCTTCAGAGCGGTGATAATCTCCCCAATCTTTTCCGAAGGCAAGGTCCCTTTGACCTGAGCGAGATAAAGCCCAAGTAAAACCATTCCTTCTAGCTGAGTTGTGTAGGCTTTCGTCGAAGCAACCGCAATTTCTGGACCTGCCCACGTAAAGATCACATCATGGGCTTCTCGGGATACTGTGCTCCCGACCACATTCGTTACCGCAACCACACGGGCTCCGCGGTTTTTAGCTTCACGCAACGCCGCTAAAGTATCCGCCGTTTCACCGGACTGACTGACCACCACAACGAGAGTATGAACGTCAATCAATGGCGATCGATAGCGAAACTCAGAGGCAATGTCCACTTCAACTGGTAGATGTGCCCAACGCTCAATTAATGTCTTGCCAACCAACCCGGCATGCCACGCCGTACCACAAGCGACAATATAGACTTTATTAATCTGGGCGAGTTGTTCAAGGGTTAAATCCACCTCTTCGAGGACAACTCTCTCATCTTTTAAACGTCCTAACATCGTATCTTGCAGAGCACGAGGTTGTTCATTAATTTCCTTAAGCATGAAATGCTCGTAGCCGCCTTTTTCTGCAGCGACCGCATCCCACTTCACGTCATAGACTTCTTTGGCGCGGGGGTTTCCTTGGAAATCTGTGATCTTTACCCCCTCTTCAGTAATAACCACCATTTCACCATCGTCTAAAATGTAGACTTTGCGCGTATAATTTAAGATCGCTGTAATGTCACTGGCCACAAAGAACTCCCGGTCTCCAAGCCCTACCACCATTGGGCTATCTTTACGGGCGGCAACGAGCTTATCTGGGTCCTTGTAACTTAAAACCACCATCGCATAAGACCCGCGAATCGTTTCTAAGACTTTACGCACAGCCCCCTCAAGGTCTCCTTCATAATAATCCTCCAGTAAGTGAGCCAAAACTTCTGTATCTGTTTCAGAGACAAAATTATGCCCTTTTTCGATGAGCCTATCTTTTAATTCCAGGTAATTCTCAATGATTCCATTATGCACCACGGCAAATTCCTGACTGCAATCAGTGTGTGGATGAGCATTGACATAAGAAGGACGTCCGTGTGTCGCCCACCGGGTGTGACCGATCCCCAGGCAAGACTGAGAATAATCATCGCTAAGTTCTTCTTCTAGGGCAACTAACTTGCCCACACTTTTGGAAATAACAATTCCCTCAGGATCCAACACAGCGACGCCCGCTGAATCATACCCTCGATACTCTAGTTTTTTTAAGCCATTCACTAAAATCGGAATAGCCACCTGTTTTCCTATATATCCTACAATTCCACACATAAATGTTAGCCCCTTTCAAAATCTATTTCAGATCTTTCTTACATATTCAACGACTACGCTCTCCTTTGGCTCGAATTGTCTAGCCGGATACTTTCCAACAAGTAAAAACAAAAGACGTCCACATCTGGACGTCTTAATTGATCAGATTTTAGGGCAATACCAGCAAGGGGGCAAATTGGACATACTATCCCCTTGCCTTGTCGACTTACTCTTTGTCCCGAAAATTACTCCTCGGTTTTAAGCAAGTTTTACGGTGACAAGCCACCGAGAGGGATCCGCCGAATCTTTCGATAACCCTCTTCCTCGTCAACCTTAATAGGCAAACCCTTTAAGGTCCTGGCGCTCAAACTCTATTGCCCTTTCTGAAACAACCGTCCATCTACAGCCTATAGCATCGTAATTGCTTGTTGCTTGCATTTTCACCTTCTTTCCTATCCTAAGTAACGAGAATCCAACTAGGGCAGTTCATGTGCACATTTTCACCGGATTAGTCGATTTACACTATTAATTAACTTATGCACATGAACCATTATACGCGAAACCTTAAGAGTTAGCTAATAGTATTGTTTATTCGTCGCAATTCACAATGATGTCAATAACTCCTTGGGCCAATTCTTTTAATTTTTGTTGGTCAGGACCTTCAACCATCACCCGAATCAGTGGCTCTGTCCCAGAGGGACGTACCAATACTCTGCCTTGGCCGCCGAGAGCTTCCTCAGTCTCTTTTACTTTCGCGAGCACTCTCTCATCCTGCATTAAGCGTTCCTTATGTTGTACCGTAGCATTAAGGAGCACCTGAGGTAAGCGCTGCATTTGAAAAGCGAGCTGAGAGAGTTGAACTTTTCTCTCCTTTACAACGGACAACAACTGCAGAGCAGTCAATAATCCATCACCAGTTGTGTTGTGGTCAAGGAAAATAATATGTCCGGACTGCTCTCCGCCAAGCTTCGCTCCAGTTCTAAGTAATTCTTCCATAACATAGCGATCCCCGACTTGCGTCTCATAGACCGTCATTCCTACCCTTTTTAGGGCAAGATGTAAACCTAGGTTACTCATGACAGTTACGACAACGGCATTTTGGGCTAAAGTCCCTTTCTCTTTTTGAGCTAAGGCACAAATAACCATGATGAAATCTCCGTCTAAGATACTTCCTTGCTCATCGACCACAATGAGGCGGTCAGCATCTCCATCCATCGCCAGTCCCAGATCGGCACCATGTTCCAGGACCGCCCGTTGTAACTGTTCAGGATGCGTCGAACCGCAACAGACGTTAATATTCACGCCATCCGGCGTATTACAAATTGGAATAACCTCTACACCAAATTCTCGCAATATCACGGGCCCTACATACGATGCTGCTCCGTTCGCACAATCCAGAACAACTTTAAGCCCATCCAGGCGTCCCACTGTGCCTTTTAAAAAATCCATATAACGACGTCCCGCATCGTTGATATCGATCACACGTCCGATCTCGCCGCCAATCGGGACATCCCAAGGTTTTTCCTCACTTAAAACAATACTTTCAATTTCATCTTCGATGGCGTCCGGTAATTTGTACCCTGTTGAATCAAAAAATTTGATTCCGTTATCTTGGACGGGATTATGGGATGCCGAAATTACAACACCAGCACTAACATCAAGGGTTCGCGTTAAAAGGGCAATTCCCGGCGTTGGTAAGACACCAACCCGTAAAACATCCGCTCCGACAGAGCAAATTCCGGCAATAAGTGCCGCTTCAAGCATATCCCCAGAAATCCGGGTATCTTTGCCAATCACAATTCGGGGATGTGGATGCTCCCGACTCAAGACATAAGCACCTGCTTGCCCAAGGCGAAAAGCGAGATCCGATGTCAGCTGGCTGTTGGCCACACCGCGCACCCCATCCGTTCCAAAGAGTCGACCCAAGTCTTTGCCCTCCTTTTATCCAGTTTATTTGCTCTTAACCAAAATGTTCACAAATCCAAACATAATTTTAACATAACCTTAACATTTCAATTCTACTCTACCTTGTCATATTGCGCCATAAGATATTCCGCCAGTCTTAACCCATCGACGGCAGAACTCGTAATCCCCCCAGCATAGCCAGCTCCTTCACCCGCTGGATAAAGTCCTGCTAAACTCAACGACTCCCCCTGTCCATTTCGCACAATGCGGATAGGTGAACTTGTCCTTGACTCAATCCCCGTCAAAGTGGCCTTTTCCCCAGCAAATCCTTTGATTTTACCATTGAAAACCCGCAGAGCCCGACCTAACACCTCCCCGACCGGAGTCGGGAGTACGGTATGTAACTCGCAGGGCACAATACCAGGTCTATAACTCGATAACAGATCGAAGTGATCCGAGACACGCTCATCCAGAAAATCTGTAACTCGCTGAGCCGGAGCACGATAATCTTTTCCTCCTGCCAAAAATGCTTTATGTTCCCATTCTCTTTGAAATTCGAGACCTGCCAGTGGATGGGCTGAGGAAAAGTCGTCCGGGCCAACTGTCACGACAATCGCACTATTGGCAATGTCCGTATCCCGCCGATAGCCACTCATGCCGTTCGTGACAACCCCGCCCTCTTCCGAAGCCGCTGCCACAACCTTTCCGCCTGGGCACATACAAAAGGCGTAGGCCCCTCGCCCTGTCTTCACATCCTGATAAGTCAGCTGATAATCCGCCGGACCAACATGGGGGTGTTTCTCGACTCCATACTGCGACTGATTAATGAGTGCCTGAGGGTGTTCCACGCGCAGACCGATGGCAAACGCCTTTTTCTCAAGCGTTACATTCGAATCTGATAAGAAGGCATAACCATCTCGGGCACTGTGCCCAATGGCTAGAATAACGGCTTCCGCCAATAGTTCTTCCTCACCATTTATGATGACTCTTTGCAGGCGGCCTGAAGAAGATATCAATCCCGTTACTTTAGCCCGAAAACGAATCTCCCCGCCTAAAGACTCGATTTCCTCTCGAATCCCTTTGACTACATCTTTCAGAATATCTGTCCCAATGTGGGGCTTTGCTAAATAAAGAATCTCTGAGGGGGCCCCGTGCTTGACGAACGTCTCTAAAACATCCATAATCCGTCGATCCTGAATCCGAGTCGTGAGTTTACCATCCGAGAAAGTCCCCGCCCCACCTTCACCAAACTGCACATTGCTCTCTGTATCTAATTTCCCCGTATCCCAAAATTCCTGAACTTTACGTGAGCGTTCCTCAACTGAGTCTCCACGTTCGAGAACCAAGGGGGCATACCCTCTTCTAGCTAAGGCTAAGGCGGCAAAATATCCTGCTGGCCCAGATCCTATCACCACGGGACGTGATTTAAGTGACTTACTAGGTCTAGGCCATATCACTGGAACCTCGCTCGGAACCTCCTTCAACCCAGCAACTCGAGCTAAAACTCGACTCACTTCCGTACTTGGAGCATCAAGAGAAAACTGGATCGTATAGACAAAAACGAGATGAGGTTTTTTACGAGCATCCAAGGAACGACGTAGAAAACGCAGGCCACCAATACTTTGCTCTGGTACTTTTAACTTGCGAGCCATTGTCGCGTTTAACAATGAATCTTCTTCTACCGGGATTCTCAAATTTGTCCATAATAAATCCACGCCACTATTCTCCTTTTACCCGTCAGCTTTGAGACTGTATCCTACTTGCGGTACTGTAGGCATCGTTACACCCGGAGGAAGTTGCCAATACACTTTGACGTCAGTGTAACTTCCTGCCCCTTGGCCGGTGGCGTCAACCCAAAGCTGAATTTGGTCTGAAGTTAAATTACTTAAGCTATCCGAAGGACCCTCAACAACAATATCTATGGGGCTAACCGGTTGATCTATTTCTAGGCCTGCCCCAATATTTTGAATTTGAACCGCTATGCCAGAAATTTTCTTCTGGATGGCACCTGGACCGATTTGGGCTATAACACTTAAGACGGTTCCATCCGCAAAGGTTATCCCCGGCGGTAAGGTTACTTTGTCGTTCGGGATCTGAAACGTTTTATCTTCAGTAAGGTTACTAATATCCACCGGACCAAGATTCAAAGAATCAAATCCTTTCAAAGCTTGAGCGGTACCTAAAACCTGCACACTAGCTGGAGAGGAAACTAATGAACGCAAGGCCTTACCTTGAGCAGGTGTCCCGATACTTGTTACCTTTATAGGAATCATCTTCGAGGAAAGCCCCTTCACCATGACCGGATCAATAACATCCACGCTGCTCGGATACGCACTTAAAACATCTAAGCTCGGGTCCGGTCCGAGTATCGGTTTGCCATCTTTATCTTGAAAACTTATAGGACTAGAAACTTGGATCGTATCCTTGGCACCCGTTGCACTGACTTCCACGGTCACTTTGTTTAGCGTGGCGAGGATAGTACTCGGTCCACGCACGTTGACAGCCGAAGGTCTAATAATAGGAATACCCAGCTCATAACCATCCGCAAGATTACCGGAAATAACAGCTTCTACCGGAACGATCTTCTCCTGAACGCTGTCCAATTTCAACGTAACGTCGGTTGGTTGACGATCAATCACCCTCGTTCCCGGCGGAGTGTTTACACTTATGGCATAGTCGCGATCTCCAGGGACTCCACCGGAAAGATCAATTTCTGCATATAAATCTTTAATATTAGCACTAGGGTTAATCCCTTGCAGACGAACACGAACTAAAGGAAGTCGGGTCATAACAACCATGTTTTGGGGCAACCCACTGGTCACGAGGGGAATCGTTAGGGTTTGACCCGTAAGTGTATCAGCTGACCCTTGATTCATCACAAAAAGCCAAAAGAGGATCGCAAATAGGAACGAAATAAGCTTGACTCCGAGGTTACGCCGAAACATCTTATGCATGGGCTACCACCTCCAAAATGGAATCATTGATAAGGATATACTCTTTATTTCAAGTTCTCTCAGCAACAATTCTCTCAACATTTTATCATCCATAAAACGGGTAAGTCCTCCATCAATCCCCACGGAAATAGCCCCCGTTTCTTCTGAGACAACAATAGCCAAAGCATCCGTAATTTCTGTCAACCCTAAAGCTGCTCGGTGGCGTGTTCCTAAATCCTTTTGGATATTGGAATTTACAGATAACGGAAGGAAGCACCCCGCTGCTGCCACACGATCCTTCCGAACTATTACAGCGCCATCATGTAGTGGTGTGTTAGGAATAAAGATATTGACCAAAAATTCAGAGGAAACCATCCCGTCAATCTTAATCCCGGTTTCCACAAAATCTTGAACTCCCGTTTTTCGTTCGATCACAATCAAAGCTCCGATACGATTCTTGGAAAGGACTTGTGTGCAACGCACTAACTCTTCCACGACATGTTCTGGATTATCCGTTCCAGGGGCTAAGGGATGACGAGTAAGAAAGCTCCCGCGCCCAAGTTGTTCCAGCGCCTTTCTGAGTTCAGGTTGGAAAACTACAGGGATCGCAATGACAAACATTTGTAACAAATAATTCAACAACCAACTAATCGTGACAAGCTGAAAATATTTAGCAAGCAAAGAGACGATCAGTAGAACCATCACTCCCTTGACCAGCTGTACAGCACGCGTACGTTTAATGAGCATGTAGAATTGGTAGAAGACCACTGTAACTACCATAATATCAATAGCACTTAACAAGCCGAAGTTACGAAATTGAGATAAGAATTCTGCCACGGTCCTCCCCCCTTTCTTGTGCCCATAAACCTGTGACACGAACTCCTTCTACCTATGTTTAATTCTCCGCTGTTATAAAAATTCCTTGAAACCTACAAATATTTTTTCATCGTCAACTTAAAGTATCCCCAGCCCAAAGGACAAGACCTATTATCTGCCTTACAAAAACTGAACTACTTGAGTAGTTTTCTCCCGAGCCAGGGCTTAAAGAGCTTTACAGCTTGATGAGGACAGAGTTCCTGACAGCAAAAGCAGCGAATACAGGCTTCCAGATCGACGATTGGGCGTTGGTTTTCATTCATGGTTAAAGCCTTAGGCGGGCAATTATTGACACAATCACCACAACCCACACATTTCTCATGTTCAAAAATCGGACGAGGACGTACACGACTGAGCACAAACCTCTTTACGTTTCGCGGTAGCGGGACCATGTCTAAGAAATTGGTGGATACTGCTTTAGGAACCAAAAAATCTTGAATTCGCCACAACGAACGCGAATCCCCTTTTAACTGAATTTCATTAAGACGACTTGTTAGACCTCGAGCACGTGCTGCCATCACGGTTGGGATCTTTTCTGGCTTTAAGCCAATCAGATCTGCGGCTACGACATCTAGGGCAAAGGGATCTGTACTTAATATAAGTGCCCCAATATTTCGAGGTTTACCAGCCGAAGGCCCATCCCCTTCCATCCCTATGACACCATCCATGATACTTAAGGCTGGTCTTACCCAAAGAGCAATATCAACCAAAAGGTCAGCAAAATCTGAAATCTTAAACATTTTCAAGTGATACTCAGCTTTCAAAAGCCCCGGGATGACTCCAAAAAGAATCTTCACGGCCCCTGTAAACGTCATCATTCCATGTGTTTTTAACTTGGAAAGAGGAATAATTACATCAGCATCCAGCACATTGTTAGTAACGGTTAAACTTTTAGCAAGTTTCCCTTCCGGGTACTGAATCATCGTTTGTCCTACATCTTCGTTAAGAATGGCTCCCGTCCGCTCTGCAACTTCACGCAGGCCCGTGCGGGTATATATTGCCTGAAGTGTTTTCAGAGTATATGGCCCACCTGGACTATCTCCGATGATCGGAATCCCACCGGCCTCTTGAACAAGGTGTATTACTGCTTCTACTACGCTGGGATGAGTTGTGACCGCTTCTTCAGGCCGCTTTTTCATGAGCAGATTTACTTTTAGCAAAACCTTTTGGCCGGGTTTCACAAACGCAGACATGCCGCCCCATTCAGCAAGCCCTTCTCTCAAAAGCAGTTCCACATCCGCTGTATAATCCGGGCAGTATTTCAGTACTACTTTCGCCTGCACTTAAGATTTCACCCCCTACAAGTCCCCCCAAATATCTTTACCCCGTCCAGGAAAAGCACTTAAAATCTGATCACATTGGAAATACTCTCGGCTCGAATAATCTTGTTTTAGCTTTTCTTTCAACCCTTCAAACTTTTGCCTGGAACCTAGTTGAGTCTGATGCGCAGAGATAACCTGCCACTTCCGCTCAGCCCAAGGTGTAACCGAGGCCACATAATCGACTTCTCGAAGCTTGTCCTCTGACAGCCTCCAATCGGGCCCAACATAACATAGACGGGGCAAAGTATAGGGTTTCCCCCACTCCAGTTCTATGGGTTCCTTAGCCAATTGAATGGCCGACTTCGTAAAGTGGTGAATTGCCCTGCCTGATCTTTCACCCTCATTTTCCAGTTAGAGTTTTAATGAATGTTAACAAATAGACCAATTTTATACTATGATTTTGATTTAATTAATTGACTTACTTATCGATAATGTTGGCCTTCATTATACCTCTTTTTATTCATCGAGGGAAATTATTCTTAACAAAAAATGATAAACTTCTTCTTTTTGTTAACTGTTAAAATGCTCCAATTCGTTAAGACAACCAACTTATCGGAGTATACTGCAGTTGTCTTTGCTAAGTACATGTCTTTTATTACCTAAAAGAGGATTCGTTCATGAAAAAGACAATAAAGTTTTGCAATCAGTTTCTGGGACCTCCATTTGGAGGTCCTTTTTTTAGCCACTAATAACCATTTATCATCTTTCAACCCCTTAGTTTAAACTCTAACTCTAATAAACTTTAAAAATTATAGTCCTACATTCCCATTTTTGCCAATTATTTCAGACTATGTCATAAGAAATTCAGTTATAAAACGTAACTAACTCTGCATGAATCGGTTTACACAACTTGCACGATATGATGTTTTCACTGACCCACCCAAAGCTCTACCTTATTATTAGTATTCAAGCGCTTTCACCTTGATTGTGTAATTACTGTTCAAGGCAAATACACCGAACATCATCAAAATACAATTTACCCTCGACGCTTGATTGAGCGGTAAAATCAAACATTAAAGTGGAAGCAACCAAAGAAACTTTTTTAAAACCTGACCTATTATCTCCTCTTACCGACCAGGTTGGGTCATTGATATCGACAGAACTTCTTTCTGAACCGATACGAACCAATATCGGATCAACGCCAATAACTATTACATTGGCTTTTAGACTGAAACCCTCACTATAAGCTCCTGGACCCACCATAATTGAATAACGTTTAGTCGGAGTAGCATCGACAATTGATCTCATAGCTTTAGGGATTGTTGCAAAAGGATTGTTAATTGTCCCATCTCCGCTCGCATCATTACCGCCTTTATTGATGTAAACCATCTGAGAACTATTTGGAGCTATCTGCGGAAATCTCAAACCCGATGGCCCTGTCGGCCCTGTTGGCCCCGATGGCCCTGTTGGCCCTGTTGCTCCTGTTAGTCCTGTTAGTCCTGTTGCTCCTGTTGCTCCTGTTGCTCCTGTTGGCCCTGTTGCTCCTGTTAGTCCTGATAGTCCTGTTGCTCCTGTTGGCCGTGTTGGTCCTGTTAGTCCTGTTTGTCCTGT
>JARLHV010000043.1 GCA_031292055.1 Desulfosporosinus sp.
AAAAAGGGATTTCGTTTCAAAAAGAAGTTTCGATTGGAATAAATTACAACAACTTTGGCTTGTCATCAATTGAGTTACAAGCGATTTGTAGTTTAGAGCCAAAATGTATTTATTCTGTGTTAATCTGTGTAATCTGTGGTTAAAATCAGGGTTTATTAATGTAGGTATAATTTTTCACGGGAATCAAGGTTACAGCTGGTTACTACTGCTCTGTTCTGTTCCATGCTTAGTTCTAATCGCCACGTTAATTACTTACTCCCCGCACCGCCTTTCTTTACAGAGCTTATTCTTCCAACTCACCTCCCTTCTAAACGTCGGCCCTAAAAAAATGCTTTAACCAGTTAACATTGTCAGAATTTTCACTCATATTTTGCCAAAATAAATGCCGAAGCATGCCAGTAATTCGTCCATTCGAATTAACTAACATAACTTCGGCTTCTGTAATACTCTAGCCAAATATACAATTACCGGAACTCATCTCCAAGGCACTGGAACGAAGGCCTATCTCTAATTTAATATCAGTATATTCTTTCTCTTCACTTATTTCAATACCTAAAAGATGTAATTTTCGACATTTTACCTTCTTTATTTACCCATACCTGCAAAAAAAGCCCTTCTAAATTCGGTCCCTTTGCTCCATTTTTTAGACACCAATTTCAACAAGACAACACTTCCTCCAGTGGCTTCTCATCTTATCTACTCTTGATTCCGCTGTTCGACAAGTCGAAAAACGTTATAAAATATCAAGTCACTGCAATTATTTTTGTGTCATCCTGAGCGAAGCGAAGGATCTAGGGACAAAAGATCCTTCGCTTCGCTCAGGATGACAATAAAACGTGATATTAATTCATAACAAGGGGTTTCTGCAGCGAAATTACTCTTAAGTCTTGTACTTTCCAGCGCCGCCGCTTCTCTACAACTATAACTACAACTAGTATCGTTTCCTGAGCGCCGTGGCCCCAATCCCCAACTCGTCGCGGTATTTGGCGACCGTACGCCTGGAAATTCCCATTTCTTTGCCCTTGAGAAGATCCGCTAGCTTTTGATCAGAATAAGGATTTTTGGGGTTTTCTGACGTGATAATATCACGCAAGGCGAGTTTGATCTCCTCAGTCGTTATATTGGAATCGCTATTATGACCTCGCCCCATGCTATTCGCAAAGAAGAATTTAAATTCAAAAATACCCCGGGGAGTTTGCAAGTATTTATGGGCTGTCGCCCGACTGACGGTCGACTCATGAACCCCAATTTCCTCGGCAATATCCTTTAACGTAAGCGGCCTTAAATGACGAATTCCCGAGCGCAGAAAGTCCGTTTGCCACTCCACAATGGCATTTGCCACTTTGTAAAGGGTTAGACGGCGCTGCTCAATGCTGCGAATAAGCCAAGCCGCCGCGTTCAGTTTCTGTTCTACAAATTTGCGAGTGTCTGTACCTTCCTCATGGCTAAGGACTTCACGGTAGGCTTTGTTTATCCCTAAGTGAGGTACTGTGATGTCATTAACCAGGATAATAAACTCCCCTCCGATTTCTTCAATCACTACATCCGGGACGATGTAGCGCACCTCTCCCGGGCTGGAAAATCTGAGGCCTGGTTTTGGATCCAGTTTACGCACCAAATCAGCCATTTCTTGAACCCGACTCAGCGGGATTTTCAAGGCATGAGAAATTCGCTGCAGACGTCCTGCCGCCAAATCTGCAAGATACTTTAAAAATTCTGGAAATTCAGGCGGATAGTTTGCCAGGAGTGATAACTGTAAACGAAGACATTCCTCCAGATTTCTTGCTCCCATTCCCAGAGGGTCCAGGGTCTGTACCAGAGCCAACGCTTCTTCAGCCGTTTCGAGGGAGACATTCGTTTCACGAGCAATATCTTCTAATGACAAGGGCAGATAACCATTGTCATTTAAGTTTCCAACAATATACTCCGCTACGGATAAAGAAACGGAGACTTTTTGGACGTGGAGTTGTTCGAGTAAATGCTCAAGGAGCGTGGGCGCTGAAGCTATAAAGGGATCGAACCGTTGTTTATCCTCTGCAACCACCCGTTCCTGGCGAACGCGATGTTCATCTTGATCATGAAAGTAATCCTGCCAGTCCACGTCCCATTTCTCGTTGGTTGGGTTTTCCTCAGCCGCCAGAGACTCTGTTTCCCCTTTACTGTCCATAATATCCTCTTGAGTTTCTAACAAAGGATTCTCCATAAGCTGATCCTCAACATACGTAGACAGATCCAGTGCGGACAACTGTAAAATAGTAATTGCTTGGCGCAATTCCGGAGTCATAACTAGTTTTTGAGTTTGCTCTATATTCAATCCATATCCTAACCGCACCTTTTCCCCCCCTCACCATCTCTGATTTTAGGTTATCTTTCCCTGCTACTTCCTTTAGGGTTGCACCTTTTGGTTTCTGATTCGCTCTGCCAATTCATCGATTTTTCTCATTCGGTGATTGACTCCGGATTTACCCACTTTTGGCCGCAGCATTTCTCCAAGTTCTTTTAAACTAGCATCTGAATATTCCAGCCGAAGCTCAGCCATCTCCCGAAGTGTGGGCGGTAACGACTGTAACCCTATTGTGTCCGCAATGAATTGAATATTCTCCAACTGGCGCACGGCAGCATCGACAATTTTATCAAGATTAGCGGTCTCACAATTGACCAAACGATTAACTTGATTCCGAACATCTTTAAGCACTCGAACGTTTTCAAATTCCAAAAGGGCATGATGAGCTCCTATAAAACCAATAAATTCAACAATATGTTCACTTTCTTTGATATATACCACATACCAATGCTTGCGCATGCTAACTTTGGCCCCTAATTTAAAACGGTTAACCAATTGACATAAGGCTTTGGCATGCTGCGCATCATTGCTGACAATTTCAAGGTGATATTCCCCTTCGGGATTATTAATCGAACCTCCAGCCAAAAAAGCTCCTCGCAAATAAGCTTTTTGATCACAGCGTCTTTTAATAAGGCTAGCGGCGATGCCTGGATAAATTTGTCCCTCGTCATCAACCAAACCTAAGTTTTGTAAGTCTTCTAAGCCACGGAGATAAATTTTAACCAAATATGAATTATTTTTACGCAGTCTAAGTTTACGTCGAACGACAATATCCACTGGGCGCTTAAGCACATCTTTGGCCAGGCGAAAGATCTTACGTGCTACCGGAGCACTCTCTGTCGTCACATTCAAAGCGTACTGTTGATTTGCACTAATTTGAAGTGTTCCGTCCATGCGAACCAAAGCCGCCAGTTCCGCTAACTCACAACAAGATTTTTGACCGCTCAAACGGGCGAGTTCTTCTTTGGTGACAGCACTAAAGGACAATTTTCCAACCCCCTTACTTGAGGTTCGTGGTTCGAAGCGCGGGGTTCGAATGGAAACGTTTGAAATTTCGATATCGAACATAACATCTCCATCCACGCATCGCACTTCGTGCTTCATACCTCGTACATCGTACATCGTACATCGTACATCGCATCGCTATGACTCTTGGCGGAGCTTCTGGGTAAGCAAATACGCATCGACTAAAGCAATTCTCTCTCCCATAGGTTTAAACCGAAAAAGCAAGCGAATAAGTTCCTTGGCCAACCGATCCGAATCGTGGCGGACGACATCTCCTTCTCGCACCAAATGCGCCTCAAAATACTTGGCACCAAGCTGTTCAACCGCTTTGGGATCCGTAATGACCGGAATGGCTTCTTCCTTGACATACCGCTTTAAACTTGGGGCCGTTACTTCTCCCTTATTTGCCAACACAGCATCAACAAAGTTTGGGCCGCAATGATCCAGAATTGCTTTGAGGTGGTCAGACACTCGATAGCCATCTGTCTCCCCTTTTTCCGTCATAACATTACATACGTAGACACAAGGTGCTTTTACTTCCCGAATTTTGTCTCTGAGACCTACCACCAACAGATTAGGCAACACACTTGTATAGAGGCTTCCTGGACCGAGAACAATCAGATCTGCCTCTTCAAGGGCCTGCAAGGCTTCAGGTAAAGGATGACAAGCGCTGGGTTCAAGAAAAACTCGGTGAATCTTGCCCTCGGTATCCCGAACCGCGGTTTCCCCCTTTACACGTCTCCCATCCTCCAGGTCCGCGATCAGCTCAACTTGTTCTAATGTGGAAGGAAAAACCTTGCCGCGTATAGCAAATACTTTACTGATTTTTTCAATCCCTTTTTGAAAATCACCAAATGTATCGGTTAGCCCAGCTAGCAGCAAGTTTCCTAAACTATGCCCCTCAAGTGCTCCGCTTTCAAATCGATAAGAGAAGAGGGTATCCATGATCTCCTCGGTGTCAGCCAAAGCCACCAGGCAATTTCGCACATCCCCTGGTGGTTGAATACCCATTTCCATGCGCAATTTTCCTGAACTGCCGCCATCATCCGCTACTGTAACAATCGCTGTGAGATTACAACTGTATTGTTTAAGACCACGCAGGAGAGCCGAAAGTCCGGTCCCCCCACCGACCACAACAATCTTTGGTCCTCTGCGCAAATGATGACGTGCATAAATTACATCAACTATTCTTTCTTCATTATCTGGGAGTACAGCCGAAATAATAGAATAAAGCATGCATTTGAAGCCCATGACGATAGCAACGATCCCTAAAACGATGATGATGGCACCGGTTGGCACCGCTATATGCTGGGTACTTCCTGTCACTCGGTAAATAACCTCCCGGAACTGCAACTCAGCATAGCCGAGTGCCACTCCGTCATTCATGACTGAAAACCCTGTTGCAAAAAGGAAGATTCCAAAAACTGCAAGCATAAACCAGCGTTTCACTCTCAGATTAGGGTAAAGCCACTTCAAATATCGTGAAAATCCTTCATTTATTCTCGATTTCATCGCGCTGTACCATGTTTCTGATTTTTCGCGGCGTCCCGGTGTTTAACACTGATGGCATAACCACGTTCTCGTAAAAATTGCCCAACCCGTTCAGAAATGGCCACGGAGCGATGCTGTCCACCCGTACAGCCAATTCCAATGACCAAGTGGGTTTTGCCCTCTTTAACATAATTAGGCAAGATGTATTCCAGCAAGGCCAGGTACTTTTCCATAAACTCTTGAGTCATCGGGTTGCCAAAGACATAGTCTTGGACTAACGCATGCTCTCCAGTCAACGGGCGTAAGGTTTCGATATAAAACGGATTTGGCAAAAACCGCACATCCATAACCAGATCTGCATCCATCGGGATTCCATATTTGAAGCCGAAAGATATCACGGAAACAGCCATTTGACCCAGACCCTGTACTTTACCATATAACTCAGCCACTTGACTGCGGAGCTGTTGGGACGTTAAGTGGGATGTATCAATAATGTTGTCCGCTCGGATTCTGAGCTCTTCCAACTGCTGGCGTTCAGCAAGAATTCCATCTAACACTCGTCCGTGAGGAGAAAGAGGATGCCGACGTCGAGATTCTTTGTAACGACGGATCAACGTTTCATCCGAGGCATCCAGAAAAAGGACTTGGAGATGAAAACCCTCCTTCTCCAAATTACTTAAGGCTTCGCTTAGTGACGAAAAGAATTCTCCCCCGCGCAAATCGCAAACAATCGCTGCTTTAGAGACCTTTCCTCGGGACTGGGCACAAAGCTCCGCGAATTTCACAAGAAAGGTGGGTGGCAAATTGTCGACACAGAAAAATCCTTGATCTTCAAGACTTTGCATGGCCTGAGTTCTCCCTGCGCCCGATAACCCTGTGATGACCACCAACTCTAATTCTTTTTTATCCATTTCTCCACCTCCTCTTCTGATATGAAAACTTAAGACTGTCCTTTTGCCAACAAAGCATTTCCGGCTTTTTCCTGAGCATTTGCCAACGCATCCTCGGGCAGGATCTTGCCAGCCAGAGCGTTGCTCCAGGCCTCATCTTGCAGCGGAATCAACTTCCACTCAGGCGCATCTCCGGCTAAAGGCCATGCCTTAGTTAAGGCAGTATTGGCCTGCGGAAAGACACCTTTCTGGGCTTCAGGCAGACGGTAATAGGCCATATTTGCAGGCAGCAGCTGTCCAGCTTGCATTAGCGCCCCTTCCACTTCCGGTGTCAGCAGTGCTTTTTCAACGGTTTGAATCGACGGTGTCATTTCCGGATTCGTCTCAACCGCGGAATTGGCGATTCCCAAGGTCTCCCCCACAAGCGTTTGTCCTGGGCCGCTCACCAATTCAGCGAGCGGGATGCTTCCCCAAGGCACATTTTGCTGAGTAAAAGATTTCGCTTGACTTGCCCCAGCGATAATATAGGGTGTCTGACCACCTGTAAAGGCCGTTAAGGCGTTGGGGTTGATTCGCAAGAGTTGGGCGTTCTGCCAAGACAAGAGTTGTTGCAGAAAGGCGACATTGTTGGGATCATTAAGTACAGGTTTTCCGGCATTCAGCAACTGCCCACCTTGCCCATTCCACCATGCCGAAAATGTGGCAGTATCGACGGATGTGACGGTAACTCCCCCTTTGGCTGAAAAAAGGTCCGCTAAATTGGTAGGGACACTAGCTGTATCCGTTCTAAAATAAAGCAAAGGAGCATCTGTCAACCAAGGAAGGGCATACCCCACTCCTCCAAATCGAAAGCTGACTAACGTTGCAGGAAACGCCTCCTGATCAATGTAGGCCGAGCGAGCTAAGGCCCCCTGCCCATAGAGTTGGCGCAGAATTTCCCTTGAAGCGATAAATATTTCCGGCCCTTCTCCTCCTGCTTCCGCCTGGTAGGAAAAAGCTACAAAGTTTTCTTCCGGCACATATTTGAGTTTAATGAGTACCTCAGGATGTGTCTTCGTAATTGTTTGAACCTGCGTCTGCAAAGCATCTGCCTCTGCCCCTTGTAGAGAATGCCAGACTTCCACCACGGCAGGAGCCGGTCCACCTGGTTGTCCCGCCTGAGGAGGTTTCGCACACCCGGCAACCAGTAGCAATATAACGATGCAAAACCAGCGCGTTATGGTTTTACCTAGAAAATTTCGGGAAGCCATTTTCACTGCACTCCATTCATTCGTCATACCGATAGGCCTTCACGTTCCCCTGCTGATAGTGAAAAAGATACCAGCAGGACCTGGAGGATTCACCACCCTTTAAGACATCAGAGGTGAAATAGGCCACTGCCGTGTTGCGATGCCACTGACGCCGGTCCATTGCTTGGACCACGGGAATCACCTTTTCCCAATAACTAGCTCGACGAATATCTTCCTGCTTTGTTTGGCATTGATCTGCTTTTTCAGACTCTGAGCAAACTTCGAGCCAGTCAGGGATGCTGTTGGGACGCTCCCACAGGTAATAATCGAAACGCACGGCATCGCGGAGTTCCTCCCCTAAGACGCCCTTTGGCGACGTAATGTTCGGGACTCGCTGCTCGATAAATTCCCACAATCTTTCAAAAAGAGCTTTGCCCGGCCACTGGCGCTGAAACCAACCCTTTTGCTGCCAGAACACAGCCAACTCATGATAAAAATCGAAGGGCGTTGTAAAAAATTTAAGAACTTCATATAAGGCGTGTGCAAACTTTCCTGAATTATAGTATTTATCGAGTAAGTCTTCGATGCGATGTAATTGAAGGATTTCGCTATGTGACAAGAATGGGGTTTCTAAAATTGTATAGGGTGGATCTGGTATGAACACAAGGCCATACTGATTGCTTTGTTGACGAAGTCCTGACCCTTTGAGTACTTTTAAAAATCCAAGCTGGAGCATATCTGGGTTTATTAAGTATACTTCGTTAAACGAGGTCCGAAAATTCGTCCAGCTTTCCCCTGGTAAGCCGGCGATCAGATCAAGGTGAAGCGGAATCCCGCAGGCCCTCATTTCTGGCACGTATTTTTTCCAGTCCTCAAAGTTTTGAGGGCGCGAAACCATTTCCAACGTCGGTTGGTGCGTGGACTGAACTCCTATTTCCAATTGGATTAAACCGCGTGGATAATTTCTGAAATAATTCATCCACTCTTCATCCAATAGATCCCCTGCCATTTCACAATGAACACGAATACCCTGAGCACCCGGGTGGTATTCGCTCTCTTCCCGCACTATCTCCAAAATTTCCAGAGCGTGACGCTTATTGGCATTGAAGGTTCGATCCACAAATTTTATGGTGCGGGCACCGTTTTTCAGCAAATGACGAAACAGCTGGCGAAACCGTTCAGGCTCTAGAAATCGAACCCCCTTAAACGTTGCCGACAAGCAATACTGACAGTTGAAAGGGCAGCCTCTCGTCGTTTCAATATAAACAAGTCGGCCTGTAAAATCTTCCTTCTCTGTATAGGGCAACGGCAGTTCGTTTAAATTCGGGGCAACTCGTCTCGGCGGATTAACAACGATTTTTCCCTGCTCTATCCAAGCCAGACCAGCCACATGATAAGGTTCATGACCGTTTTGCCAAGTCGTAAGCAGCTCTAAAAATGTTTTTTCCCCTTCACCAACGACAAGAACATCTACCTCTGGATGCTCAAGCAGAAACTCCTTGGCCTCAAAAGATACTTCCGGGCCCCCAAGGACAAACTTCACCTCGGGACAGATTGGACGAAGCTGCCTGACGAGCGCCGTTATTTCCTTTATGTTCCAAATATAGCACGAAAAGCCAATTACATCAGCCTGAGCTTCATAGATTTCTTCAGCAATTCGATCTAAATGTTCGTTAATACTAAATTCCCGCAACAAGACATCCGGATAAACTGCGCGAACCTCTGCGCGCAAATAACGGAGAGCTAGGTTCGTATGTACATATTTGGCATTGAGGGCAACTAAAAGAACACGCAAAACCGCCACTCCCCTTCACTTTAAGTATAGCGGTTTCGACCCCTTATTGCAATTCTTGTGCCAGTTTGCACGAGCGTTAAAGGAATAGCAAATCACAAGTGAAAGCTTAGCTATTAAATCCTCCGGGAAACAGAATCGGAGCAACTTTCGGAGTGATCACGCCGAAGGAGTATCCTTGTTGTTTGAGGTACTGAATAATCCGAGGTAGCGCATCAACTGTCGTGACTTTGGCCCCGGCATCATGCATTAGGATAATAAGCCTCGACTTACCAGATACTTGGCTCTCAACGTTTTGGACAAGTTGGTCTGCTGGGACGAGAGCGGCGTCAGCATCTCCGCTGCTGACATTCCAATCATAAATTAAATAATCCGCAGCATCGACCGCATTATAATAATTGACATGAAAATGCCCCTGAGTTCCTCCGGGCGCCCGTACAATTTTAGGGCGAACTCCAATCGCTTTAAAAATAAGCTCTTCATTATGTTTAATTTCCGCTAAAAAAGCCTCTGGGCTGCGATAAACTAACTTATTATCATGGGAATAACTGTGATTTCCGATGCCTTCTCCTTGCTCATATTCAGCTTTCAAGAGATCTGGATGCTGTTCTACTTGACTTCCTACTACGAAAAACGTTGCTTGCACACCTTCATCCTGAAGGATCTTAAGGATGCGAGGCGTAGTTTGAGGATAGGGACCGTCATCAAACGTCAAATAAGCAATTTTTTGCGGTTCTACATTAAATACTCTGGTGCGCATGGCCAGCCCCGGGGCACTTGGCGGGGTGCCATCCAAATCATAATACGGATGAATCGGGGTCTGAGCAAGATCCGGAGGAGGCGTAGGCGCAGGATTGTTGTCACTTTCGTCCGCTGGAATGGAAGGGACGGTTATGGTTTTTGGTTCGGGAATTGGTTCTATTTTTGGCTCGGGGATTGGTTCCGTTTTCGGTTCGGGGATTGGTTCTGTTTTCGGTTCAGGGATTGGTTCTATTTTCGGTTCGGGGATTGGTTCTGTTTTCGGTTCGGGGCTTGGTTTCGTTTTCGATTCGGGGCTTGGCAGCTGCGAAGTGTCCTCCGGAGCAGGAGGAGTTTCTCCCGTCTCATTGGCCTCCGGCGTTTGAGAAGGCCCAGTCGTCGTCGCCGGGGTAACCGGCGCTTTGGTCGACGCAACCTGATGACATCCACTCAGATAGACACTTGTCAGAAGTGCCAGGAGCACAAGGTTTACGCGCCATGTTTGCCAAGGTTTTATCTTCATTTTATCTTTTATAATAATACCTCCATGTTAATATCTTCAAGCGTTGCGCATCCCGTCAAAATCATGGCTTGTTTCAGTTCAGCGGTCATTCTGTTCAACGCTAAAGAGACCCCTTCTGCGCCTCCGCCATAAGCAGCAATGATGAATGGCCTTCCGATTAAGACTGCCTCTGCACCGAGAGCCAACATTTTTAACACATCCGTGCCCGACCTGACTCCACCGTCAACAAGCACAGGGATTCGCCCATTAACCGCTGCAACGATTTCTGACAGAATTTCAGCTGTCCCAGGCGTGTGATCGAGCACTCGTCCACCGTGGTTTGATACGACAATTGCTGCAGCTCCTACTTCAATCGCTATTTCGGCCTCGTCCACCGTCATAATGCCTTTAATGATAAAGGGTAACGACGTGCTAGAAATGATCGCTTGCATTTCTTCAGCAGTTTTTGGACCAACGGGTTGTCCTTTTAAGGCCATCGTAACCAGGCCAGCTCCATCGATATCCATTCCTACCGCTAGAACTCCGGCTTCTTCAGCACGACGCAAATAGTTAAAGACCTCTTCCTGCTCCCGCGGTTTAATGAACGGAATACCCCGGCCTTGTGCCTGAATTATCGCATCCACCCCGGAATTATACATCACTGGATCGGCACCGTCCCCTGTACACCCTAAAGCTCCTGCCGCCAGGCAACCCTGAATTATTACTTGAGCCCATTCTGCTTCGTTCAAGGCCCCACCCATGTTATAAACATTGCCCGTAATTGGTGCAGCTAGAATCGGTGTTGCAAGTTCTTGCCCAAAAAGTTGGTAGGTTGTATTCGGATTCTTGGCACCATGAAGGGTCCTCATATTGAGGCGAAAGGCCGCCAACGCTGCCAGATTGCTTTTAAAGGAGGCCGCCGTCCCCAGCCCTCCCATCCCTGGGACTTCCCCAGCACAGGCTTTGCCATTACATTCGGAACAAACCCGGCAAAATCCTTTGAGTTTTTCTCGCGCCGTTTGGCGAACTGTTTTCATATCCATTTCGAAATTCTCCCTTCCTTAACGTCGAGGGACGTAAGGCATCGTGCCACTTTGCAGTACATAACGTTCAATAGCCTCTGCCACTCCGTCTTCCTCATTGCTGACTGTAATGATATCCGCTTGTTCCTTAATTTCTGATCGGGCATTGCCCATAGCCACACCAAGTCCTGCATATTTAATCATTTCCAGATCATTAAAACTGTCTCCAATCGCCATAACGTCTTGCTGGACAATTCCTAAATGCTCTGCTAAAGAGGCCAAGGCGACGCCTTTGTTTACGGAATAATCTATCATTTCCAGGAAACAGGGCTTAGATTTAGTAATGTGCACCTTTTCTCCGTAATGTTGTTTCAAGACAGGAGCCAATTGGTCGAGATCCGCTTCCTCTGCCATCAGGAGAATTTTCTCTACCCCTTCGGGTTCCTGAGCAAGCAGGCTGGACAGATTTTCTTCCTCAATAGGAACACTCGCAATCCGCGCGTACTCCCGCGACCATTGATTCAATTCCGTCGCAATGACACGATTTTTGAGATAAACCTGAGCATAAAACCCTCGTTTCGAAACATACCGAACAAGTTCATCTGCCACAGTACTGGGAATAACTCGTCGGAAAAGAATATCACCGCTTAAGACATGTTGAATCATCGCCCCATGGCACGTGATCACCGGAACATCCACGCCCAGTTGTTCTACATAAGGACGCGCCGAAAGAGACATACGCCCGGTAGCAATGGTCATTTTAACGCCCTGAGCCTGAGCTTTTTGAATCGCCTCAACAACACGCGGGGAAATCGTCCAATCATCCCTAAGCAGGGTGTCATCCAGATCCATAGCTACTAATCGAATCGCCACGCCCTTATCCCTCCTTAAATCCCGATACATTTTCGCAGTTTTCATAGTTATAATTCGTGGTTTAAATATCAACGATCGCAAGTTCCCCCACTCTTCATTCTTTGTTTATTCGACAGCGAAAAGGACATTCCTTTCCCTTAGTGACGAATTTGTAGTTCAATATTATTCGTTCGTCTATTCATAGTTCGAACCTTGATTATTGATTATTGATTATTGATTATTGACTTGTACTCCTACTCTAAATAACGCTTTAAATACTGCCCCGTATACGATGCCGGGAAAGCAGCAATGTCCTCCGGGGTCCCTGCTATTACCACTTCTCCGCCTCGATTCCCTCCTTCAGGACCGAGGTCGACGAGCCAGTCTGCCGTTTTGATGACATCGAGGTTATGCTCAATGACGAGCACCGTATCCCCTGCATCTACCAAACGATGGAGCACCTGGAGGAGTTTGTCGATATCTGCCGTGTGCAAACCTGTCGTCGGTTCATCGAGAATATAAATTGTTTTCCCTGTACTGCGACGGCTCAATTCCGTGGCTAATTTAATACGCTGGGCTTCTCCCCCGGATAAGGTGGTTGCGGGTTGTCCCAGACGAATATACCCCAAGCCCACATCCTGCATTGTCTGAAACTTTCGGGAAATTTTCGGAACTGCTTTAAAGAATTCTACGGCTTCATCCACTGTCATATCTAAGACTTGAGCAATACTTTTACCTTTATAGTGCACTTCTAAAGTCTCTCTATTATACCGTTTCCCCTCGCAAATTTCACAGGGAACGTAGACGTCTGGCAGAAAATGCATTTCGATCTTGATGATCCCGTCGCCACGGCAGGCCTCACAACGGCCGCCTTTGACGTTAAAGCTGAAGCGGCCGGGCTTGTACCCTCGCATTTTGGCTTCCGGAGTTAGAGAAAAGAGTTCACGAATAAAATCAAACACACCGGTATAGGTCGCGGGATTAGAACGGGGGGTCCGTCCGATCGGAGACTGGTCAATATCAATAACCTTGTCCAGATACTCTAACCCCGCCAAGCGATCATGCACTCCAGCACGTGACCGCGCACCGTTCAGCTTAGCTGCTAATCCTTTGTAAATAATTTCATTGACCAAGGTACTTTTGCCAGAGCCGGAGACTCCTGTCACACAGGTAAACAAACCTAAGGGAATGCGCACCTGAATATCCTTAAGATTATTTTCTCGGGCTCCAAAAACTTCGAGCCATTTTCCGTTCGGCTGCCGTCGATTCTCCGGCACCGCAATCTGTTTTTCGCCACTCAAATATTGCCCAGTGATTGATCTTTTATTGTCCTTGATTTCCTCAATGGTCCCTTCCGCCACCACTCGTCCACCATGAGCCCCTGCACCGGGACCGATATCAATAATGTGATCCGCCGCAATCATCGTATCCTCATCATGCTCGACCACAATTAGGGTATTGCCGAGATCACGCAAGCGTTTAAGTGTGGAAAGAAGACGGGCATTGTCCCGTTGGTGGAGCCCAATGCTCGGTTCATCCAGAACATAAAGCACACCCATCAAACTTGAGCCAATCTGAGTTGCCAAACGGATCCGCTGCGCTTCGCCACCCGAGAGCGAACCCGCGGCACGCCCTAGCGTCAGGTAGTCCAGTCCCACATTCATCAAAAATCCTAGTCTCTCCCTAATTTCCTTCAAAATCTGGCGGGCAATCGTTTCTTCTTTCGGCGTAAGGACCAGTTGCTTTAGAAAGCTTATTGCTTCAGTAATTGGCAGGCGGGTCAAATCATCAATTGAGAGCCCCCCCACCTTCACGGCTAACGCTTCTGGTTTTAGGCGTTGCCCTTGACAGCTTGGACAAAGGTGCTCACTCATATACCCTTCAATTTCAACACGCACCATATCTGAAGTTGACTCCCGATACCGACGTTCAAAAAGAGGAATCAGTCCTTCAAAGTTGGTATGATATGTTTTGGGTTGATCAAAAATATTTTGGTACTGAAAACGAATCGGGGTTTCTGTTCCATAAAGTAGCCCCTGCCATTGGTTTTCAGTGAGCTCTTGTAAGGGAGTAGCCATCTCGAATCCCAAGTTTAAGGCCACAGCCTCCATCATTTTGGGGTAATAGCTGGAAGTTGATTTGGCCCAAGGTGCAATCGCCCCTGTTGCCAAAGACCGGGAACGGTCAGGGAGGAGTAAGTCAATGTCAACGACAAGATTTGCCCCTAGTCCTGTACAAGCCGGGCATGCGCCATAGGGGCTATTAAAGGAAAAAAGACGTGGAGAAATCTCTTCAAGCGCAATCCCGCAATCTGGACAGGCAAAATTCTCACTAAAATGCAACTCACCCCCGTCAGTGATGTCCACGCTAACATTTCCTTCACCAAGTTTGAGCGCTGTTTCCAGAGAATCCGCCAAACGCTCGGCACTTTCAGGTTTCAGAGATATACGGTCGATCACGACTTCAACCGAATGCTTTTTGTTCTTGGCCAGTTCAATCTCTTCGCTCAGGTCTCTGGTCTCTCCATCCACACGCACTCGAACATACCCTGACTTCCGAGCATCCTCAAAGACCTTTTGATGTTCGCCTTTTTTTCCTTTTACAAGCGGGGCTAAGATTTGCAGTTTCGTTCGCTCCGGTAAATTCATCACTTGGTCAACCATCTGCTGGATAGTCTGCTGGGAAATCCCACGCCCACACTGTGGGCAATGAGGATGCCCGATCCGCGCATACAGCAAACGAAGGTAATCGGAAACCTCCGTCGCCGTTCCTACCGTCGAGCGAGGATTACGATTGGTCGTCTTCTGATCGATTGAAATCGCAGGGGAGAGCCCTTCGATGGAATCCACATCGGGTTTATCCATCTGCCCCAAAAACTGTCGGGCATAGGCAGAAAGGGATTCTACATAACGCCTCTGTCCTTCAGCATAGATTGTATCAAAGGCCAGGGACGATTTTCCCGAGCCGGACAAGCCGGTAATCACCACTAGTTTATTGCGTGGGATGTCAATATCGATGTTTTTTAAGTTATGGGCACGTGCGCCACGCACCTTTAGATAGTCTTGGGTCATGATTGGCCTCCTAGTTGAGTCAGTTTATTGATTTCTTTCTTGCTTTCTTGTCTTCTCGCTTATAGCGAGTATTGCCTCGTTGTTGTGAAGTTACTTTGTATTTATTTTCTTCTCCTTTTAGCTCGATCACAGCATCTCTGATTTCGGCTGCTCGTTCAAAATCCAGCTCTCGAGCTGCCAGGCGCATTTCTTGTTCTAAACTCTTGAGGAGTGTGGCAAGCTCTTCGGGCGGCAGTTTGGTTCCGTAGGCTTTTTTTAGCTCGGCAACTTTCGTTGCCTCTGGCGCATCATGAACCGCCTTATGAATGGTCTGTGGAGTAATCCCCATTTTTTCGTTATGAGCCATTTGGATCGCGCGGCGTCGATTCGTTTCATCGAGAGCGAGTTGCATTGACCTTGTGATCTTATCACCGTACATAACGACCTTCCCTTGAGCATGGCGTGCTGCACGACCGATGGTCTGAATAAGGGAACGATCCGACCTAAGAAATCCTTCTTTATCCGCGTCGAGAATTGCGACCAGGGAAACTTCCGGCAAATCGAGTCCTTCACGTAAGAGGTTGATTCCAACCACTACGTCAATCGTCCCCAAACGAAGCTCGCGCAGAATTTCCACGCGCTCAAGGGTCTTAATATCCGAATGAAGGTACTTCACCTTAATTTCTAGGTTTTTAAAGTAATCTGTGAGATCCTCAGCCATTTTTTTCGTTAGCGTCGTAATCAAGACCCGTTCATCCCTGGAGATCCGCGCTCTGATTTCCCCAAGCAAATCATCAATTTGCCCTTTGGTCTGGCGTACAATAACCTCCGGATCCAGTAACCCAGTAGGGCGAATAATCTGCTCTACAACGGTCGGACAATGAGCGATTTCATAAGGCCCTGGCGTTGCACTGACATAGATGCTTTGCTTAATTGTCTGTTCAAACTCGGCAAACGTCAAGGGTCGATTATCCAAGGCTGAAGGAAGACGAAAACCATAGTCCACCAGCGTAGTTTTGCGTGAACGATCGCCTTCATACATTCCTCTTACCTGAGGAAGAGAAACGTGGGATTCATCGACAAAAAGGAGAAAATCTTCAGGGAAATAATGGAGCAAGGTATAGGGTGTCTCGCCCGGCTCACGGAAGGTCAAATGGCGAGAATAATTTTCGATTCCATTACAGAAACCCATTTCCCTAAGCATTTCTAAATCATAACGTGTCCGCTGCTCAAGTCGTTGTCCTTCTAAAAGCTTGTTCTCCGCTTCTAAGACCTTTAGTCGTTCGTCCAGTTCCTTTTCAATATTTTCTGCAGCCTCCATGACTTTATCTTTGGCAATTACATAGTGGGAGTTCGGGAAAATTGAGACATGGTACCGTTCCCCTAAGATTTCCCCAGTCAAGACATCGATCTCATAAATATGCTCGATTTCATCCCCAAACATCTCCACTCGAAGCACCCGCTCACTTGCTGCAGCAGGATAAATCTCTACAACATCCCCTCGGACACGGAACGTTCCTCGAACAAACGCTATATCATTGCGGTCATATTGGATCGAAATCAACTTGCGCAAAATCTCATTACGATCGACAACTTGTCCCTGCCGTAACGAAAGAACCAGCTCACGATAATCCTCTGGAGATCCTAAACCGTAAATACAAGAAACGCTGGCCACCACGATCACATCACGTCGTTCAAGTAATGAAGCGGTCGCTGAGTGACGCAATTTCTCAATTTCATCGTTAATCGAAGCATCTTTTTCAATAAACGTATCACTGGAGGGCACGTAAGCCTCAGGTTGGTAATAATCATAGTAACTCACAAAGTACTCGACGGCATTTTCAGGAAAATACTCCTTGAACTCACTATATAGTTGCGCCGCCAAGGTTTTATTATGAGCAAGGATGAGAGTCGGCCTCTGCACCTTCGTAATGATATTAGCCATTGTAAAGGTCTTCCCAGACCCTGTAACTCCCAGTAATGTCTGATGCCGCCGACCTTCATTCACCCCAGCGGCCAGAGCATCTATGGCCTGCGGCTGATCCCCCGCCGCTTTATAGGGAGCCTGTAAATGGAATTCCATGTGCTCCGGTCTCCTTTTCAATTCATAAAAATTACTATATTGACAAGATCAGCAGTAGACTTACTGCACTAATTTGATTTTAATAATTTATAATTCTTCTTAGTTTATTTTACATCTAAGCCATACGTTATACAAATTAAATCATCACCCGCATCGGCGAACGGGCCGTTTTTAGTAAAAGAAATAAGCCGAAAGGTCTTCGGCTTATTTAGAGTATTTCAAGCGCTTTGCATTTATTGGTTTTTATTCGTTCCTGAATCCTTCTCCGACTGCCCCCCTTGACCCTGCGTCGCATCTTTTGATTGTTCAGACGGTTGATTCAGCATTGCAGGGGGCACGGTCTTTACCTGTTCATTAGCTGTTTTCTCGGTACCAATGACCTTACCTTGAGCATCGAGGTATTCTCGCGTTGTTTCTGTCTTTATCCGTTCCGTAACCATTTGCACGCCCGGAGGCATAGCGCTTGATTTGGCATTTTGTCCTTCGCTACTTGCTCCAGACTTGGACTTATCTCCGCTGCTCTGATCATCTTGCTTGGCTTGCCCTTGATCTGGTGTTTGTTCTGATGCTTTAGATTTAGATGCTGAGTCTATCTGGTCGGTTTGCTTTTTATCCTGTTCTGCACTTTGCAGGGTTTTGTTGTAACTCTTCTGGATCACAGCGAGGTTATCCGGCGTTACAGCCTTAACTTGAATAATTTTAGCTGGTATTTCTCCTTGCTCACTTGTGATAGAATCATTAACATCCAAGGCTTCCTGTTTAATAATTTTCTGAGCCCACTGATAGGCATTGATACCCTGCAGGTAAGGAGAAGTATCAACATCCCCAATCTGCGCTCCATTTGCCATTCGTTCCAAGGAGGGAACACTGGCTTGTCCCCCAACTAAAATAATTTTCTTGTCTAACTGTGCTTGTTTCAAAACTTCATTTGCTATAGCTGCTAATTTTTCGGTATACGCCAAGATACCTTGGACCTTACCGGGGTTTTTCTGAAGAAAATCCACTAAGCCTTGTTTGGCTGCTGATTCAGACTCTGGGGAACTTACAATGGTTTGAACTGTTAGCTTGGGATAGTTGCTAAGTACTGCTTTGTTCCCCACTAAACGATCTTGCAATCCCGATTCGTTGGGATCCCCCTGCAGAATTACGACTTGACCCTCTGTAATCTTACTTACTAACGCTTGGGCCATAAGCTCTCCGACTTTTTCCTGATCTGGAGTAATTATTCCTACGAGCTTTGCATCTGTGGGAAGCTGACTTAAAGCTAACACTGGGATTTTGTCTGTTTCTGCACTCTTGAGAAGACTCGCATTTCCCCCTTGATAAATCAGAACCTTCGCCCCTTTTAAGGGGGACTCTTTTCCTTCTTTTCCTGCAGAACTTTGGTCCAGATACTTCACTTGCACATTTTCCTTTTTGGCAAGGTCGTCGATCCCTTTGGTAATAAGTAGTTTATTGGGATCGTCCTCATTTAAAGAAACCGCGATCACCGGCTCAGTTCCACCCTTTGGGGCAGAAGTTTTGTCCTTGGTTCTTAAAAGGGCTTGTAGACCACAGCCAGTTATTGTTAAACTAAGACCTAAGGAACAAATGACTACAAGGGACCGTACTTTTTTTGACATGGGACACGCTCCTTTCGAAGCTTGATCCTTAATTTAGTTTAGGTTTCCCTTGTCGTTATAAAAAAATTCAGTAGAAAAGGAGATCGATTTTTTATGTTAGGACTAATTATTCGTTTGTTAATTAATGCCTTGGCTCTTGTTCTCATGACCCTTATCGTTCCAGGCCTTCACCTTGCCAGCTTCTCGACCGCAATTTGGGCGGCACTCGTTTGGGGTCTAGTGAATACTCTTGTGCGACCGATCTTTTCGTTTTTTACCTTTCCTTTGCAAATCTTAACCTTAGGATTGTTTACCTTAGTTATTAATGGAGCCATGCTGGCCTTGACAGCTAAGCTTGTCCCGGGATTTTTCATTCAGGGCTTTTCTAGTGCGTTTATCGGTGCTTTGGTTCTCAGTATTATCAGCATGATTCTAACTCACCTCTTTAAGTAGGAGCACGTTGCATCGTGCCCTACGTTTTTATCTGTATATCACCTAGGATCTGGTTGAGCAGGGTTTCCCGATAGGCGTCCACTTGGTCAAAATTCACAGCTTCCATATACATTGCCTTAATTTGAGACCTGTCTGTTTGCCAAGACGCTAAGGTCTCAATTAATTTTTTGCTGAAAGGTCGTTCTAAGCCTTGATCTCCTAATTTCTCTGGATTTCCCTGCCAGATAGCCAAATGCCTTTCTGGGAAAACAATTCCAATCACTTCATCAGGATTGAGAGGGTGCAAGACAATCTCAATCAATTGTCCCAATTGCTGTGCTTCGCGCAAGACCCAGTCTAAGGCATCCAATGTTTCATCGCCTTCAAGCCGGATTTGATCGAAGTCTGAGAGAAAATGAGGCGCAAGATTAAGCCATCCTTCTGCAGTTAAACCATGCAAAAAATAGGGATTAATGACGCTTTTTTGCAAAAGCTTAATGGCATTTTCAGCGAGAGGCCAAGGTCCGGTGTGTTCTTTTTTTACTTTTAACCGCGCAGAATTTCCCAAAATCCAAGCAATGTCTTCTTTCTCCAAGCGAGGTTTGTGTGCCCTATTCCCGATCAGCGAACCAAGTTCTGTCGTCAACTCTTCCTCTAATGTCATTTGAAGCTCTTGCAACCGATTTTCAATCTTCAAAATTTGGACACGTTGCTTCTCTAATATTTGTTCATCACAGAAAATCCTAAAATCAATAAATTTCTCGACAACACCCGGTGCCCGCCAACGCAGTGGAGACACTTCCATGGCATCCAACATCGCCAACCCCAGACGCGGCATAACAAAACCGGCCATCGAATCCGGATCCTTGGCCGAACGTAAGAAATCGATGTCATAGCCCCGATCTAATAATTCTAAGCCAATAACCTTGATCAACGTCGATTTACCGGTTCCCGGCCCTCCCAATAAGACATAAGCCCGCCGCCAACTTGGCATCATGTTCGGCAACAGAGATATGTACCCTCTGGTGGTCATTCCTTCGGCAAAGTAATGTCGCACCCCAGTCTTATTACCCATACTCTCTACCCCCGTCGTTTTATAAGTTCAGCGTAGTCTATGCAACAACGCCACCGACGGCTACTAATCTCTATTCGATAGGCGTGGTTCAAACCGCATACTAGATGTTTGATGTTTGATAGTTGTTATTCCAACTACGCATATCGAAAGAACGGCACGCTCCCTCTATGAAGCGTGCCGTTCAAAACTCTTATTTCAATTTTGTTTGTAACGTTTGGAGAGCTTTTTGAAGTTGGGGATCAAAGTTTGTATCTGTTGGAGAAAGGGTAGCTTGCTGGCCCTTTGCCAGTTCTACCTTTACATCCGGTTCGATCCCTATTTTGTTAATCGACAGCTTACTCGGGGTAAGGTATTTAGCGGTCGTTAATTTGACACTGGTTCCCCCATCTAAGGGGAAAATCGTTTGCACGATCCCTTTACCAAACGTCTTTACTCCGACAAGAGTTGCTGTTTTCTCATCTTTGATCGCCCCGGCTACAATCTCAGCGGCTGAAGCACTCTCTTCGTTAACAAGAACCACCATCGGCATCCCCAAATACGTACCTGTTGCCATTTTGGTGTCAACATTACCTTGTTTATCCACAATGTAAACTACTGGGCCTGATGGTACAAAGTAACTGGCAACCTGAACTGCGGCATTGAGCTCCCCGCCATGGTTATATCTCATATCCAAGATAAGACCCTTGTATTTTTTAATGTCCATATTGTTCAAAGTGTCTTTAAGTTCCGTTCCGGTATCTGAAGCAAACTGAGAAATATTGATATAAGCGATATCCGTGTGCCCCGGCAATGCTTCTCCATCAACCGTTGGAACTGTGATATTTTCCCTCGTTAAACTCACAGTGTAGGTCTTATTCGTGCTCTCCCGATAAAGGGCCAAGACTACTTTCGTTCCAGGATCGCCACGCATCATACCTACCGCTTTGTCTTGCTCCATACCGGAGGTCTCTGCAGTATTAATCTTGTTGACAACATCGCCCGGTTGGATGCCGGCCTTACTCGCTGGCGAATTCTTGATGGGGCGCAATACTACGAGCTTTTTGGGGTCCTTCAAACTGAGGACAATCCCTACTCCACCGAATTTCCCTTCCAACATTTGAAAAAGTTCTTGATTCTCCTTGGCATTCATATACGTCGAATAGGGATCTCCTAACTCCTCGACAATGCCTTTAGTTGCACCTTCCACAAGTTGATCGTTGGTTACGTTTTCTAAGTAATCGCTGCGAATCAATTGTACGACGTGAACTAAGCGCCCCACATTACCTATGTTGGTAAGCATAATCCCACCTACCCCAACAGTCACAAGTACAGAAAAAGTCAGAAGGACGACTCCAACATATTTAGCTATTTTTTTCCAATTCCACTCCTGCAATCAAGTCAAACCCCTTCCTGCTAGTCTTGCTCTATTATATGCTCATTCTTGCGTAGAAATACTGCTTATCCATCAATTAGGAAAATACTGCAGAGGGTCTGTGGGATTTCCGCCTACGCGAACTTCAAAATGCAGATGTGGGCCTGTACTCAAACCTGTGGAGCCAACATTTCCAATCACCTGATTTGCTGTTACCGTTTGACCTTCGCTAACGGCAAAGGCCGACTGATGTCCATAAAGGGTAGATATGCCATTACCGTTATCGATAATCGTCATGTTTCCATAGGCCGAATTCCAATCGGCTTCCAGGACAACTCCTGCTCCTGCTGCGTGAATCTGAGTTCCAGCCGGCGCAACAATATCCGTTCCGGTATGCAAACTCTGTTTGTGGGTAATGGGATGAGTCCGCCAACCAAAGGGATCACTAATTTCATAAAAACCTGGGAGTGGCCAGGTAGAGATTGATCCACTCACGCCACCTTTACGAGTCGCCTGGGCTGTCTGCATTTTCCGAATTTTATCCCCTAAAGCATTCGATTCAGCTTCCAAGCGGTCAACTTCTTCAAAGGCTGCTTGTTGAGCCTTCTGGTTTTGATCCAAGGCAATACGTTGTTGAGACTTTGTCTTAGCGAGATTCGCGCTGACAGTAGCAGCCTGTGCTTGAAGCTGAGCGGCTTGATCCCTTTGACTTTGCAATTCCCGCGTTTTCTGAGCAATTTGTTCTTTTTGGGATTTGATATCCGTCAATAACTGACGATCATTGTCTATTAACCTGCTAAAATATTCCATCCTGGTAACAAAATCATTGAGGTCTGAAGCCTGAAAGAGCAGCTCCAAATAGCTAATCTGCCCACTTTCATAGATTCCTCGAGCCCGTTTTCCAAGGGCACTTTGACGATTTTCCAGCTCCTTTTGCTTTTGATCCAGTTCTTTTTGAGCGGAAAGAACTTGGGTTTGAGCTTGGGCATAAGCCGCCTGTTTCTGACTTAAAAGCGTCTGAGCGGTAGCAATTTCAGTTTCTAGTTGAGTCAATTGAGCCTTTATTTTATCTGCGCTATAGGTCAGTTGATTCAACTGCCCCTGGGCTTGATTCTTTTGATTGGAAATATCTTGCTTCCGCTGAACAGCATCTCCCAGTTCATTGGCCCCTGAAGAGGATACCACTATCCCCAGCAAAAGAAGACTAAGTACCAGAGTTGGGATCCCTTTCTTCCAGAACAAATGACCCCTCCATCCTTAATTAAGAATTTCGCAAGAACTTCTGTAAAGATACCCCACTGCCAATGGCTCCCATCGCCATGCCGACGAGCAAAAGACCCACTGTAACTTGGCGAAAGAGAAGCATATTTTGAACAACCGGCAGAAAGGTTAAGGTTGATTGAACATAGTTCGTTATCCAATTATAGCCCACGCCGACGATACCAGCAGCCAGTGCTCCCCCGACAAGGCCCAGTGCCAACCCCTCAATCAGAAACGGCCAACGGACGAAGCTGTTACTTGCTCCAACTAATTTCATAATCTGAATTTCGCGACGCCGGGAAAAGACATTCATTTTAACATTAATAGAAATCAGCACAATGGCTGCGATGCCAAATGCTACAACGACACCAAGGCCAATCCACCTTAACCATTGCGTAAATTCCAAAAGCTTGTCCACATACCCCTGTCCGTAGCGCACTTTGTCTACCCCAGCTAGCGCGGACACCTTATTGGCCAGGGCTTCAACAGTTTTGGGATCCGTTGCTTTAACTGTCAATTTATCCGGAAAAGGATTGGTTCCGCCGAGATCCGTCACCAAACTACTTTGCGATCCACCCATTGTTTTGCCGAAATCCACCAGCGCTTGTTCTTTAGTTACTAGGGTTACTGAAGCCACGCCGGGCATTGTTTTAATTTGGCTTTGTAAAGCTTGTACTTGGGCAGGGGTTGCGCTACTTTGCACAAATGTGGCAATCTCCAGCTGAGATTCAAAGGATTTCGCCATATTGGAGGCATTTGCCAGAAAAAATACTGAGAAACCTAAGATCACCAGTGAGACCATAACTGTTAATACAGAGGCAATGCTTAGCCAAGGATTGCGTTTCATGGAGTGACCCGTCTCGCGCAGAACGTAGAGAGTGGAATTAAGCGTCATAGCCGTATCCTCCCTTTTCTTCATCGCGCGCTACCCGACCACTTTCTATGGCAATTACACGTTTCTGCATTTTATCCACAATATTTCTGGCATGGGTAGCCATGACAACCGTCGTTCCTCGTTTGTTGATGTTGTAAAGTAAATCCATAATCCCCCAGGCAGTTTCTGGGTCAAGGTTACCCGTTGGTTCATCTGCCACCAACAGGGCCGGATTATTAATAATTGCCCGCGCTACACAGACCCGCTGTTGTTCCCCTCCTGATAATTCATGCGGAAAGGATTTCTCTTTCCCGGCAAGTCCGACAAGGTCTAACGTCACGCGCGTCCGAGTCTTAACCTCACTCTTCGACACTCCGATCACTTCGAGGGCAAACGCTACATTTTCAAAAACTGTTTTGTTCGGCAACAACTTAAAGTCCTGAAAAATCACCCCAATGCTCCGCCGTAAATAGGGAACTTCCCGATCTTTCATACGCACGAGATTTTTACCGTTAATTTGAACCTGTCCCCGCGTTGGGGTCTCATCCCGATAAAATAATTTAATAATCGTCGATTTACCCGCCCCGCTAGGACCCACCAGAAAAACAAATTCCCCTTTGTCAATTTTAAGATTAACATCGACAAGAGCTCTGGCACCGTTCAGATAAATCTTGGACACATTTTTCATTTGAATCATACTGTCCTCCTTGGTTTTCACGCGCCACACCCTTTTTTCTCCATAACGCTTAAAACATTCGACATTCATTGTGGATATCCTGCAATTCGAGACGCGAAGTTCGAGGTCCTAACAAGTCCTGGTCCCGTATTATCGTGCTTCAAGCCCCGTGTACGCTGATATGAAAGAAAGGACAGCATTCTCAAGGAATGCTTGTCCTATCTATTCTGAAGATCTAAGTTAAGCGTTTTTTCCTAGAATTAGCCTAGCTTTTTAGTAAGGACTTCACGTACCGCTTGGATTAAGTCCGCCTTAGTGAGGCCATATTTTTCCAGGAGTTCCTGTGGACGTCCAGATTCTCCGAACGTATCTTTAAGTCCGACGCGAACCATAGGCGTGGGCTGTTTCTCACCTAAAACCTCAGCGATAGCGCCTCCCAATCCGCCAATGATATTGTGCTCTTCTGCCGTTACAACGGCTTTCGTTTGTTTGGCAACTTGCACAATAGTTGCTTCATCGAGGGGTTTCACTGAAGCAACATTGACAACACTCACACTAATCCCCTCAGCAGCAAGCTCTGCAGCCGCCTCTAAAGCCATGGCCACCATCACGCCATTAGCCATGATGGCTACGTCAGTCCCTTCTCTTAGGACATTCGCTTTCCCAATCTCAAAGTGATAATCCTCTCCAAAAAGGGTTGGCACCGCCAAGCGCCCCATCCGAATATAAACCGGGCCGTAGTACTTGGCAGCAGCCAAAATCACCTGGCGTGTTTCCTCCCCATCAGCGGGAACTAAAACCACCATATTGGGGACGGCACGCATGATGGCCACGTCTTCAATAGCCTGATGAGACCCTCCATCTTCCCCTACCGTAATTCCGGCATGGGTGGCTGCAATTTTAACATTAAGCTTAGGATAAGCAATCGAGTTACGAATTTGCTCAAAAGCGCGACCAACTGCAAAAATTGCAAAGGTGCTGGCAAACGGAATTTTGCCTGCTGCCGCCAGTCCTGCTGCCGTTCCTAAAAGGTTTGACTCGGCAATACCCATATTAAAAAATCGTTCGGGATACTTTTTACCAAAGTCAGCGGTCTTGGTTGACTTTGACAAATCTGCATCTAAAACAACAACCTTGGGGTTTTCAGCTCCTAGCACTAGCAACGCCTTGCCATACGCGTCCCGTGTCGCCATTTTATCAGCCAAGGTTTAACGCCTCCTCCCGTAATTCTTTCAAAGCCTGCTCTCCTTGTTCAACGCTCGGCGCATTGCCATGCCAGCCTGCAACGTTCTCCATGAAAGAAACCCCTTTACCCTTCACCGTCTTCGCAATGATGATAGACGGCTTTCCTTTGACCTGTTTGGCCTCGGCAAAAGCCGCAAGCAAAGCAGCTACATCATGACCATCGACTTCGATCACATGCCAGCAAAAGGCCCGCCACTTTTCTGTTAGCGGTGTCGAACACATGACACTTTCTGTCGTGCCATCAATTTGTAAGCCGTTAAAATCCAAAACGGCTGTGACATTATCCAGCTTGTAGTGGGCGGCCGCCATCGCTGCCTCCCAAACTTGTCCCTCAGCCATCTCACCGTCACCAAGTAAAACAAAGACTCGATAATCTTTGCCATCCAACTTTCCGGCTAGAGCCATGCCGTTGGCTGCAGAAAGACCTTGCCCTAAGGAACCTGTGGACATATCCACACCTGGGGTCTTCTTCATATCGGGATGTCCCTGGAGCATATGACCCGTTTGGCGAAGCCCTTGCAGCTCTTCTTTTGGGAAATAACCCTTCTCGGCGAGCGCTGCATAAAGCACGGGGGCCGCATGCCCTTTAGAAAGCACAAAGCGATCCCGATCAACCCAACGGGGGTCTTGCGGGTTTATTCGCATTTCGTGGAAGAATAACGTGGTCACGATTTCAGCGGCAGATAAACTTCCACCAGGATGTCCAGATTTTGAAGTTACAAGCATGGAAATTATATCTTGACGAAGAACATTGGCTACCCGCTTTAGTTCAGTAGTAGTCAAGTGATTCCCTCCTTTAGCTCATTTTTAATAATTCTCTCACTATCCCTCAGCTGGGTTTCCTACTGCACCGTTTTCGTCTTCTGAAGAAACGCTGCGATAAACTCATCAATTTCCCCATCCATCACCGCCGACACATTCCCGGTTTCCACATTGGTTCGGTGGTCTTTAACCATGCTGTAAGGATGGAATACATAAGAGCGAATTTGACTTCCCCAAGCAATCTCTTGTTGCTCACCGCGGATTTCCGAAATCTCAGCCTCTTGCTCTTTGCGCTTTAGTTCCAGCAGCTTGGCCTGCAAAACTCGCATAGCTGCAGCTTTATTTTGCGTCTGTGAGCGTTCACTTTGACACTGGACAACGGTCCCGGACGGCAAATGGGTTATTCGGATCGCCGAATCCGTCTTATTGACATGCTGACCGCCTGCCCCACCGGATCGGTAGGTATCGATCCTCAAATCCTCGGTATCAATGATTATCTCATTATCCTCCGTCACTTCCGGAATAACATCTACTGATGCGAACGAGGTATGACGACGTCCTGAGGCATCAAACGGTGAAATTCGCACTAAGCGATGCACGCCTTTTTCAGACTTAGCATAACCGTAGGCATTTTCCCCACTGAAGGACAGAGTTGCACTTTTGATACCCGCTTCCTCCCCAGGTAGAAAGTCCAGCGTCTCCACTTTGTAGCCATGCCGTTCTCCCCAACGTATATAGAGCCGATAGAGCATTTGCACCCAATCCTGTGCTTCCGTGCCCCCAGCTCCCGCGTGTAGGGTCAAGATGGCATTATTGCGATCATATGGCCCACTGAGCAGAATTTCCAACTCCAAAGCCTCAAACCGTCGTTGCAGGGACTTCACCCCTTGCTCAATCTCCGGCTCAAGACTTACATCGTCTTCCTCTGTCGCCAACTGCCAGAGGGTCTCAGTCTCCTCAAGTTTCTGCTCTAGTTCGTCGTAAGTTTTGACTTTACTCTGATGATTGGCTAACTCTTGCATAATTTTCTGAGCTAAGACGGGATCATCCCACAAACCCGGCCGTTGAAACTCCCGCTCCAGGGAGCTAATTTTTTCTATACGCTGAGAGACGTCAAAGGGAAACCCTCAAATCTGCCAAGCACAATGTTAACGTTTCCAGTTCTTTTTTCCAATCAGCAAGCACTCTCTATTCACCCTTCCAAAACCTATTTCTTCTTTTCCGCTCCGCAACACTTCTTATACTTTTTCCCACTTCCACACGAGCAAAGATCGTTGCGTCCGATCTGTTCTCCAGTGTGCACAGGTTCGCTGGGTTCACCTACATAAAGGTTCTCGGTCACGATCCGAGGCTGTTCCTGAACTTCTTCCCTAACTTGAGGCGTCACCCGCATTATATAGCGAATAATTTCATCCTGGATGGAATCAATCATCGCTTGAAACATTTCAAATCCTTCGCGTCTGTACTCAACCAACGGATCTTTCTGACCATAAGCACGCAGACCAATTCCTTCACGCAGCATATCCATCGCATCAAGATGATCCATCCATTTGCTGTCCACAACCTGAAGCATCACCGCACGTTCAATTTCCCGCATCAAGTCAGAGCCGAACTGCACTTCGCGACTCTCATAAAGTGCGTTAGCTTGTTCTATCAGCATTGTTTCGATTTCTTCTCTTGACATGTCTGCCAACTGTTCAGGGCTTAAATGGATTCCTGGCAGAAAGAAACTTTCAATATAATCGGCTAAAGCCGCCAAATCCCAGTCTTCTGGGAACGAGCTTTCTCCACTAAACATACTGATGCTGTCGACGACCGCCTTTTCCAACATGTCCATCATATTGTCACGAAGATTTTCGCCCATAAGCACCGCCCGACGCTGGGCATAAATCACTTCACGTTGTTGATTCATAACATCATCATAATCGAGGACATGTTTCCGGATGTCAAAGTTGCGGTTCTCCACACGCCGTTGGGCGGTTTCAATGGAACGAGAGATCATTCTCGATGTAATTGGCATGGAATCGTCCATCCCTAATTTGTCCATAATGCCCATAATATTGTCCGCACCAAACATGCGCATCAGGTCGTCTTCTAAGGAAATAAAGAATTGGGTTGATCCTGGGTCCCCTTGGCGTCCAGCACGTCCCCGCAATTGGTTATCAATTCGCCGAGATTCATGCCGTTCTGTCCCGATGATATGCAATCCACCAAGTTCAGACACGCCCTCACCCAGGATAATATCCGTTCCCCGACCCGCCATGTTTGTGGCAATCGTAACCATCCCGCGCTGTCCAGCCTGAGCGACAATTTGAGCTTCTTTTTCATGGTATTTGGCATTAAGCACTTGGTGGGGAACTCCGCGCCGCCCCAACAGATCGCTTAAATGCTCAGATTTCTCGACGGAAACTGTTCCTACGAGTAGTGGTTGTCCTTGGGCGTGGCGCTCAATCACACTTTCCACTGCCGCCAGGAACTTCCCTTCTTCCGAACGATAAATTACATCCGGCTCATCGCTCCGGACCGCTGGCTTATTGGTGGGAATTTCGACAACATCGAGCTTATAAATCTTCTGAAACTCCGGTTCTTCTGTCATAGCCGTTCCGGTCATCCCCGAGAGTTTCTTGTACATACGGAAGTAATTCTGGAAAGTAATAGTGGCTAAGGTTTGTGATTCCTTTTCGATCTTCACGCCTTCTTTGGCTTCAATCGCTTGATGCAAGCCTTCACTATAACGACGACCGAACATCAAACGACCGGTGAATTCATCAACAATAATGACTTCTCCATCTTTAACCACGTAGTCACGATCCCGTTTGAAAAGGGTTTGGGCTTTTAAAGCCTGATTGACATGATGAGCTAACTCCGTATGGATATCCTCATAAAGGTTATCCACTCCCAGCATGCTCTCCACCCGACTAACCCCTTCTTCCGTAAGGGTGACAACCTTCTCTTTCTCAATGACTTTATAATCCTCTTCCGGTTTCAAACGAGGAATGATCATTGCTACCCTAAAATATAATTCCGTGGGCTTATCCGCCTCCCCGGAAATAATAAGCGGAGTTCGTGCCTCATCAACGAGAATCGAGTCCACTTCGTCAACGATAGCATAATTAAGTTGACGCTGAACCAAAGCTTCTGGCCGAGTGACCATATTATCCCGCAAATAATCAAAACCAAATTCGTTATTTGTCCCATACGTAATATCTGCGGCATAACTATCCCGACGTTCCCCATAGTTTAAGCCATGCACAACTAAACCAATCGAAAGACCCAGGAACTGGTGAATTCGGCCCATCCATTCACTGTCACGACGAGCCAAGTAATCATTGACCGTCACGATATGAACCCCTTGACTTGTCAGGGCATTCAGATAGGCCGGCAAAGTAGACACGAGGGTCTTCCCTTCTCCAGTGCGCATCTCAGCGATCCGACCTTCATGAAGAACCATACCCCCAATCAACTGCACATCATAGTGGCGCTGATCAATTACCCTTCGACTGGCCTCTCTAACAACCGCAAAGGCCTCCGGCAACAGACAATCCAAACTTTCACCCTGGTCCAAACGCCCTCTGAACTCTACGGTCTTGCCACGCAATTCGTCATCGCTTAGAGCTTGGATTTTAGGTTCGAAACTATTAATCACTACAACGCGCTTTTGATATTTCCGTATTTCCCGCGCATTATCATCGAACAAATCTAAAAAACCCATTATATCCACCCTTCTTCAACTATCGTGTATTTCTTTAGTTTAACATCCTAGAGAACCCACTGCAACTGAAGCGGGCGATTTGCTCAGTGGATCTTTTAACTTCAAGCCAAAAGGCCCGCTAATGCGGGCCTTTTGGCTTAAAGCGACTGTTTCTGTGTTCGTATACGCCACGCAACTTACCCGACTTATCAACTTATGCTGTTTAAGTCTGGGGTTGAAGCAACCCATAGTCTCCGTTGTTACGAAGGTAAACAACGTTCATCTCTTGGCTTTCCGCATTTGTAAACACAAAGAAAGTATGTCCCACCAGATTCATCTGCATAATGGCCTCTTCCACCGACATGGGTTTCGCCGGGAACTTCTTATTCCGAACGACTTCTTCATGCGGTTCATCGTTCACAGCTGATTGTTTAGGTTCATGATCTTTCAAGACCTTAGAGCGCATCCGTTTATTAATCCTTGTGCGATATTTGTCAATTTGACGTTCCAGTTTCTCAACAACCATATCGATTGAGGAATACATATCCTCGGTTTCTTCTTCCCCACGCAAAATCATACCATGGATTGGGGCCGTTACCTCCACTCGATGCCTATCGCGCTCGACAAGTAAGGTAACTTGGACATCCATAAACTCGTCTGAGTATTTTGCTAACTTACCCACCCGTTTCATGACATACTCTTTAAGTGCGTCCGTTAGTTCGATATGTTTACCACGAATAACAATATTCATTAATTCAACCCCCTTCTAAGATGGTATATATGTAATATTCCCGATTTACGCAAAAAATCCTGCTAATTAAAAAGTTTACTGCCTATATTTTTTATAAAATCCAAAAGGAAAGAATCGTTATCAATCTCAACGATTCTTTCGTTACTAGATTCATTGCTAACCGGAGTTAACGAACCATCACGTTAGACGCTTGTTCACCGCGTGAACCTTGAATGACATCAAATTCAACAGCCTGTCCCTCTTCAAGAGTGCGAAATCCAGCTCCGATAAGCGATTGAAAATGCACAAAAATATCCTGTCCATTTTCCTGCTCGATAAATCCGTAGCCTTTCTGCTTGTTGAACCATTTGACTTTACCTAACACCTAATCCACCCTCCTTGAATTGTCTCGCTCTAAGGGATATAGCTTAAACCACAAAATTCGGCTCATCTATTATAGGAGGATAACCAGCTTTGAACGACTCTAAACCCTTTCGAAGTACCAAAAGCTTCTCTTCGTCTATAATATTTTACTTAAAAAGGCCTGAGTTCTCGAATTCTTGGGATGAGCAAACACCTCGTTAGGCTCTCCCTCTTCCATAATTATCCCCTCATCCATGAAAATCACCCGATCCCCCACTTCACGAGCAAATCCCATCTCATGAGTCACGACGACCATGGTCATCCCTTCCCGGGCTAAGTCTTTCATCACAGCCAGAACCTCCCCAACCATTTCCGGATCGAGCGCTGAAGTGGTCTCGTCAAAAAGCATAATTTTCGGTTTCATAGCTAATGCCCGCGCAATCGCAACTCGTTGTTGTTGTCCACCTGAAAGGCGATCTGGGTATTCGTCGGCTTTATCCGATAGACCAACTTTAGCCAAAAGCTCTAAACCAATCGTTTCTGCTTCTTTTTTAGGCGTTTTGCGCACAATTTCTGGAGCGAGCACCACATTTTGCAGGGCCGTCATATGAGGAAAGAGATTAAAGCGCTGAAACACCATGCCCACTTCTCGACGAACAGCATTAACATTTGCCTCAGAGTTAAGGACAATTCCATCGACTATAATTTCTCCACTTGTCGCCTCTTCCAGCTTATTTAGACAACGCAAGAAGGTACTCTTGCCCGAACCACTTGGCCCAATGACAACGACCACTTCTTGTTCGCTGATGTGGCAATTTATCCCTTTAAGCACTTCAAGTTTACCATAGGATTTATACAAGTTCTTAACGTAGATCATTTTTGCCCATCCTCCTCTCCATATAGGCAACCCATTGAGAAATCAGCTGAGTCATTAAAAGATAATATAAGGCAACCGTTAAATACATGGGAATGGGTTGAAAGGTGCGCCCAGCAATAATCTTCCCGCTATAGAAAAGCTCTTGAATTGCGATGATTGATAATAGAGACGAATCTTTAAGTAAAGCGATAAACTCGTTGCCCAAAGGCGGAATCACTCGCTTGAACGCTTGGGGAAGGACCACATAGCGTAAGGATTGGCTTTGGTTCATCCCCAACGACCGTGCTGCTTCTGTTTGCCCACGATCAATGGATTGAATTCCCGCTCTAAATATTTCGGCAATATAAGCACCGGAATTAAGGCCCATCGCTAAGACTCCCGCCAGATACTGGTAGTTATCGGGCAGAGTATCCCAATGCAGAAGGCGAGGAACTAAAAAGTAAACTAAAAAGATTTGAACCAATAATGGAGTCCCTCGAAAAAAATCAATATAAGCAATGGCAAGAGCGCGTACAATTTTAAGTTTTGACAAGCGAGCCAAGGCCATAAAGAGCCCAATCACAAGTCCAATCGCGACTGCACCAGCTGTCAGTTCTAAAGTAAGTAACGCTGCTTTATTCAGGATAGGGATGCTATCGACGGCTGCTGCCCAGTTCATTTCCACAGAAAATCCTCCTTATTTTTCATTACTTTAACCCAAGATAGGAATCGTCCAATCGAGACTATTCCCATGTTTCTCTTACCACTGCCTGAAATTATACATTTTAGGACAAATATATACAAGCAAAAAAAACTTCCCGGCACCCGTCGTTTTATAGCATAGAAAAAGGAAGGCACTATACAAGTGCCCTCCTTCTATTCACTTCCGAGTGGATTCCCTATTGAATCGAAAAATAGTTCCTTAGAATTTCGGCGCATCCTTTTTGAACCATTTTTTGTAGATCTCATTGTATTTTCCGCTATCAATCAATTTTTTTAACGAAGCATTCATTTTAGCGCCTAATTCTTTATCTCCCAACTTCATAGCTATTCCGTAAAATTCTTCTCCCGTGTTTCCATCCACTGATTCAATCTGGGCACTTGGATTTTGTGCCTGGAACCAAAGTACAACTGGAGCATCGGCCACAACCGCGTCCACTCCACCATTGAGAAGATCGTTCAGAGCGTCGGGTGTTGTATCATATTTTTTGGTAGGCATTCCCAGCTTTTCAACGGCAAATTGTCCGGTTGTGTTGAGTTGAACCCCGATCTTTTTGTCTTTTAAGTCTGCTAATGATTTAAAGTTGGAACCTTTTTTCATAGCAATATACTGAGTGCTTTTAAAATACTTGTCACTGAACTGAACGTTCGTGGCACGTTCAGGTGTGATCGTCATAGCTGAAATCACTGCATCATATTTACCTGCCTGCAAAGCAGCAATCAAGCCGTCAAAAGCAGACGTCTCTATAGCCACTTTAGTGTATCCCATATCAGCTCCGAGCGCATTGATCAGATCAATATCAAAACCCGTTGGATTCTGCTTTTCATCCATATATTCAAACGGTGCATAGGCAATATCAGACCCAACCTTCAGAACCTTTGCAACTGGTGCAGGAGTGGTCGTGGTCGTTGGGGTTGGTGTAGTGGTGCTTCCACACCCAGCAAGTGTCAAGAGACTTAGGCTGAGTAATCCGGCCAATGCAAGGCGAAACTTTCGTTTAAACATAATTATTTTTTCCTCCTCTTTTTTTATGAACTATTAAGATTATGTTAAGATGTTATGTAAGTATTCTCTATATCCAACTGATTTCCTGCCTCTACAAGCTTAATTACGCAATAATTTTTTATAATACAGGAAACATGTGTCAGGTCCTAAACTTTGACATGCCAGGCATAAATTCAAAGTACAAGGTTTGTGCTCATAACAGATACAATTTATCCCCCAAAGTTACGCACAGGGGGCTGTGGATAATGTGCATAAGTCTTAGGAACGCACTATTTTTCACGAAAATTTTGTGGATAACCTTGTTGAAAGACAGTTAGCGCAGGATACTATGCACCGAATACGAGAAAAAAGCATTGGCCGACTTTATCGTCAACCAATGCTTGTCATGTCAAATAATTTAATTCAAAGTGTTTGAATTAATATTGTTCGCGAGCCGGGCGATGGTGCTGATAGCACTCACGGCAGTATACTGGACGATCGGATGTCGGTTGGAAAGGAACTTGTGTTTCCACTCCGCAGTCCGCGCAAACTACAGTAAACATTTCGCGTGATCTTCCTTCTTGGGAATTACGGCTTGCTTTGCGTACATTGCGGCATTCGCGGCAACGCTGTGGTTCGTTCTCGAATCCCTTTTCTGCGTAGAATTCTTGTTCTCCGATTGTGAAAATAAAAGTCGCTCCGCAGTCTTTACATACTAGATCTTTGTCTTCAAAGGCCATGAAAGATATTCCCCTTACGTAAAAAAATGTAATAGGCTCTGCCCATCCATTAGTAATTATAACGCTAATCACACAAAGGCACAAGTTTTTTTTCAAGTCCAGCTGCCAAGCACAGGCCATAAATCGCTTGAACTCCGTTTGCGCGAAGGATCTCTGCCACTGCTTCCAGCGTTGCTCCCGTTGTCGTTACATCATCCACAAGCCAAACACTTCGCCCTTGAATAGCCTTCGGCTGCCGGATCGCAAACGCACCTTTCAGATTATTCAGACGTTCCTGACGAGAAAGTGGAACTTGAGACGATGTAGGACAAGTCCGTTCAACCCCTTGAAGAATCGGTAAGCCCAATTCCCAATGTAACGCAGAGGCGAGGACTTCTGCTTGATTAAAGCCTCGTTCTGCCAGACGTGAGGCGTGCATAGGCACTGCTACTATACCGTCAACGGCAGGAAGCTGGCTAATTGCCCAATCTGAAAAAGGACGCGCGATTGCCCCTATGCGCCGAGGATGGGCTTGGAATTTTACGCTTTGAATAAATTTCCTTAATCCTCCAGCATAATGTCCCCATGCTGTAACCTGATCCAGTTGCTGCGGACCACGTCCAGCCTCACAGTCAAGGCAGTGTCTTTGCTCTGCCAGAATCAACTTTCCGCATTTTCTACAGCGCTTCAGCTCCGGATGAAGATAGTTTGATGTACAAGTCGGGCAAATGACACCGTGCTCTCCACCACAAAATACACAAGTCAATTCATCCCCATACAATAACGCCTGTGTTAGCTTAGCCGCTTCCTGCCAAACCCCCGTCAAGCTTCTCCCCCCTGTTCATAGTTCGAGTAAACTAAGGAACACCCCCTTAAAGAAGTGGGAGTTTCGGAATTGATAACAAATCGTGGCATAGGCCTTAAGCCTCAATAAGTCCTAACTCCAGAGCAAGTCTATTTTGTTCCTCGATCCACTGGATTGCGGTCTTCATAGCTGATGTCATTCGCTGAGACATAAAAACGACCTTTCCTTCTGGACTTTCTTGAGTTCGCCCCACCCTGCCCGCCATTTGCACCAAGGCGCGCTCATCAAAAACCGCATGGTCTGCAGCAAGAACTACTACTTGGATCCGAGCTAACGTGATACCGCGCTCTAAAATAGTCGTGCTAACAAAAAGATCAAATTCACTCTGCCGCAACCGCTCAAGCTTAGGGGCACGCCCTGGATCTGAGCTGTAGCTACCGTCAATGCGCCAATCTGGAAATCGTCGTTGCAAGCATTTGATCCAGGGGGCAATCCAGGAGATCTTGGGAACGAAGAGCAACACAGGTCCTTGTCCCCTTAATGTTTCGATCTGAGCTGCCCAGACGCCTTCCTCGTTTGGCTCTGGAGAATGCCGTATTTTCTCCCAAATCGGAACTGGCAAAGAGGTACGATGGTGCCGAGCTGGAAGTCGAATGAGCCGCATCTCGCCTTGATGAACTGCCTTTAACCCGGTCGGGGAAGGAGTTGCCGTCAAGTAGAGTATTTTACCATTTGGGCGCAAAGCATGCTTCAATCCCCATTCCAAAGCGCGACTACCATGATAGGGAAAGGCATCCATCTCATCCATGAAAACCACATCAAACGCCCGCCAAAATCTTAATACTTGGTGCGTCGTAGCCAGCACCATTCCTCCACTTCGAAATTTAACTGGGCTTGTCCCGGTCAACACTTGCAACGGATAATCCGGAAAGTCCCGCTCAAGCCTCGGTACGACGTCATTAATGACATCTTGACGCGGCGCAGCAAAAAGTACAGATTTCCCCCGCTCAAGAGCCCAAGCGGCAGATGGAAAACACACCTCAGTTTTTCCGGCTCCACACGCAGCCCAGAGGAGTGCTGTTGCTGCAGAGGCGTCTTGAATAAATTCCAGCACTTGTTCACTGGCTAAACGTTGTGCCTCTGTTAAGACCCAGTGAGGCCGAAATAGAACCTCAGACGGACCGTCCAAAAGTGAACACTGATCTCGAAACAGAACCTCCAGCGATGTGCTTGATCCGATACTCCCACAACTTTGACAAGTTGCGGCCATTCCGTAAAGACTGGGCCATTCTTCCACATCCCTTTCCCCACAACGTTGACACTGCCAACCGCTGCCGTGCGGCTTCACCGCTGGAATCCACTGCGCACTGCCCTGTTCCACGCTGGAATGGGCTAGTTTTATAATTTCCTCAGCTTCAATCTTGAGTTCTCTGGCCAGACCACGAAGATCAGCGCACGACAGTTGCCTTCCTTTGACTAAGCGACTGAAGGCCTGCCCAACCTCCTGCGCTCGCTCGTCACCCTGTTGATCTTGGCCGCTCCCTGAAGTTGGATCAAGGTCTTGCCAAGTAAACTCTTGCAGGTCCCAACCTAACTCTTTGCCTATTTTAAGAACTTGCTGTTTTGTATCCTTCGCTTTAGACCGTTTGAACCAAAAAGCAAAGCGCTCTTGCTGCAGCCGCTTTTGAACAACCTGAATATTTGCCAAAGAGAGGGGCGCCCTCAAAAAACTGATCACGCCGGAATCCAGCTTGTCCATCATCCCAGCGGGATAAAAACTGACCTTACCGTTTTCTTTTAACGTCAAGAAAAAGCGCATAAGTACCTCCTCTCTTCCTGTTCACTCCTACTCAGCCGCTGAAAACGAACACTTCCCGGGGAAAGAAAAGGCCATACGCCCCCAGCAGACTTAGGGTTAGAAAAAGAGCCAGGAGGCTTGCTGTGTTGCTCCTAGCTCTGCTGACTTGTCGTAAAGTTGTACCGATACCGATCACTGAGCAGAGGTCATCCGCTCCAGGAAGAATTTAAGGGTGCCTTCAGCGGCCAGCTCTTCTCCAACATAAGCTTTGCCTTGGGCAAAACCAAACGGTTTGCGCAGCTTCACTAACTCCACTTCCAAGCGAAGCTGATCTCCAGGAATGACTTGCCGCTTAAACTTGACATCATCTAAACCAGCAAATAACCCTACGTAACCGTGATATTCAGGTATCTTGAGGATGAGCACAGATCCAACTTGGGCCAGTGCTTCCATAATCAGAACCCCCGGCATAATAGGGTGACCTGGAAAATGACCCTGAAAGAACGGCTCATTGATCGAGACGTTCTTAATCCCTACCGCCCTTTTCCCTTCTTCTAGTTCTATGATACGATCTACCAGAAGAAAGGGATATCGATGCGGAATAATTGCCTGGATCTCTTGGCTTTGCAGCACTAAATCTCCTCCTTAGTTCGTGGTTCGTGGTTCGAAGTTCGAAGTCTGAGGTTCTAAATGAATACCAGTTATCGAAAATCGCGTCCTGCTTGCAGTCATGAACCAATTTATCTTATGATTAGAGTATGAGTATTTTTCCTACTAGCAACTAGTATAACCAAGTTTAAGTCTGAAGGGAAGATAAGAACGTTGTGAAAAACTATAGAATTCTGCATATTATTGGTGGGGGGGAAATCGGCGGAGCCGAGCACCATGTGTTATCCCTACTTAAGGGTTTAGACCGAACTCGTTTTTACCCACAGCTTGTTTGCCTGACCCAAGGACCTTTTGCCGCCTTAGCCCGCGCAGCCGACATCCCCACTCAAACCTTCCCCATGCGCTACCCTCTTGACCTCGCTCCTCTTCCCGGCCTCATCCGCTGGGCCCGGCGACTAGGAATAAACCTTATTCACACCCACGGTTCCAGAGCCAATCTCCTGGGCCGCTTAGGCGCAAAATGGTTAGGCCTCCCCTGTTTGAGTACTGTCCATAGCTCTCTGGCCCACGATTATCTTTCCCCTTGGTCTGCCCATCTTGCTCTGGGTCTTGATCGTCTAACCCTCCCCTTGACGTCCGGAATTATCGCCGTATCCAACCATTTAGCGCAAGAGGTCACTGGCAGAGGTGGTCAAAACATCATAACAATTTATAATGGCCAATCTCCTCTTGCTTTTGATGATCCCGCTCATGCCCGCCACCAGTTCCGTCAAGAATGGAAAATCCCAAGGGATGCTTTCGTGATTGGAACGATCGGCCGCCTCCATCCCACTAAGGGGCACACTTATTTGATTGAAGCTATAACCAAACTGCGTTTAAACTTTCCAAACCTTCACCTGTTGCTCATCGGTGATGGTCCCCTTCGCCAGGACCTGGAATCAAAGCTTAGACATAACCTGGTTCCCTTTACCTTGACTGGCTACCTTCCCCACGCCTACGAAGCTCTTCCGGCCATGGACCTTTTTGTCCTACCTTCGGTCAGCGAAGGCATGGGTTTAGTCCTGCTTGAAGCAATGCAAGCAGGAGTTCCTATTGTCGCTAATGCCGTCGGAGGGATTCCAGAACTCGTCCGCGCTGGAAAAGATGGTCTCCTTGTTCCTGTGGGCGATGTGACAGGGTTTGCCGAAGCGTGTGCGTCGATAGTTGAAAATCGAACCTTAGCAAAATCTCTTGTTCTCTCCGGCTATGAGCGCTGGCCATTGTTTTCTGTCGAACGAATGGTGAGCGAAACAGAACAAGTATACGCCTGCCTGCTTGATAAGATCACACCTATTCGAGGAACTCGCCGCAGCAAGTGACAATGCTCATCCGCTTTTTTCAGGAGGTCTTCCCAAGGAATCTCTGCCCTAGTACTTTCAATACAAAACGTGGTAGTACGGCCTGGCGTTTCCAACGCCAAGGTTCTTTACACAAGCGATAGAGCCATTCCAGTTGAAGTTTTCGGATGCGTTTCGGTGCGCGTATCACAGTCCCCGCCAGGGCATCAAAACTCCCCCCTACCCCGATACTCACGCTTGCCAAGCCAGGATGCTCCGCAATCCAATATTCCTGACGAGGCGCACCCAAACCAACAAGCAGGATATCGGGTTGAAAACGGCGGATTTGTTCTAGTACCTGAGGTTCTTCTTCTGAGTTAAAGTAACCATGCCAAGCTTTACACACTATTTCGGGGTAGTCACTGCAAACCTGATTTGCCGCCTGTTGGGCTACACCTGGTTTCCCCCCCAGGAAGAAAAACCGCCATTTCCCTGCATGGGCTATCGGAAACAACGCTTGGACCAGATCAACCCCGGTCACCCGTTCGTGAACCGGGCTTCCTAACTGCCGAGCAGCCCATACTACCCCAATTCCATCCGCCGTTACTACTTCCGCGGAATTAATAAGCTGCTTTAGTCGTTGATCCCGACCTGATACATAGATCATTTCAGGATTAGCGGTGACCACGCGTATTGGAACCCGGGTTTCTACCGCTCGACGGATCTGTTCCGCTGTCTCTTGCATGGAATAGCGATCAACGGTAATTCCTAGAATAGTGACCCTCTTTAATCCTAAAAGCATCCATCTAACACCTTGCCCGTACCTAAGGCTACACAACAAATCGGATCCTCCGCCAAACTGACCGGTAATCCCGTCTCCCGGGACAAACGCTTATCAAATCCGTACATTAAGGAACCTCCCCCAGTCATAATAATCCCTTTGTCGAGAATATCCGAGGCTAATTCCGGAGGGGTACGTTCCAAAACTTCCTTAACTCCAGCGACAATCGCTTCAATGGATTCCTCAAGGGCCACAAAACACTCTTGAGAATTCACTTTGACTGTCTTGGGTAAACCTGTAATCAGATCCCTTCCCCGTACATCAAGACCCGCAGCTGGGCGGCCCTCTGCTATGGCTGAACCAACTGCCATTTTAATTTCTTCAGCGGTACGTTCTCCTATCATAAGATTATGTTCACGGCGAATATGCCGAGTAATAGCTTCATCAAATTTATCCCCGCCAACCCGAAGACTGCGTTTTGCCACTATGCCATTAAGCGACAGCACTGCAATATCCGTTGTGCCTCCCCCAATATCTACAACCATACTTCCTGTTGCTCCAAAAATATCCAAGCCAGCTCCCAATGCTGCCGCATACGGCTCTTCAACCACTTTTACATCCTTGGCTCCAGCCTGATAGGCCGCCTGCTTGACCGCCCGTTGTTCTACTTCTGTTACTCCTGATGGAATGCAAACGACAATACGCGTTCTGAAAAAGGGCCAACGCTTAGCGCCTGCTTTCTCCAAAAAGTACTTCAGCATTAGTTCCGTGGTCTGATAATCAGCGATCACTCCATCACGCATCGGGCGCACAGCGACAATATTACCCGGTGTTCGGCCGATCATTAACCGTGCCTCTTCTCCTACTGCAATTCGTTTATTCGTATTGCGGTCAATGGCTATTACAGAAGGCTCATGTAACACAATCCCTTTTCCTTTTGCATAGACTAAAACACTCGCTGTTCCCAAATCTATTCCCAAATCTATTCCCAACATCGGCGGAGATACCCCTTTCATCATCAATAGCTTGTCCACTTCAAATTGAATCTATTAACAAATAGCACAATCTCCCTCACGGGAGATTCGCTATTAATAGTTTAGTACTCAAAGTCATTCGTGATAAGATTGCTAATCCCTTTCTGCATTTTGATTTTTTACGCATTCTTCTACAAATTTTTTAAGAATTTGTTCTAACCTTGCTTCTAATTTTCCTGGTATTTTCTCCTGGTCGCCTCGCCCCCCCGAATATGCCGTTCTGCCTTGTTGGTTTCAAGTATATGCTTTACTTCCATGGACAACTTCTCATTTACCAAGGGTAGTCGCTCGGTCACATCTTTATGCACTGTCGATTTTGATACACCGAAAACATCGGCCGTTTGCCTCACCGTGGCACTCGATTCCAATATGTAAGTCCCAATATCGAGCACCCGTTTGCGTATATATTCTTGCACACAGAGCCCTCCTTCGTCCACAAGCATATTACATTTATATGCATGCTCAATTAAAAAAGACATCCATAAAAGGATGTCCTCTGTTGGTAAATACTGTGTTGTTTATGCCTAATGGCAAACTCCCGACTTGCTGCTATACTTTTTGCGCTTGATTGTTATGCCATACTTCGTAATGAAGTTGGGGTCGCTCCCTTTCTCCGTCAGCTCCAGGCTGAAATCCGATCTGTCCGAGAGCCCCTTGAGTCACTACTGTCTCACCAGCCTGGACACGAAGATTATCCAGCCCCCCGTAAGTAACGATCCAGCCCTCGCCACAGTCTAGAGTCACGCTCTGCCCCAGAATAGGATCTCGTCCTATAGCGACAACTTTTCCCCCCTGTGTTGCTCGGATCATTGTTCCTTCCGGTTCAGCGTAATCTGTGCCCGCATGAAACAGATACTCTTCCAAGGACTGCGAATAATAATTTCCAACCTTGCGTAAGATTCTACCTTGAACAGGACTCGGGAAATCCTTGCTCGATAGGATCTTTGGCGTTGACTGCCCTGGAGCGCTTTGCTTAGCATCCGCACCCCCGCGTTCTTCGCTCTGAGTTCGACTTACTATGTCTGCCCTTTTGCCATCGGTTCCCTGTACTACAGGTCCTCGAGTGGAGACAGCTAAGGCATTCTCTTTGGTTATCTTTGGTACACTCTTTTGGGCTGCTTGTGCTATGGAACTCTGATATTGGGTATAAAAAATCAGACCTCCCACTAACACTATGCTTCCCCATACCAGAATCCAGCTTTTAGACAACGATTGCCAACGGATCATTTAACTCACCTCTAAAGCTAGCTTTGCCGAACCCCGCTATTTTTAGACGCGCTTGATGTCAATTTCAATGATTATCGCCTCTTCTTCATTTTGGAATAGATCCTAACGCCATGAGCTGTGTTCCAGGATAAAAGTGAGCCAAAATACCCTCTGCTTTTTGATTCTTTTTGGCCAGATCGTTAGCTCCCCATTGTGACATTCCTACAGCATGCCCATTACCATAGGTCGTAAGTGTGAGGCTCTCCGGTTGGACAACCGCTTCAATATCCGTCGAGGGAAGTCCCAGTAAAATGCGAAGTTGGGTTCCTGAATACACTTTACCCAGCACTCGCACGCTCTTTGCTCTTCCTACAGCAGTTCGAGCTATAACTTGAAAATCCTCTCCTCTTAGAGAACGTGAGGATGCCTTGATTCCTAATTTCTTATAAAGTTCGCTGGGTGTATATTTGAAGTGCTTAACATAGCGTAGAGGGTTATCTTCACCCGAGCTGACATTTTGCAGATAAGATCGCGGTGAACTCCACACGTCATCTGAGCGCTCAGTCGGTTTTCTGCCACTACTGCTATGGTAAAAAGCCTCGATATATTCTCCATTGTCCACAAGGACCATGCCGCGTGTTCCTTGCACTGCCTTTTGGACTCGACTCCGATACCTCCAGTAATTAAGCCATCCCCATTTTTCTCTCATTTGGGCCTCAGACAACCAAGCTTGAGTTTGCACTGTGGTATCCACATCATAATTCACCTCGAGCAATTTGTTTTGACTTAACCTTCTTGCCGCATAGGTCCGGGCTGCAATAGCCTGAGCTTTTAACGCTTCCACCTCAAACTCAGCAGGCATCTCTGCCGCTACAACTCCTATGAGATAATCCTCAAGTTGGAACTTCTGGACTCCTCCATTGGCCAACAAAACCCGGATTTGCACATCATCTGGTCTGACCTTCTCTTTTTGCCAGCGCAAGATGCTCCATGGAATAACTAAAATAATACAAAGTGCTAACGCTATGAGCCATACCCATTCTTTTTTCATGAATTCCCTCCTGCGGTACAGGCTTTTGTTTAAATCTATGCGCTAAAGCGTTAGAATATGGCTGACAAAGGAACAAAAAAACGAGGAGTCAATATACGACTCCTCGTTTTTTTGTTATTCAGTAACTTCCGCTTACTTAATCCTCACGAACAATACAGGCGCCCAAGCGCGAAAGTTTTTCCTCTACCTTCTCATAACCTCGATCAATGTGCTGAATCCCACGAATACTGGTTGTCCCTTCCGCTGTCAAAGCGGCTAGTATTAAAGCGGCTCCGGCTCGTAAATCAGTCGCCGTTACTGGTGCCGCATTCAGACGTTGTATACCATGGACGATAGCACTTCGCCCTTCAATCTTGATATCTGCCCCCATGCGTTTTAGCTCATCGACATGCATAAAGCGATTTTCAAATACGGTCTCCGTAATCAAACCCGTCCCGTTGGCTCGGGTTAGAAACCCCATAAACGGAGCCTGAAGATCCGTCGGGAAGCCAGGATGAACTTGAGTTTTTATATCTACCGCATTATAGATACCATTGCCGCTAATGCGAATTCCGTCGTCTTCTTCCATCATCCGGATTCCGGCCTCTTCCATTTTGGCAATTAACGGTTTGAGATGATCGGCAATTACATTTTGAACCAGGACATCTCCGCCAGTTGCAGCTGCCATAAGTAGATAACTTCCGGCTTCAATACGATCAGGAATCACGGTATGCACGGTGCCATGAAACTCCCGTACTCCTTCAATATGAATGATACTTGTACCAGCGCCACGAACTTTGCCGCCCATCTCATTCAAAAAGGTTGCTAAGTCTACAATCTCCGGCTCTTGTGCAGCATTTTCGATCAGCGTTGTCCCTTGGGCCATTGCAGCAGCCATCATAATATTTTCGGTTGCTCCAACGCTTGGAAAATCAAGGTATATTCGAGCTCCCTTCAAACCTTTAGTCGAGACGTCCAAGAAGCCATGATCCATTTTAACCTCTGCCCCTAAAGCCTCTAATCCCTTCAAATGCCAATTAATGGGGCGAGAACCGATCGCACACCCACCCGGGTGAGAAATACGCACATGCCCTTTGCGAGCCAGTAGAGATCCCATAGTTACAATTGACGCTCTCATCTGAGAAACAAGGTCATAGGGGGCCTCTATGCAATCTATCTCACGGGCATGGATTTTCAGAGTCGAACCATTGCGCTCAACTGTTGCACCCAAAGCCGATATTACCTGATTCATTACATTAACATCCAACAAGTCTGGCGCATCCTCAAGTTGAATGGATTCGGCACATAGTAAACTTGCAGCTATAATTGGAAGTATAGCATTTTTGGCTCCACTTACAGTGATCGTCCCCTCAAGTGGTTTGCCGCCTGTGATCGTAAGCTTACTCAAATTCTTAAGACACCCCCTGTTCTAGGTTTTCATTACGTCCGGTCTAGTAGGTATTCTCGTTGTGCTGTTATTTATCCTGCTTATTTCGACTATTTTCCTTATAAAACGCTCTAAAACTCCTCCAGTAAGGCAGGAATTGCCAGCACTGTTTGCCCTGCAGTTTTCTCCCCACGGCAAAGTAATTGGATGTTAATCCGATCTTGACCGGCCATGACACTCGTTTTAAAATTGTTTTGATAGGCAGCGATGGAAAGCAAGTTACCCATCAAGGCCCACTGCGCAGGGAGGGCATTTGTCTGGCTCAGATAAGCAGAAATATCTATTGCCTGAGGAACACGCTCATCTAAATAGATTCGCCCACCTGTTTTGCTGAGTTCCTGAGCCATAATAGTATACCATGAATACAACTTACTTTCCTCGTTTTTATCTATAGGACGGTGTCCTGATAGAGTTACGGCAGTTTTCCCACTTTCTGTCTGTAACTCTTTATAGTCCCAACTCCAATCAGGTAATGGTCCTTTTGTCCAAATTTCAAGCGGAATGTCTCCATTTTCAGACCATATTATCAGGCTGACCTCTGCTTCCTTCGTCAGCACTGCCCCAGAATTCAAAAGTAAGGGCACCTTAGTCTGGGAGTTCTTAGCCGTATCTTCGGAAAGCATCCCGAACCGAAAAACATATATCCCGATGCTGAATGCTAAAATACAAGCGATGAGTGTAATTATTTTTTTTCTGTAACTATTCTGTTTTAACTCCTCTATCTCTATACCAACAAGCATGTTGAAGACCTCTTTCTCAATCCTTCTAGGCTTAGCCATAGCTTTACCAAATACTGAGAAAGTTAACATACTTAATCTTGAAAAAGAAAATAAAAAGAAAAAGGCCCGCTAAGCGGCCTTTTTCTTATCTAATGACGACACTATGTCTAAACACCTAGAACTACTTTTTGCCCTCTGTTGCTTCAATACGTGCTGTTGCTCTACGCAGCGCATACTCAGCTCGTCGCACGTCGATTTCGTTGGTACGTGCCGCCAAGCGTTTTATCGCCCGTTCTTTGGCTTCTACAGCGCGAGCAAGATCAATTTCTTCACTCAGCACAGCAGTATCAGCAAGAACTATCGTAGAATTTTCAATAACTTCAACAAATCCTCCCGTAACTGCCGCACGTCTAACTGAGCCGTTTACGGTGTAACGTATGACGCCGATATCCATACCTGCAATTAAGGGTGCGTGGTTCGGTAAAATCCCTAATTCACCTAATCCGCCGGGAAGAACAACAAACTCAACATCTTCCTTCAATACGTCTCCTTCAGGAGAGACAATGCGTAGTGAGAATGTTCCTGCCATGGCTTACTCCCCCAATGTCTTGGCTTTTTCGATCACCTCTTCTATGGATCCAACCATAAGGAAGGCAGCCTCAGACAAGTGATCGTATTTTCCATCCGCAATTTCACTGAAGCCACGAATAGTTTCTTTCAATGGCACATACTTTCCTGGCGATCCCGTAAATGCTTCCGCAACGTGGAACGGTTGCGACAGGAAACGTTGAATTTTACGTGCCCTGGACACGATAAGTTTTTCATCTTCTGAAAGCTCATCCATACCAAGAATAGCAATGATATCTTGCAACTCTTTATATTTTTGGAGGATTTGCTGAATACGTCGTGCTACACCATAATGTTCTTCTCCTAGCACTAAAGGCGAAAGAATACGCGACGTGGAATCCAAAGGATCCACGGCGGGATAAATTCCGATTTCAGCGATAGAACGGGACAAAACGGTGGTTGCATCTAAATGTGCGAACGCAGTTGCTGGAGCAGGGTCTGTCAAGTCATCTGCAGGCACATAAATTGCTTGTACGGATGTAATCGATCCTTTATGAGTTGAAGTAATTCGTTCTTGCAGTTGACCCATCTCTGTTGCCAAGGTTGGTTGATATCCTACTGCGGATGGCATCCGACCGAGAAGAGCTGATACCTCAGATCCAGCTTGAGTAAATCGAAAAATATTATCAATGAAAAGCAGAACGTCTTGACCTTGATCATCGCGGAAATACTCCGCCATTGTCAGGCCCGTTAAGCCTACGCGAAGACGTGCACCTGGAGGTTCGTTCATTTGACCGAACACCATGGCCGTCTTGCCAATAACGCCGGACTCTTTCATTTCGTTCCAAAGGTCGTTTCCTTCACGAGTACGTTCTCCAACGCCAGCAAAGACAGAAAGTCCACCATGTTCTTTGGCGATGTTATTGATAAGTTCCATGATCAATACGGTTTTACCAACTCCGGCTCCACCAAATAGCCCAATCTTTCCACCCTTAGAGTACGGAGCAAGTAAGTCGATTACCTTAATTCCGGTCTCCAGAATTCGAGTGGAAGGTTCTTGATCCGCAAAAGGTGGAGCGAGCCGATGAATCGGATAATAAGTGTCTGTCTTGACTTCCCCAGCGTTGTCAATAGGCAAACCTAAGACATTAACCATCCGTCCAAGTGTCGCTGGACCTACTGGTACTGTAATTGGTGCTCCGGTGTCGGTTACATCTGTGCCCCGTTGTAATCCATCCGTAGAGGACATTGCGACGGTACGCACCGTATTATTTCCGAGATGTTGAGCTACCTCTAACGTTATGTTAAGGTTCTGCTCCGGAACCTTAATCTCAAGGGCGAAATATATTTCTGGCAGTTGGTCGGGCGCAAACTCAACGTCAACTACCGCTCCCAAAACTTGCAAAACCTTGCCGATATTCACAGGCTCGAAACCTCCTTTTTGGGTATTCCGGCAGCTTATTCTAAGGCAGCTGCTCCCGAGACGATTTCGGATATTTCTGTTGTGATTGCCGCTTGTCGGGCTCTATTCATAGCTAGTGACAACCGACCAATCATATCTTTGGCATTATCCGTAGCCGAGCTCATTGCCGTCATCCGAGCCCCTTGCTCACTCGCTTTTCCTTCAAGGATCGTCCGAAAGATCTGCGTTTCGACATATTTCGGCAACAGATTGCTCAGGATTTCCTCAGGAGACGGTTCAAAAATGTACTGTTTACTTTGTTTGCCTTCAGGTTTCTCGATCGGAAGTAATTTAATTTGCGCGGGCCTCTGGGTCATCGCTGTAACGAATTCGGTATACATGATATACACTTCATCCGCTTCGCCCTTCACATAAAGGCGAACAACTTCCTGCGCAATCTCTTTGGCTTGATTATAACTTGGATTGTCTCCGAGTCCGGTATACTCAGCCAAAAACTCGATTTTACCGCGCCGATAGAAATCTCGACCTTTGCGACCTACAGTCACCAACTTAACCTCTTGCTTTGTTTCGGCAATCAGTCCACTAGTCTTCCGAATGAGGTTGGCATTGTACCCTCCACAGAGACCACGGTCTGATGTTATCAACACATAAACCACTTTTTGCACAGAACGCTCTTGCAAGAGTGGATGGACTTCATCCATTTGAACTTGCGCTAGGCGTTCCAAGACTCCTTGCAATTGGCTGGCATATGGACGGGCAGCGTTAAGTTTTAGTTGGGCTTTTCTGAGTTTGGCCGCGGATACCATTTTCATCGCCTTGGTGATCTGCTGCATATTGCGCACACTGCGGATCCGACGACGAATATCTTGTGCTCCTGCCACCTCGTTCACCTACTCCTTTTTAATCTAGGCTATAAATCCCTGCTTGAACTCATTAATCGCTTTTTCAAGCTCGGCGATCATTTCCTTGGAGAGCGCCTTCTCAGTTCGAATCTTTGCCAACAGGTCAGCCTTCACGGAGCGCATGAAGCGCAGGTATTCTTCTTCAAATTTCCCAATCTTGTCTACATCAATTTCATCGATGAATCCTTTAACTGCCGCGTAAATAACTACAACTTCTTCTTCAACAGGCGAAGGTGAATACTGGCCCTGCTTGAGAATTTCGAGTGTCCGTTGACCACGCGTAAGTCGCATCTGGGTAACCTTATCCAAGTCTGATCCAAACTGTGAAAACGCAGCCAATTCACGATAGGAAGCGAGATCCAAACGAAGTTGTCCTGCAACTTGTTTCATTGCTTTAATTTGAGCGGAACCCCCTACACGAGAAACGGAGATACCAACGTTAATTGCAGGCCGGAAACCAGAGTTGAAGAGGTCAGCTTCCAGAAAGATCTGACCATCTGTAATGGAAATCACGTTTGTAGGAATATAGGCCGACATGTCACCCGCTTGAGTCTCGATAATCGGAAGCGCTGTCATTGACCCTCCTCCGAGCTCATCAGACAGCTTCGCTGCTCGCTCCAATAAACGAGAGTGAAGATAGAAAACGTCTCCGGGATATGCTTCACGTCCAGGAGGACGTTTCAGAAGCAAAGAAAGTTCACGGTAAGCTACCGCTTGTTTGGAAAGGTCATCATAAACAATCAGAACGTGCTGTCCATTATACATGAACTCTTCGCCCATCGTACACCCGGCATAGGGAGCGATATAGAGCATTGGTGCAGGTTCGGAAGCGGTTGCCGCTACTACAATGGTGAAACTCATAGCATCACGATCTTCTAACGTCTTGACGACGCTGGCAACCGTTGACGCTTTTTGTCCAATAGCAACATAAATACAAATAATGTTTTGCCCTTTTTGGTTGATAATTGTATCGATTGCCACCGCTGTTTTACCAGTTTGGCGGTCACCAATAATCAACTCACGTTGACCACGACCAATTGGAACCATGGCATCAATGGATTTCAGACCAGTTTGTAAAGGTTCATGCACGGATTTCCGAGCTACAACACCAGATGCTTGGGATTCAATTGGACGAAATTTAGTCGTCGCAATTTCTCCCTTACCATCGATGGGTTGTCCGAGGGCATTCACAACTCTTCCAATCAAAGCCTCACCGACAGGAACTTCCACGATTCGCCCTGTCCGCTTGACTTGATCGCCCTCTTTAATTCCTTTGAATTGCCCAAGAATAACGCAACCAATATTATCCTCTTCAAGGTTCATTGCCATACCGAAAACATTACCAGGGAACTCTAAAAGTTCACCTGCCATAGCCTTTTCCAGACCGTACACACGGGCAATACCGTCACCAACCTGGATAACTGTTCCGACGTCTACGATGTCGACAGCAGTTTCATAGCGTTCAATTTGTTGTTTAATAATGGAACTAATTTCTTCTGGACGCAAGTTCATCCTGTTATTTCACCCCTACTTCCTGAGGTTTCTCTGAGGTTCTACGCAAATCCACACGCATTTTATTCAAAGCGTGGGCGATGGTCCCATCCATTACGCTGTCTCCGACCTGTATAAGAATCCCGCCAATGAGTTCAGCTCGAACTTCACTAACAATCCGGACGTCTTTCCCTGTCATACGTCCAATGGCCTGTTTAAGATCGTCAAGTTGGGCAGCGCTCAAAGCAATGGCACTGGCCACCTTCGCTTCCACAACATGACGTGCCTCGTCCGCCAACCGAGTAAACTCACGCTGAATGAACGGTAAGAGATTTTCCCTTTTCCGGTCAATCAATAGGTAGAGAAAATGACGTGTTGTTGCACCAAAGTCTTCTCCCAGCAACTTGTCCATAATGGACTTTTTATCGCTCAAGGAAATATGGGGATGAAGCAGGGCGCTTTTAACCTCTTCATTTTCCTCCACCAACTTCGTAAGTTCACGCAAATCAGTATCAATTGGATCCAGGGACGTCTCCGTGGCAATTTTAAACAAGGCCTGAGAATACCTACGAGCAAGTGCCCCGTTTATCATTGCATTTCCCCTACCTCTTGAATAAATTGCTCAATGAGTTTTCCTTGGCCCTTCATGTCCAGCTTTTGTCGAATAATTTTCTCAGCCACTAAGATTGATAAATCTGCGACTTGCGCCTTAACATCGGAAATCGCCCGGTCACGTTCGCGTTCAATATCTACAAGGGCAGATTTTTTAATTTTTTCTGCTTCCTCATGAGATGCCGCCAAAATTTCGCTCGCACGAGTTTCGCTGACCTTTGTAGCTTTGGCAATCACATCTTGGGCTTCCTGGCGAGCTTTGCGCATTTCTTCTTGGTATTCGCGTTTGATTTGATCCGCCTGTTTGCGTTCATTTTCTGCCTGAGCAAGCATGGATTCAATGCCACTCCGCCGTGTTTCCATCATTTTCATTAATGGACCCCAAGCTTTTGCACTGAGCAGCCAGACGAGCAACAGGAAAGAAACTATCATTACCACAAACGTATAGTCGAATTGAATAGGATTCCCACCCAATGGTCTACCCCCCCCTCGAGTATGATAACGTCAGAATGATTTTTTTCAAGGGGGAACTTTCGTTCCCCCTTGAATTAAGATGGGTCTAGCTTTTGCCCATCACGCAAGCTTACTTTGTGAACATGAGAAGAAGGGCAAGTACCCAAGTTAACAGTGGTAAGGCCTCGATCAAGCCGACACCGATAAACATGGTGGATTGTAAGGATGCTTTGGCCTCAGGTTGGCGGGCAATACCCTCCAGAGTTTTAG
>JARLHV010000044.1 GCA_031292055.1 Desulfosporosinus sp.
ATATCATTTCTGCACCTGTGGTAAGTGGTAACAGCTTATCAGCCTAGATAGCTATATGCTCTGGTCTAGGAGGGCTAATGGCATAGCCTTAACTTGGGGTCACACTCGATTGTCGGAAACGGACTTTCGTTTAATCACCCAGGAATCCCCCAGATTCATCTGTGGGAAGTGTCAAGAGGCTTTATAAAAGAAAGGAGATATCACATGAAAATAAAATGGTTTGGTCAATCGTGTTTCATGCTCACAACTGAAAACGAAACAAAGATCGTCACGGACCCGTATTCCAATATGTTCGGCTCTCTGGCCGGCTATAAACTGCCGGAAATTGATGCGAATATCGTCACAATCAGTCACAATCACAGCGACCATAACAATGTCGGCGCGGTTAAAGGGGAATTTGCGCATATCAAGGACTCGGGAGTATTTTCGCAGGCAGGCATCGGTATTAAAGGCGTACAGACCTTTCACGATGATGTTTCTGGGAAAAAAAGAGGCAAAAATATTGTCTATAATTTCAGGATAGACGGACTGAATGTCTGCCATTGCGGCGATCTGGGACATCTGTTGAGTCGTGAACAGATCAATGAAATCGGACAAGTGGACATACTGCTCCTTCCCGTAGGAGGGAGAGCCGTACTGGATGCCAGCGGTGCAGCGGAAGTCATGAAGCAGCTCAATCCGGCGGTCGTGATACCGATGCACTACAGGACGAAAGCGATGGGAATTCTCGGATTCATATTTGGAAAGGTCGATACATTTATAACCGTTTCAAAAAAAGATGCCAAAAATTATAAGGAGCTTGATGTGAATTTATCAAATATCAAAGATCTCCCGGGAATTGCGGTTCTACAATATAATTGAGTGCAATTTGCAGTATCCGGACTGAAAGTGGCTGGGTACTGTTTTTTAGTGCGGCACCTAGAATCTTCTGTATTGGTAAAGACTTGCGAAAAGAATATTGACAAGAAGAGTGCGATAAACTAAACTGCAATTAGTTCGACGGTTATCGAAACGTATTAAAATAGAATTTGAGGGGCTAATAAGATGGATACTAAAAAAATGGCAAAAATATTTAAGGCGATGTTTTTGGTGTTTTCTGCACCTTTTCATTAAAAGATGCACCCCCCTCAAAAGGGAGAGATGATGTCGGTTGTATCTGATAGATACTTGAAATCATTCCATATATTATCAAGGATATTAAATGATTAAACTTATCATAATAGAGGATAAGGAGATGATCGGAAAGGATATGTTCCTATGAAAAAGAGCATATTACTGATGACATCAGTAATATCAGGTATGATAAGCTCAGCCACATTGGCTCAAGCCGCACCATTAACGGTTGGGTCAACCACGCCAATAATTAGTACAGCTGAAGGATACTTAGGCGTTCCGTATGTTCACGGAGGTACCACTTCAGTAGGATTTGACTGTTCCGGTTTTACTCGTTATGTATTTGCAAGACAAGGGATCACTTTACCGCGCGTTAGTGTGGATCAATACAAAGTGGGAACTCCAGTGGCCTTTCACAATTTGCGTCCTAAGGACTTGGTTTTCTTTAGCCTAACCTCAGGAAAACGAGTTAGTCACGTGGGCATATATATTGGAAATGGTAAGTTTATCAGTGCAACGAGCCATAAGGGAATTGCCATTTGTGGATTTACTCCATATTGGGCCAAAGCGTATGTTGGAGCAAGGCGTGTTATTAAAGCACATCATACGGGTCCCTCGATCTCCCTCACCGATTCAATCAGGCATTCTAAAAAAAACAATCATAAGCTAATTTTGTAAAATAAATCATGACACTTTCATTAAATTTTTGATGCCTTGAGCACAGCAAAAAGGAATGGAGCTTTATTATGAACGAAATTGATGCTTTAATCAAAGAAAAACTAGTACCCATGGTTAATAGAGTGGATGATGCTCTAGTACGGAAACATCCCCATTTCCTTGGTATGGTGGATAAGTATTTGGCCGGGAATAATAACAAGATTGGGATGCAGGTCACAGAAAACGGCAGCACAGTCGGCGAATACACATTCCATCTAAACGGTTTACAAGTTAGTGAAACTGAGTGCGGGGTGTTATCGTCGGAGTTGCACCATCCGATAGGAATTATAAAACCATATCGAATTATTGAGAAAAGTGTTTTAGAAAAAATGCTAAATGATGAACAGGATTTTATTAACGAACCTTTTACAGCAATCCGAAAATACATGCCGGATATTACTATTAAGTTTCAGAGATGACGGGGCTGTCTCAGTTTTAGGGTCCTGCCAACATTTTAACGTTGGCAGGACCCTCGCCTTAACATATGGAACTTCGCAAGGGTTCCGTTTTTAATTGGACTCATCAAACTTGAGGAGTCCTCAGTTGTAATTATCTTAAAGATCTTGAAGGTAAGTTCTAAACGTTGATGGTTGTTAAAATGATAAATATTTTATAAAGATAAACCTTAAACGCATAAATAAACAATAAAGATCAATTAAAACAAGATAAACAGCTTATATTTTGATTAAGCATAATAAATCAGTCGCAAAAGAAATGGCAATCGGAATATTGACCAGGCAAGTTGCCTTTTGTTGCTTTGTAATCAGTAAAATTTGCAACTATAATTATCTGTAATTATGTATTGAGTCCGCAATTTAATATTTTATCATATCTTTATATCTCAGCGTGCTATTTTTATGCCATCTTTATGAAAAACTAGTTTATAATAAAGCTGCAATTTAGAATATAAGACGATCGAGGGGGGCAAGCCAATGCGGATAAAAAAGAAATATTGGTGTTCATCGCTGGACAACTCCTAAAGACTGTAGGTTAGTAAAGGTACGAGAGTACGCATTATCAGACAAGGTGAAGGTGACGAAGCTTCAATTTCATGGACAAGACAGCGATAACCGAGAAGCTCCAGAGAAAGGGGAGAGATCGTGATCGATAACAAAGAAACTTCAGTAAGGGGGAAGATAAATGGCTGATATGATCTTAGGCGGCATCGTGGCCATCGGCCTTTTGGTCTATCTTGGTTATACTCTAATGAAAGCGGAGGAATTGTAATGACGAGTAACGATTTTATGCAATTAGGGTTCTACTTCGTTGTACTCATCGCTTTGGCCATTCCACTTGGTCGATATATGGCCAAGGTATACCAAGGTGAGAAGACCTTCATGGACAGAGTTATGGGACCCTTGGAAAGGTTTATTTACCGCCTCTGTGGGATTGACGGCGGCAAAGAAATGAACTGGTGGGAATATGCTCTATCCCTTTTGGCTTTTACTTTTTTTGGTATAGTCTCTCTCTTCCTACTTCTTCTGGTTCAAGGGCACTTGCCTCTTAACCCACAAGGATTCGGAGGACTAAACTGGGATCTGGCCTGGAATACAGCCGTCAGTTTTAATACGAACACCAACTGGCAGGCCTATGCG
>JARLHV010000045.1 GCA_031292055.1 Desulfosporosinus sp.
CCCGCTTTTCTTTATACAGATACTAATCCTTTACCACATTCGCAATGTACGCAATGACTTCCTCCGCCGTTGGCTGTTCCCCCTTGTGGGGGATGGACTTCCAGAACGCTTGTGCCTGTGGTTTAGGACTTTTCATAGCTTCCGCTATGGCAATTTCGATTTCATGGCGCACGGTTTCTTCGCTTACGCCTTTCTGCTTGGCAAGTTTTTTTAGCGTTTTTTTGGCTTTTGCCGTATCCATTAATATTCTCTCCTTTTCGTCCGCATGTGTTACATGTCTAACAAGACATATTAGAGCTTATATGTTTATTCTACTAAGTGCATACTATATATGTCAATGATGTAGATTTTTTACGGACAAGGGAGGGCCTCCGATGGAATACGGAACAATAAAAATAAAGCTGGATGAACTGATTAAAAAAGAAGGTATCAGCAAAAACAAGTTGAGCCACAGGGCAGAAATGCAGCGTTCTCAAATCAACAATTATTGCAACAACAGCATAAGCAGATTGGACATTGATGTTCTGGCCCGGATATGTACGGTGCTTGATTGTGAGATTAGCGATCTACTAGAATTTGTACCGCCGGAAAAATGATTTCGGGCCGTGTTGGCCCGAAGTGCCGGGACAAGATTCGCAAAGTCTCCACAACATTATTGTCCCCTTTCATAGATGGTAAAATATAGGCAGAACAAACATGAAAAGGGTTCTGTGTATGAAGATTTTACTTAAAATCATTGCGATACCATTTATCATCGTATTGAGCATTACCGTTGCATTTCTGTATTTTATCTTTTGCGTTTCTGAATGGATATGTACGATTGCCGCTGTCCTGCTTTCCGCGTTAGGGGCCTTGACGTTTATTACTGACGGTTCTACTTTTAGCGGCGTGGTACTACTCGTATTGGGATTTCTAATTTCCCCTCTCGGCCTCCGGGCTGTGATAGAGTGGTTTATCGACAGGCTAGCCGACCTGAATTATACTCTGAAAGACTATGTGATGGGATGAAAATATGACTGAACACAACAGGAGAAGCGGGCCAAAGTGGCCCGCTTTTTATCATATTTATCGTGACATATGGAAAAGAAACTCCGGGTCAAATTGACCCAAAGTATCACCGGGAAGGAGGAACGCGCATGGCAACCACGCGCTTGATAACAGACCAGTTTGCGTAGTTTTCGGTGGCGAGGGATTTGTCTATGGTTTAAAATGACGTTCAAGGTTACACCATACAAAAAGCGGAGGCCGCTGTTGTAGGTATTTACCGTTTCAGGAGCAACTTTCTTAACTGTCGTGAGATAATGAAGAAACTGTCTAACATCTTCCACGCCTAGCTCGGTTGCAGGTTTATCGAAGTGGTTTTGAAAGATTTTAACTTTGGTATAATATTTAGCCTGGGTATGCTTACTAAACCCTCTAAGCTCGACATCAAATTTTAGTTTGGCTAAAACTTCTTCTTTTGTCATAGTTCAATCATCTCCTGCAAATAGTCTTACAGGAGATTCAAAGCTTCATAACAGTTAATAGAAATATTTGCTTGAACAATAAGGGCTATGCTACGGAAACCACCGCGCCAGCGGTTTAGTGCTGTGTCTATTAGGCGAAGTTCAAGAAACAGCAAAGGGGCAATCTCGTACTCTTTTTTCGTTTCATCTTGGCTAAGTGTGGAAGTAATTTAGGCGTAGGCCGAACCTTCTAATCTATCATAGTTATCTACAAAAAATTCTAAAACATCTTTCTCATTTCTGGTCTTAGGTAAGTTTATACTTTTAACCATTTCGTAGAAAGTTGAATCTACATTCTCCCAGTATTCAGACTCAAGAACAATAACCGTCATTATAATTGACTCAATGAATTCATAGTAATAATTAAAAACTGCGTCACAAATTGGAATAGCTCGGTGAAATTCGATATAGGAAAGTTCGATTTTTTGTATCATTTGCGAGAAGGCTTCGCAAATGGGCATATACTTCTTGCTTAAAGAATAGTTAGGAAACCTAGCAACATGGTCGAAATGTTTTACAAGAGCCTCCGCATACTCATCAATATATAAGAAACTATCACTACAATGTATTCTCTCGTAAAGCATTAAGAAAGAATCGAACTTTTTCAAGGTAAACCGCACAATTTCCTTATAATCCTTCAATTCCTTGTAATTGTCAATTAAATACAAGAGCTCTTCTAACGATAATGATGATACAAGCTCTGAGTCTTCGCTTAACCGAAATGGTATAGATTTAAGACCGTTTCTGAAGCTTCTTCTTGCACCTTTAATCGCACCTTCCCAGTAAATCTTATTATTTGAGGTGTCTACCACAAATAATAAGACAGGCAGAGCAAAATTTCTCCAATAGGCCCAGTGTTCAATTGGTATATACTCTGTATATAGCATATTGTTAAATTGAACGTTCTCATGGGACTTGACTTGCACTTTGAAAAGCCTTCCGGTTACTAATCCGTCTTTAACGATTTCAACTTCCAGATCAATACCATAGTCCTTATCTTGGCGTCGAACAACCCAACCTTTGTCAAGGAAAAAACTCTCTATTACTTGAATACCCTTTTCATCGATAATATGTTGCTTGCTCCTAGTCGGACTCATTTTAGTTTCCCTCCTAAATCAAAAATAACTTTCCCCCTGTTCTAGAGTTACATTCACTCCCTGAAGCCGCGCTAAGGCATGACGATTGGTTTCCCCGATTTTGTCAGGCACTCCGGGAAAAACTGCAACGGTTGCCAAGTAGTGTCGCAAAAATAGAGTAATTTGTATTTGTTGTAAATTGAGGTTCAGACTCAAAGCGGTCTTATCTCATTTTCCATAAACCAGCCATTAGACATAGCTGTTTCCTTAACTGTATTTTGATCGCGCGTGTACGCAATAACCGCCAGACTTTTTTGGGCTCGCGTACAAGCCACATAAAACAAGCGGGTAGTACGAGCAATACTCGTATCTTTTCCTTCCCTCTCGTTTCTCAAATCTGTATCTGTTTTGGGACTTGCTCCAAATAGCTTTTCATAGCTGAACAAAAAACCTCTGGATTCGGCATCATCAATAATAACAACGACTCGTGGAAATTCCAGCCCTTTAATTCCTTGGTGTGTCGCAAATTGAGTATTTCTACTTACATAGTCATCATATAGTTCTAATTGTGTAAATGGCGCTGCTAAGGCGTTACGCAAAGCTGAAATCTTTTCGTCTGAAGATTCCTTTGTAGGATTTACCAATGTCTCTTCCATGCGGTCAGTTAGCTTGAACAGTCCGCTTTTATAAACCGATTGCAAAATATCAATACAGGAAGGTACTTTATTTTTATTCCATAAAGAAAATAGAGTATTTACTGCCTTTTCTGCAGTTACAATAAGTTCAGATTGTTTCTCGTTTTTAACAGCAAAGGCTCTTTTGTCCAATAATGGTGAACTTTGACGCAGGATTTTGGAAATTTCAAAATCCTGATTATCATGGTGCGCTTTAATCAAAGGACGAATAGTGTTTGCAAGAAACGATAGCTCTGGTAAAGTGCCATCGCGTAAAGCATTATCAAAAGATTTTATTTCATTAAGAGGCGAGTACAAATTGAAGAAACCTAAGCGAGTCGCAGCCATATGATGCTCAAGTATTAAGCTTTTGCACTCGCTACTTTTCAACCACTCGCTATCGCCAGTTTCATCTGCCATGATTTTTGCTACAGTATGTTCAATAGATGGTTTGTTCGCAGACGAATCTACAATAAATAATCTAACTGTACCGCGTTCTGCATCCGATCGAGGCCTTTGTCTCTGTCCATCAATAGTTTTTCGAATTGAGTTAGCTACATCTACAATACGAGTAGCACTTCTATGGTTCATGACCTTTGTTGGTTTTACCCAGTTATCGGGTATGCAGACGGCTAAATTGTCCTTGCCGTCCATGTATATTTTTTGCATTGTGTCACCGAACATCCCGATGATAAAACTCGATTTATCATTTTCATGCAATGTAAGCAGGGCATCTATAAGCTCTTTCTTTGTATCTTGACTTTCGTCAATCAATAGAATCGGGTACTTGCTCACAAGAATTTTCTGCATGGTTTCGTTCTTCGCAATGAAATTAGAACCCATTTTGATGACTTCGGCATGATTTAGCGAATCGTGACCAAAGTTTTCACCATTAGGATTATAAGAGAACCGTTTAATAGTATTCAATTTTGCAAGCCGTGCTTTATTCTTTTCAATTCTCTCTGCACGCTCTATTTGAGCTGCACTCGCACGTCCTCTGGATTGCTTATCTTCTAAATCCGCAATGTCAGACATAATTTCTGCTCTAATCCATTCCTTGATATCAAGCTGATAATTTTTGATAAGCTCCCATAAAAAGCTATGAATCGTTGATACTGCAAAAATCGATTTATACTGCAATCTTCGGGATATCTCGTCGCTGGCTGCATTTGTATATGTAATAATAGCAACTTGTTTTGAATAAGCGAGGAGATCAGCGTGGATTCGCTCACTTCAAAGGGTACCAAAATGGTACCCAACGCTCACCTAAAAGTATACCACCAAAGATAGTGTTTTCGATTCACGCTCACTTCGATGGTAGCCATAGACAAAATAGGAATAAAATATAGCAATATTAGCAGGAATATGCTAGGATTATTACAACACAAGACTCTATTTGTGTTAAGTATTGAGGGTATCAAGGTTCTTGGCGGCTCAGGCAAATGACCAGGACTAGCGCAAGATCATCTTTCCCCAGGGAAAAATAGGACGGACAGACTGACGGACTAAACCTTAATCAGTAAAAAGAACCTATATAAGCATCAGTGTAGGAAGAGTGCTCTTCCATACTGGTGTTATTTGAGTTTAACCATGCTTAGCCAGCCATCTAACAAATTAGCTAGCAATTTCGATATTTTTCCATGAGATTGTACTGCAGAAAATATTGTTCGGAGCACTGACCAAAACTGCATCCTCTAGATCCTAGAGATACCAAGCACTCAGGACCTGGTATCCTTTTACTGAGCGTAAAAGACCTGACCTTCATTTACATACGGTACCCTGTAGACAGAGCGTATCCAATCAGCGCCCATTTCTTTATCAAGATAAATTAGCGTATTTATCAAACTTCGAGTTTTTCCTGAGCCCGCACCTGCAAAAGTAAAGAAACTCGTTGGCGAAGCCTTATCAAAACACAGCTCTATCTCTCTGTCCACATGATCATCCACATGGTTATCAATTTCCGAAATTGGGATTTCCATATACTCCACCTCCCTATTCTTCCGATCTTAACTGCAACTGAAGCCATTCTAATCCTTCCGCTATATATGGCGGTATAATGATTTCATTTGGATCAAATGAATATATCAAATCCAAGGCAAACTCTGCCTTCTGACCGGACTGACTTTCTCTAAGCACTTTATACAATTGCATATGCAGTTCATTAAATGTTTTCGCATTGGCAATTATTCCGTGAACCTTTTCAACAATCCCATCTCCACTTTTCGTTTGGAACAGCGCTAGATTCGTATAAACAAGACAATCTTCGAAAGTTCTGGATATTGCTTCAATCTTTTTTTCATCATTAAAATCCACATGCATTGGTGTTTGATAAGCAACTCGAATAGAATATTTATGTGGTTCTGTATTCACTATAGCTTTCTTATCAGAGGGAATATCCAACAGTTTATCCAATGACTTTTCATTGAGCAACCAATCAGTTATAGCAAAATTTCCGCTAATCAATCCTTTTCCACGTTCAGGTCGTGCAGCCGAATGGTGCCCGGTAGCTTCAGCTGAGTCTATGTCAGCAATAACAAGAGTCGTCAGACATAATTTTTCGATCAGAGGTTTAAGCCTATGTGAATGTTTTCCATTAATACTTAATATGGAAATATATCGCTGGTTAAGCTCTGGATATCTATTTCGTATAAAGTGAGGGACTAGCATACTTTCTGCTGAACCCTCAACCAATATGGCTGCATCTGCGAAGAAAAGATCACAATGCGTAGTTTGTAAATATCGGGTTACGAATTTGTCAGTTTCATCTCCAATTCCAAACACATCTGCAAGATTGATAACTTTTGCTGTTGCGACGCAACACTCCGTTGATCCAGGAATACGTTTGAAATACCTCAAATCCGAAAATGCAACTTCTCTTGCAATATGACTTGAATGTGTGCTGACTACAAGTTGTGTCGCAAAACTAGGATTTTTTCGTATAAAACTATGATTTCTCAACACATCATAAGCCTTTCGTATAAACACCTGTTGCACTTGCATATGCAAATGCGCTTCTGGTTCTTCCAACAAAACCAAGTGTAAGGGCTCTTTGTGATTTTTCTCAGTTTCCTGCTCAAGTTTTGCTTTACCTTCCTGCATCCAATCATCCCGAAAACGCATAAGCTGAAAAACAATAGATATGAGATTTTGATATCCCAAGCCATTATATTTTTCGGGCAATTTCATTTCGTCAGTACCGGCTCTATTTAGAGAGTATTGAACTGCTGAATCATGCCTTAATGCTTCAGTAACGCTAACTTTCGTAGTGATAGTAATTTTCGGATCGTTCACACCTGGGTAGCCAAGCCCTTCAAGTTCAGTAATTGCTGAAGCAAACTTGCCTGATAAATTTCGGTTAAAAACATCAGTTGCATTTTCCATCGCCAACAGCGTTTCTAAATCTTCGGGCGTAGGTGTTTTTTCTGGATCAAGATGTTTATCATAATAACATCTAAGCTGAGTAGAAAGATTTCCCCCTATTTTTTCATCTGTTGTACTCGTATGATTTGGATCAGAAAATCCGCGCTGCGCTTCAATCATATCTATTTTTATAAGTCCCGCGAGAGGGTTTTGATTTAGACATTCCATTCCATATACCGTTTTCTGCGGAACGACGTCCTTTGATTTATCTGGATCAAGCATGTAGGCTTTCAAAGTAAATTGCGTAGAAAGCCTTTTCTTTAAAAAATCGCTTAAATCTTTTGGCCAAAGAGTAATTTTCGACTTCTTGCTTAATGATTCTGTTACCCTCGCCTCATCAAATGCTTTACGATATTCGACAAACAAATTACTAATTTCTTTGGGCTGCAACAGAAAGCGAATACCTAAAATGCCCATTCTCCATTTAAGGGTTGGTATGATGTGTGCAACATATTGAATTTCATTTTCAGCAACATTAATCCATATATCCAGTACCGGCAAAATATCTTCCCATTTACTGATATCTTCCGGTGCCTCACGCTCTTTCTTTTCCCATTCATTTCCTATCGCTTTTATTATAGCGTGGTTTGATAAAGTGATGTCATTATATACAAAGTTCCGATTAGCCAAAAATTTGCCTAAAGCATCCATTGCAGATGTTTTTCCGCTATTATTTGCTCCAACAAACAAGGTTTTCGTATCGCTGAAATTAATTCGGCACTGCTTCATCTTGCGAAAATTCTGGATATCAATAAACGAAATTTTCATATTACATCCTCCTCGTGCATAATGCCAGCTTTGCATTTAGAACCCCATGTGGCACCTCGTGCCACACCATCAAGTGAATGGAAACGTTGCCCTCGTGAGATACTTTTGCTACGCATAGGTTCGAAATTCTTGGTGCATTTGAGCCCGATGATATAGACTGATTAAGGCTTCCTGCTTGCACCACAAATTGTTGCCATGAGCACGCAGGATAGACATTCATCAATACTTATACTCTATTGACTCCACTTTTACCGAAATCAGAATTCATTGCCTAGCTGGTAATCGTAAACCTACACTTGCAATAATTTCCATACTCTTAAAAATCTCATATTTACCCTTTCTCGCGATTAACTCCCCACCACATTTAGGACAACTATTAGCGCCAATTTGGTTCGCTGCTTCAGCTTTCTTTTTATGTATACCTTCGACATGCTGAGTTCTAACTTTTTTATTACGTGGGTCACCCGTGAGCAGAAAATCTGGCTTCCTATTTCTATTAGCTCATATAACTGCAAACACTTTCTATAGCCTAAATTCTTCATTATTCTGTAAAACCCTGCCAACAACTGTTCCTTTTTACAATATTCTATATATTTCACCCTATTAGCACGGACCTTCTGCTTGATAGCCTATCTTGCATAGCTTACTTTGCTTAAAGCATAACACTCAGCTCAGACAATTCTATGAAAAAAAGGAGCGAAGCCTAAGATTCCCTTAGCTTCGCTCCGTTGAACTGAAACTCTCTCCGGTTCTATCTTCAGCACATCAGCTGAAATACAAAAACTTTCCGTTTCACCCTACAACACTAAGCCCCAAATCTAAGCTTTCTTCAGTAGATCCCTACCTATTTAACTTCTTCAAGAAATTTGACCTGGATCTTACCCTCAAGTAGGTCTTCAAACTTTTGGGC
>JARLHV010000046.1 GCA_031292055.1 Desulfosporosinus sp.
GGAAGGTAACTGGGATCGACGAGCTCGTCTACAAGTTTATTAATGTCTACGTTGGGACGGATCATGCCCTCTTTTTGTAAAAAGGTTGCAGAGTTTAGTAAATCGCTTTGCACTTGATTGAGACTCATATCAAAGCTAAACTCGGGATAAAGGGCCTTCACTCCTTTGAGATCCATTTGATTTTGTTTGGCGGTCATCGTTAATGCTTCTTCGAGGTTGGCTTGACTCCAAGCGAGCGAGGCCTTGTGAACTTGTAAGTAGCGTTTCACTATTTCAGGCTGTGCCTTAGCGAAGTCGCTGCGCACGGCAATGACGGTTAAGCCCGGGATCAATCCTTCCGCTGAACGTAATTTCTGAACCTTACCAGCAGCGACAGCCTTGGAAAGCAGGGGTTCAGGGAGAATGGTGGCATCAACCTGCCCTGCCGCAAGCGCAGAGGCAGCAGCGGTCGAATCCATATCAACAAGTTCAATGTCCTGGGTTGTCAGATTTACTTCGGATAAAGCTCGGATTAACATCTCGTACAACATGGTTCCCTTTTGCAAAGCGATTTTCTTTCCTTTGAGGTCGGCAACTGTTTTTATGGAGCCGTCAGGTTTGACGACCAGACATATTCCTTTGGGAAAGCGGGAATAGGAGGAAACAATTTTGATGTCGTTTCCGTTAGCTTTCGCTAAAATAGCGGATACATAATTAAGACTATTGGCAAAATCAAGTGATTTGGCAGCAAGGGCTTCAAGTTGGTTGCTGGGGTCTGTAATATCATGCCATTGAAAGGCGATGTTGTCTTTAGCAAACTCGGTTTCAAACAGCCCTTTTTCTCGGGCGACAACGGAAGGGACGTTAATGGGTCGAGAGACATATGAGGCATTAATCGTTTTGAGTTTTTCAGTTGGAGCTTGAGTAGTCGTTTTTGGGGTCGGCGTACAGCCAGTAAGAAGAATGGAGCCGATTAGAACAAGGGCGCTTAGTTGAAGAAGGGCTAGTATCTTTGCGCGAAACATCAATAACCACAATCCTTTGCTTTTAGCATTAAGTAATATATCCTAATTCTTAGGGTATTGGAAATAATTTCTCCTCAGTGTTTATCATACCAAGTTATCGAAACGATGGCTAGCGCAATTCGTATAGTGGTGCTGGTCATAATTTTCTCTCATTGTGAAAAAATAAGAAAGGACCAGTTTTAAACTGGTCCTTTCGGTAGTTGCCAGGCGGATTAATGAATTGTACCGGCGCTTTCAGATGTGCGACGGAACATTTTTCCCCCGATACTGGGAACACGAGCTGCACCAGAGGGCACTTGGAATTCACTCGCAATAGTATGCTTAAATAGATGTGAATTAGACCTCTTCATAATTAATGATACCTCCTGTTTTCTAGTGATTATTTGTTAAGGGGTTCTAAGAGATTATTGATTTTATCATCAATAGCATTAAGTTCTCCAAAATCCAAACAGATATGCCTGGTGATTCTTCAACAGAGGTTCTCTTTTTTAAACTCAAGCCTGTGATAAGGCAAAGCAGTTTTCCTCAGTTGCTGGAAAATGGTATACTAGATAGCGTATACTTATCAAGAAATTTACAATCGATTTTAGGGAGGAATTTAGACCTTGGAATTTACTCAAGTCATTGCCAAGGAGCTTAACTTGAAGACGACTCAAGTGCAAGAGGCTGTTAATTTATTGGATGGGGGAAATACCATCCCTTTTATTGCCCGCTACCGCAAGGAAGCGACCGGGGAACTCGATGAAAATGTGCTTCGTGATATTGTGGAACGCATAGATTATTTACGACGTTTGGAACAGCGAAAAACAGAGGTCATGCGCCTCATTGAGGAACAGGGAAAGCTTACTGAAGAACTGGCTGTTCAAATTAAGGCAGCGACCGTGCTTCAAGATGTCGAAGATCTCTATCGGCCTTACAAGCAGAAACGTCGGACGCGGGCAACTATTGCCAAAGAGAAGGGCTTGGAACCATTAGCTGAGTGGTTGTTAGCACAGTATAGCAGAGGAGATTTTCAAGCAGAGGCCAGTAAGTATTTAAATGTCGAGCTCGATGTGAATTCAACGGAGGAAGCTTTGGCTGGCGCTATGGATATTATTGCGGAAACCATCGCAGATGATGCGGCATTACGTAAACGGATCAGAGAAGAAACCTTGCGCGTTGCGGATGTCGTGGCGGCTGCTGTGCCGAAGAAGGTCAAAGAGCGTTCCCCATTTGAAATGTATTATGATTACCGGGAGCCTGTGCGCAGGATTCCACCGCATCGGATTCTGGCTTTGAATCGTGGCGAAAAAGAAGAATTTTTATCTGTAAAAATTGAAGCCCCGCTAGAGACAATACATAGGATTATTGAACTGCGCTATGTCAAAACAGGTCCGTGTGCTCCTTTGGTCCAAAAAGCAGCTCTGGATGCGTATAAACGCTTGCTTGAGCCGTCTATTGAGCGGGAAGTACGAGCTGAACTTTCTGATCGAGGAGAAGTACAAGCTATTAAAGTGTTTGCTGCCAATCTACGCCAGCTTTTGCTTCAGCCACCAGTTCGTGGCAAAATGGTCCTGGGGCTTGATCCAGGATTTCGGACCGGGTGTAAGTGGGCGGTTGTGGATGAGACTGGAAAGCTCCTTCAGGTTGGCGTGATATATCCGCACCCGCCACAGAACAAACGAGAAGAAGCAAAGGCTATTTTGCGCAAGGCGATTGCCGAGTTTGACGCCAATATTATCGCCATTGGGAATGGTACAGCCTCCAGGGAAACGGAAGAGGTTGTGGCTGAAATGATTCGGGAAGATAAGATTGCCACTGAATTTATTTTAGTGAGCGAAGCTGGGGCGTCTGTGTATTCCGCTTCAAAAATAGCAGGCGAAGAATTTCCTGAATTTGATCTCTCTTTACGAAGCGCAGTGTCTATAGCAAGGCGGTTGCAAGATCCTCTGGCAGAACTGGTGAAGATCGAACCAAAAGCCGTGGGCGTGGGTCAATATCAGCACGACGTTCAGCCTAAGCGGTTGGAAGAATCTCTGCACGGTGTCGTAGAATCTTGTGTTAATGTTGTCGGTGTGGATTTAAATACCGCCTCGGCGTCTCTGCTCCAATATGTAGCCGGCTTAAAGCCAGTGGTCGCTAAAAATATTGTGGCTTGGCGAGACGAATTTGGCAAATTTAGCTATCGCGATCAGCTCAAGAAAATTGCGCGGCTGGGAGCGCAAACCTATATCCAGTGTGCGGGGTTTATTCGTCTCCCCGATGGGCTTAATCCTCTGGAAAATACTCCAGTCCACCCGGAATCCTATCAGCTCGCCGAAGATATCTTGAAAAAAATCGGCCATACTACCGGGGATTTGCGAGATCATCTCGCTGAAGTGCGTAAAAAACTTGCCCGGTTAGAGCCGACAGAACTTGCCAATGAGTTTGGTGCCGGGGTTCCTACGATCCGAGATATTTTGGATGCTCTGCAAAGACCGGGGCGAGATCCCCGGGAGGATTTGCCGCGACCACTACTGCGGCGGGATGTCACGCACTTGGAGGATCTCAGCGAAGGGATGGTCTTAGAAGGAACGGTGCGTAATGTCGTGGATTTTGGAGCGTTTGTGGACATCGGGGTCAAGCATGACGGACTTGTTCACATTTCTCAACTGACGGATAAATTTATCAAACACCCTATGGAAGCGGTTGCTGTGGGAGACATTGTTAAGGTGCGCGTGCTTGGAATTGATAAGGCACGAGAAAGAGTAAGTCTTTCCATGCGCGAGCTATTGCCCACTGGTTCGGTTTAAGGACGAAGAATAACAGTGAATTAAGAGCATAATCAAAACGTTAATAGTTTCTGAAAAGAGGGTCAGCTTACGTGCAGGTCGTTCGAAAAAGACGTTTGCAAGGGGTTGGCGCAGTCCTGATTGCGGGAATTGGCTATGCCTTAATGTCGATATTGGTTAAGGGAGCGTATCGCTTGGGATTGAATCCTATTCAGGTGATTGCCTTGCAATCGTGGCTAGCGTCACTACTCCTTTTTATCTATGCAATTTCCTTTAAACGTGAGATCTTTTCAGTGTCATTTCGGACTTTAGGACTAATCGCCGTTCAAGGTACCGTTGGGGCCTTGGGAACGAGCCTTTTATATGCCTACGCCCTTAAGTTTCTGCCAATTTCTGTGGCTATTTTACTGCTTTATCTTTATCCGGCGCTGGTCTTAGCGGCGGGGGTTATGATTTGGCACAAAAGGGTTGGTCGGCAAGAGCTGGTAGCCTTTCTCTTAACTCTGGCAGGAACGACGCTGGCCAGCGGCATCTTTTCGGGAGTGAGTGGCGTTGCTTGGGTTGGCATTATTTTAGGATTTGCTGCGGCCGTGGCCTACGCCGTCTTTAATATTGTGGGAGAACTTGTTTTGGCTAAGGTATCTCCTTTAGTCGCGATGTGTTATACCCAATGGGTTTGTGCCCTGGCATTGCTGATTGTCTTGAAGGGGGATATTTTGAGTATTCCTTGGCAGAATGCTCAAATATGGGAAACCGGTCTGCTGCTGGCTACTGTGGCTTCTATTGTGCCGTTTTATCTGATTCTGGTGGGGATAGAGCGACTGGGGGCTGATCAAGCGGCCATTCTTAGTACGTTCGAGTTGCCAATGACGTTTATTATGGCAGCCGTTTTCCTTAAGGAGTATCCTACAGGGGATCAATGGATTGGCGGAGGTTTCGTTACGTGCGGGATTTTATTATTAAACTGGGGAAGTAAAGGTGAACAACAATGAAAAAGCTCTTGATTAAAAACGGTCTGATTAAAACGATGACTGGACGTGAATTTCTAGGCAATATCCTGATCGAGGGAACAAAAATTATGGCGCTTGGAGAAGATTCAGAGGTGAACGTTCCTTGCGAGGCAGAGGTGATCGATGCTTTGGGCTGTTTAGTGTTACCAGGGTTTATTGATGCGCATTGCCATGTCGGCATTGGCGAAGAAATCTATCGGTGGGAAGGGGAAGACCTTAATGAAATGACGGATCCAGTGACCCCAGACATGCGGGCGATTGATGGAATTAACCCAGAAGATGAGGGGTTTCGTGATGCCCGTTTGGGTGGAGTGACAGCTGTGTTTACCGGACCTGGAAGTGGGAATGTGATTGGCGGAACCGGTGTCGTCATGAAGACGGCCGGAAAAATTGTGGACAAGATGATTGTCCGTGATCCTGCTGGGTTGAAAGTGGCTTTTGGGGAAAATCCCAAGATGGTTTATGGCGAACAAAAGAAAATGCCAATGACTCGGATGGGAACGGCAGCACTCCTGCGTCAGGCCTTAGTGGATGCGCAGGTGTATCGAGATAAACTAGAAGAAGGAAAAACGGACTCTGACAAGATTCCAGAGCGGGATTTGGGTTTAGAAACTCTTCTCAAGGTGATAAATCGTGAAATTCCTCTGCGAGCCCATGCCCACCGTGCCGATGACATTATGACAGCGATCCGTATTGCCCGGGAATTTGAGGTTGATTTGGTGATTGAACATTGTACGGAAGGGCATAAAATTGCGGAGGAGCTCGCTGAGTTTGGCTATCCGGCTGTGGTTGGACCCTTGTTAACGAACCGTTCTAAAGTTGAGCTTAAGGACAAATCGTTTAAAACTCCGGGGATATTAGCCAAAGCAGGGGTTAAAGTGGCCATTATGACGGACCATTCCGTCACTCCGATTGAACAGCTTCCGCTCTGTGCAGCTTTAGCCTGTAAAGCAGGCATGGATATGGAGGAGGCTTTACGGGCGATTACTATTAATTCAGCAGAAATCTTAGGTGTGTCCGATCGAATCGGGTCCCTGGAGGTTGGCAAAGATGCGGATCTTGTCATCTGGAGTGAACATCCGTTTATTTTAACCTCCCGACCGCTCTACGTGATCATTGACGGTAAGGTTGTAAACCCTGAGACCAGGGATGATGGATGAGGACAATGAGTTCTCATGGGATTCCTGGTTGCTGAAGGAATTAGCAAAGTTTTATTCCGTATCTAACGGGATACACTAAAAATGTTAAAGGTCAGGGTAGTGTTTGTAATTTACTGTAGAGATACTCTAAGATTAAGGGGCTTCAAAAGCATGGATTATCACGTTACAAGTCTAACGGTTGAGCAAACTCGAGAGTGGGGAAAACAACTAGGAGCGCGTTTGCAGGGCGGAGATGTCGTTGCTCTGATTGGAGATCTAGGCGCAGGAAAAACAGCCTTTGCCCAAGGGGTTGGCGAGGGGTTAGGTGTAACCAGTCCCATGACGAGCCCAACCTTTACGTTAATACATGAGTACATAGCACAGCTTAAAGGAACTCAGCTTCGTTTGATTCATATGGATCTTTATCGCTTACAGCGCCCAGAAGAGGCGGAAGTGATTGGGGTTGAAGATGCGTTCGTTGAGAATGCTGTCTGTTTAATTGAATGGCCTGAAATCGCAGAGGATTATTTGCCAGACGATCGGTTAGAGGTTGAGATTATTGGCAGTGGAGAACAAGCACGTGAAATTATTTTTCGCGCCCCAAATTGTACTTGGGAGTCTCGTCTTAAAGACATGATTTAAGTCAGTTAGGAAGGACTGCCAAAGCAACAAGAGGGAAAAGAGTACGACAGATAGGAAAAAGGAAGATTCGGAGGGTCCGATGAAATACTTAACAATAGATACGACGACAAAAGTTACGGCCGTGGCCTTGGCGGAAGATGGGCACCTTGTCGGCGAAGGATTTTTGCATACCACTAAGACGCACTCGGAGCGTCTCATTCCGATGCTTGATCAGTTGCTTACAGCCACAGCTTGGACACTTCAGGATTTAGATATGATTGGAGTGGTGCGAGGGCCGGGTTCGTTCACCGGAATTCGGATAGGAATTGCGACGGCACAGGGATTGGGGCAAGTTCTGAATCTCCCGCTCATAGCTGTAGTGTCCCTCGATGCTCTGGCTTGGGCCGGTTTGGGCAGAACGGAAGACATCGTTCCTATTCTCGATGCACGCAAAAATGAGTGGTATACGGCGCGTTATCACTGGACTCCAGGGGCAGAGAAAGCGGAATGTCTAACAGTTCCTCAAGCTGTGCCCACACATCAATGGTTGGAACAATTGAAGCAACTGGATCGCCCAATTTGTTTTGTTGGAGATGCGGTTGCAAAATCGAAGGAACAAATTGAGGCTGCTTTAGGTGAGCGAGCCGTGATTTTACCAGAGTATGTAAGTTTACCGCGGGGAGCTTATACCGCACGTGCAGTTTGGCAACGTTGGTCAGAAACGGGCGTTGGGGACCGAGTGGAACCATACTACATTCGTTTTTCTGAGGCGGAGGTTAATTGGGCCAAAAAAGAGGAGTTACTAAGGAGAGCAGAGCATGAATAACGGGCTTGTTCGTCCCATGCTTAACTCCGATCTTGAGGCCATTCTGGAAATCGAGCGAGCTTCTTTTTCTACGCCTTGGTCTTTGGAGGCCTTTAAGGCGGAGCTCAAAGATAACGAGTATGCCCGTTATCTTTGTTTAGAGTTAAACGGTCAGGTGATCGGTTACATGGGACTTTGGTTTATCCTGGATGAGGGGCATATTACGAATATTGCCATTACTCCCAACTATCGGGGGCAGCGTTGGGGGGAGTTTTTAATGCGGTCTGTGATGGAGAACATGTTGGAGCAGGGTATGGAGCGGATGACGCTGGAAGTACGTGTTTCCAACAGTACAGCACAGTCTTTGTATAAGCGTTTGGGATTTGCTATCGCCGGGGTCCGCAAAGGATATTATGCGGATACTGGGGAGGATGCGTTGATTATGTGGGCGGAATTGGGATTGGAAGTGTATGTGACGTGACGGGGAGTCAGAAAAAGAGGGTTGTAATCTTAGGGATTGAGACGAGCTGTGATGAGACGTCCGCGGCCGTTTTGGTCAATGGCACAGATTTACAGAGCCATATCATTTCTTCTCAAATCGTGACGCATCAAAGGTATGGCGGGGTTGTACCGGAAATTGCCTCGCGTGAACACAGTCTTCATCTGCAAATGGTCGTGCAGCAGGCCTTAGATGATGCGCGGCTTGGTTTTTCCGATTTATCGGCTATCGCAGTGACCTATGGTCCTGGCTTGGTAGGTTCCTTATTAGTAGGGGTTTCTGGGGCGAAGGCAATGGCCTATGCAGCAGGAATTCCGTTGCTGGGCATTAATCACTTAGAAGGGCATATTTATGCGAACTTCTTGCATCATCAGGATTTAAAGTTTCCCCTCTTGGCTCTGTTGGTTTCAGGGGGGCATACCCATCTCATTTTATTTGAAGCCCACGGACGGTATCAAGTTTTAGGTCACACCCGTGATGATGCGGCAGGCGAGGCCCTTGATAAAGTGGCCCGGACGTTAGGGTTAGGTTATCCAGGCGGGCCCCAGATCCAAAGAGTGGCTCAAGAGGGGGATGCCTCAGCCTTTAAGTTCCCTCGCGCCATGTTAGAGTCGGATAGTCTGGATTTTAGTTTTAGTGGCATGAAATCGGCTGTTTTGAATACCTTGAATTCGGCGCGCATGCGAGGAGAAACCCTCAGTGTTTCGGATATAGCGGCTTCTTTTCAGCAGGCAGTTGTGGACGTTTTAGTCCAAAAAACCTTGCGGGCGATTGAGCGGACGGGAGTCAAGACCCTGTTATTGGCTGGTGGGGTTGCGGCTAATAGTTTGTTACGTGAAACCTTAGAAAAGACAATGTTTGAGCGGAGTGTCCGATTGGTTTATCCACCCCCTATTTTTTGCACGGACAACGGGGCAATGATCGCGACGGCAGGGTATTATCATTTTTTAGCCGCTGATTTTGCAGCGTGGACACTCAATGCTGTGCCGGGTCTAGGACTTGTATGACACAGTGATTTTAATGGCGTAAGTTTTATTGGATAAAAGTGGACAGTCATCTATAAGTAGTAGTATAATTATTGAGAAGCTTTTCTTACTGAATTTTCAGTTCAGTTATTAGTGAACTAACCACTACCCTAAAGGGATAGTGGTTTTACGCTCATACTTATAAACTTGATGTCCCTTGGTATTTACTATTTTAGGCGGGAGTGGCGGAACTGGCAGACGCACTGGATTTAGGTTCCAGCGGGTAACCGTGCAGGTTCAAGTCCTGTTTCCCGCACCACAAAATGATCTTAGATGAACTTCTCGTTCCTTAGTGGATGGGGAGTTCTTTATTTTAGCTTGAATTCTGTCGATGGTTGAGGAAATCGTTGGGCTAGCTCCGAGCAAATTGGAAGTTACAGGATGTTTTGCAAATTGAGTTGCTCTGTATCGAAAATATGATTGACTTGGAGTTTCAAAACCGACACTTCTCCGAGTGAAAGTGAAACATTCTGGGTTTCAATATACTTTTCCAAACGGTTCAGGCTGATGTCGATGTTGTCAATCTCTTGATGATCAAGGAGAACGGTCCACCAAGTTTTGTTTTCAGCCCAGCGTTGTTGGGTAGTGTGCAATTCTTTTTGCGCGGCCTCCCATTTATGGGTGGAGAGAGAGTATTCGACCGTCTCAAGCTGAGACCCTAAAACCTGGGTCGTTGTCTGAAGATACTGATAGGTTGTCCAGGAACCGCCTAACAATATAACAACTATGATCACAATGATCGGAATGGTACGCAACAGAGTTCACCTCACTTTCTCTATAGGGTAGTTAACACAATTACTGCTTTGTTTGCACGTAGAGTGTCCCGGAAGAATCAAGGCTTGCTAAGAGGACATGTTCGATCTTGTCAATTGATTGTTTCTTGAGTTCCCCTTTTAACCAGTTAAGGTCTTTATTGCTTTGTTTGAGGTTATCACTATTAAGATTGCCATCCATGATAATAGTGAGTGGTAGTCCTTCGTATTGGGTTGTTATATGGAAATCTTCCGGAGTTGTGGGCCTTTTTTGTGATTTTGGAAAAACGCTCAGTTGTCCGTTGGTTTCCAGGACAGCAAACTCGACGTCGGCGATGTTTGGGATATTTTTGATGCGTAATTCTTCTAACAAGTCGGTGAGGTTATAACGATTTTTTCTTAATTCATCTTCTAAGATTTTTCCGCGTTGGATGAGGATGCTCGGCGTGCCACAAATAATTGCCCTGGCTTTTTCACTTTTTAAGGAAACCCAAGCCAACGTTAGACTTGTTAAGAGGAGGACAAGGATGGGAACGATGCCGCTAAGGAGCGGAATGCCAACATTCTCACTGGGTATAGCTGCGAGTTCGGAAATCATAATGATTACGACGAGCTCAAAAGGCTGTAATTGACCGATTTCTCTTTTTCCCATTAGACGAAGGGCAACGATGACTAACATGTAGAGAATAAGGGTTCTGATCACAACAATGATCATATTCGTTCTCCTTTCTTGATAGATTGGGGTTGCATTTCGTGAAGGTATTTTACCCCGAAGGGCAAGAGTTATCCTCCATAATTTGGCGATTCATCTATTTCACGTTATAATGATCGTTAAATGGATTAATAAATAGGACACTCGAAAAGGTCTTACCGGTTAGAAACACATAAAAGTTCTGACTTAGGTCGTAGCATTGTTTAGAATAATGCGGCATCTTATACTCTTAAAAGAGGGCACAGTTTTAAAACAAGGAGGATTGTACGTGGAGGAATTGAGTGTGTTGATCTTTTCAGCGTCGTTTGGCGCCGGTCATGTGCGGGCAGCTGAAGCAATTATTGAGGCGTTACGTTCTAAAGAACCGAACGTTAAAATTACACATTTGGATTTTGGGGCATTTCTTAGCAAGACGTTTAATGCTGTTATTAAGAACACATATATTGAACTGATTAAACATACGCCGAAACTGTGGGGGAAATTTTACTACCGCACGTCCAAGATTCCTCCTAATTCTGTGTTTCAACGGTTTTTAAATGGTTTGGGTCGACGCGAATTTGTAAAATTAATCCAGGTGTTACAACCCGATCTTGTAATTTGTACATATCCAACGGTGGCAGGGGTTTTAGCGCAACAGAGGCTTAAAGGGATCTTGAATGTCCCGTTGGTGACGATTGTGACAGACTATGCTGTGCACAGCCAATGGATCCATCCCGGGGTTGACCTTTATATTGTGGGGTGTGAGAGTGTTTGTGATGGGTTGGTGGCGCGAGGGATTAATCCCAACTCAATTCGGATTACGGGGATCCCAGTGAGTCCGAAATTCGAATGGAAGTTAGATCAGCAGGAAATATTGAAGAAGCTGGATATGAGGCCTCATCTGCCGACGATTTTAGTCATGGGAGGGGCTTATGGTGTTTTGGGGGGAGCGAAATGGATCTGTAAGATTTTAGTAGAGACAACTTTCCCCGTGCAAAGTATCATCGTTTGTGGACAAGATGAGAAGCTTTATAAAGCGCTCGACCCTTTTATCGAGGAGGGTAGAAATCAGGTAGTGCGGTTTGGATTTGTAAAAAATGTTGAGGAATTGATGAGTGCTGCGGATATGATTATTACGAAGGCCGGTGGACTAACCGTCTCTGAGGCGTTGACGAAACGGTTGCCGTTGATTATTTTCAAGCCGATACCCGGACAGGAAGAGGAAAATGCCTTTTATCTGGAAGGTATTGGAGCAGGACGAGTGGCAAAAGATGAAGAAGAATTGGAAAAAACAATTTTCGCTCTTCTGAAACATCCAAAGGACTTGGAACGGATGCGTCGGGCAGCCTCCAAAGCGGTACCTGGTCGGGCTGCCGAACAAGCGGTTGAGGGCATGTTACAACTTCTAGAGAAGCGTCGGAACACGCAAAGGATAGGATGATTGTTATGAAGGCAGGGACGAGACTGGGAAACTATATGTTGAGGAGAAAACCATGAATTTGGGATATCTGCTTTTGAGTTTCGTTCTGGGGGGAGCAGCTTTATATACGGTTATTCCTGATTTGTTTTTACACCGCTGGGGAATTGGAAGTTGGAAGCGCCAATTTAGTCCGGGTGTTACTCTTACTTTTGATGATGGGCCTGATCCGGCAGTTACGCCACGGATTCTTGAGGTCTTAGAAAAATACCAAGTTTGTGCTACATTTTTTGTGGTGGCGGAAAAGGCACAGAAGTATCCGGAGCTGATTCAGCAGATGAAGGCCAAAGGCCACCTGATCGGGGTGCACTCGCTCAGCCACCGGTATGCTTGGTTTACCTCCCCCTGGCAGACTGCACGGGAATGGACGGAGAGCGTTCGTGTTTTGGAACAGTTAACAGACAACAAAATAACCTGGATGCGCCCACCTTGGGGGACATTCAACCTGATGACTTGGTGGTGGTTTAAGCGGCATAAGATGCGAGCTGTGTTATGGAATGCCGAAGGGCATGACTGGGATGTGCGGCGTTCGCCGGCAGAAATCACCAAGCGCATTCTTAAGGGCATAAATGAAGGCACGATTGTAGTTTTGCATGACGGTGGTGGAGATTTTCGTGCTCGTGAAAACTCTATTTTGGCTTTGGCGCAGTTGTGTGAACAGATTGTTCAAAAATTGAAGCTGCCCCTGGTTCCTTTAGAGTTTCCGGATTGGAAGTTTGGGCAACGATTGACGTTTCTGGTCTGGGAAAAGTGGGAGCATTATTATGCGCGGAAACATCATGTCGAACGAATTGATGCCACCAATATCTTTCGTTTAGAGAAAAGCATCTATGACGGCCCCAACCTTTATGCCGAGGATGGAAGATTGTTAGCTGAAAAAGGGGACCCTGTGGCGGAACTCCATCTCGATAATATTCGGCTGCAAGCGAAAGGTCGAGATATCCAGAAAACTGCACTCAAGGTCATGCATCAAATTCGCGCCTCGTTGCCGGGTTTGGCCAGGTATGTGGCGGAAGATACGACTTATGACAATATTAAGGTTCTTGTGGCTGAGACGCTACTTCATCGTGGGGTTAAAGGATTTGGGTTTAACGTACAGGACTTACCGAACACTCGCAAAGGTCAGGGGATAGCTTGGCTGCAGAAAATGATTATGCGTGTTTATCATCCGGCTGGGAAAAATCGTAAAAATGAACGGCTGGGAAATAAGACGATGTTGGTATGGATTAGTAGAGATAAGCTTCTGCAATTTGATTACGGGGAGTAAGTCTGGTATAATTGGCTAATAAATTTGTTGGATTTAGCCCTTAAAGGTGTCAATGAAACCTTGAGTCGTAAAAGGGGGGACGAAATGTTCCCCCTTTTAGGTAGATTCTAGGTTATTGTGTCGAACTAAAAGGGAATTAATGGGATGTATTTGGCTTAAGTAGGGGTTTGTAGTCTTAAAAAATCGGTAAGACTATCGAAGTATCCCACAGCTGCCTTGCACATAGAGTAAATAGTGTTTTAAGGGGGAGAATATATGACAGTTTCAGTAGAAAAAACAGAAAAAAATATTGTCGCCTTGGAAGTTACCGTTGAGGCGGAGAAATTTGTCGTTGCGGTTAACCAAGCTGCGAAGAATTTGTCTAAGAAGGTTAATGTTCCTGGGTTTCGGAAAGGTAAAGCGCCTCGCCGTATGGTTGAACTTCATTTGGGGAAGGAAGCCCTTTACGATGAAGCGTTAGATCATTTGATTGGCAATGCCTATGCAGAAGCGGTCGTAGAAAGTGGCATTGAACCAGTGGATCGTCCTGAAGTCGACTTGGTTCAAATCGAAGAGGGAAAAGATCTGATTTTCAAAGCGAAAGTACTTGTTAAGCCGGAGGCTGAACTCGGAGACTATGTTGGTCTTCATATTGAACAAGATGCAGTTAGTGTAACTGACGAGCAGGTCATAAAGGAATTGAAAAACAAACAGCAACAACATGCTCGCCTGGTGACCCTTGAAGTTGGTACGGTGGAAAACGAAGATACTGTCACTATTGACTTTGAAGGCTTGAAAGATGGTATCCCCTTCGTAGGTGGTACGGCAGAGAATTATGAATTAGTGATTGGTTCGGGTACCTTCATTCCTGGTTTTGAAGAAGGTTTAATTGGAGTGGAAGTTGGACAACATGTTGATGTCAACGTTACCTTCCCTGCTGAATATCATAGTTCAGAGCTGGCTGGGCAGGAGGCTGTCTTTAAAACAGACATCAAGAAAATTCAGCGCAAAGAATTTTCGGCATTGGATGATGAATTTGCCAAAGATGTCAGTGAATTTGAAACTCTGGATGAATTGAAAACAGATTTGCGGAATAAATTATTGATGCAAGCTGAAGAATTGGCTAAAGCAAATCAGCTTAAAGCGGTCATCTCTAAAGCGGTCGACAATGCCAGCGTCGAAATCCCTGAAGTGATGGTTACAGAAAGAATCAAAGTAATAGTGGACGATTTGAGTCGTAATCTTACTCAGCAAGGCATGACACTTGAACAGTATTATGAATTCACCAGCTCGACTGAGGAAGTTATGCAAGAGCGCCTACGTCCTCAAGCCGTGGAAAGTGTCAAAACAGATTTAGTTTTAGAAGCTATCGCCAAGGCAGAAGGAATTGAGGTCACAGAAGACGAAGTAAACGAAGAGATTAAAAAACTTAGTGAGCAATATAAACAAGATGCTCAATTGCTCAAACAGTCCCTCATTGCGCGTGGGGAGCTCGGGTTCTACAAACAAAGTTTGGTCAGTGAGAAGACGGTCAAATTTTTAGTAGAGCAGAACGCATAAGACTGATGCTTTGGGGGGAAATCTGAGGTATAGAGGTGAGAGGATGGCAAAGTACACTGACGACAAAAATCAACTAAAGTGTTCATTTTGCGGTAAGACCCAGGAGCAAGTCAAGAAATTGGTTGCTGGTCCAGGCGTTTACATTTGTGATGAATGTATAGAACTTTGCAATGAAATTATTGAAGAAGAGCTGACTGATGACTTGGGCGTTGAAATCGGGGATATATTGAAACCGAAAGAGATTCGGTCGATTATTGATCAATATGTTATTGGTCAAGAACAAGCGAAAAAAGCACTTTCAGTGGCAGTATACAACCATTACAAACGGATTAATATGGGCATGAAAATTGATGATGTTGAATTGCAAAAGTCAAACATCATTATGCTGGGACCCACAGGTTCCGGAAAGACTTTGCTGGCCTCGACTCTAGCTAAAGTCCTTAATGTTCCCTTTGCTATTGCGGATGCCACTTCACTTACGGAAGCAGGATATGTTGGTGAGGACGTAGAGAATATTCTCCTCAAATTGATCCAGGCCGCTGACTATGATGTAGAAAAAGCGGAAAAGGGTATTGTTTATATCGACGAAATCGATAAGATTGCTCGTAAGTCGGAAAATCCATCCATTACTCGTGATGTATCTGGTGAAGGGGTTCAGCAAGCCTTGTTGAAGATTCTTGAAGGAACGGTTGCTAGTGTGCCTCCTCAAGGTGGCCGCAAACACCCCCACCAAGAATTTATTCAATTGGACACCACTAATATTTTATTTATTGTCGGTGGAGCTTTTGACGGGATTGAAAAGATTATTCAAAATCGGTCAGGACAAAAGACTATGGGCTTTGGCGCCAATATTCAAAACAAAACGGATATTAAGATGGGCGAAATCCTGAAAGATATTTTACCGGCAGACCTTCAGAAATTTGGGCTAATCCCTGAGTTTGTGGGACGTTTACCTGTAATTGTGACCCTTGAGGCCTTGGATGAGGCGGCTTTGGTTCGCATTCTAACTGAACCCAAGAACGCCTTGGTCAAGCAATATCAAAAGTTGATGGAACTTGACGGTGTAACTTTGGAGTTCAAAGAAGCGGCACTTTCCTCGATCGCTACCGAAGCGATTCGCCGGAATACCGGAGCTCGTGGTCTGAGAGCGATTGTGGAGGAGCTCATGCTCAATGTAATGTATGATTTACCTTCACGCAATGATGTTACAAAATGTGTCATCACCCAGGATGTGGTCTTGAAGAAAGAAGAGCCTCTTTTAGTTATGACGGATAAAGTAAAAATAGGCAAAAAGGAAGAGTCAGCCTAGGTGAGGTTTGCACCTTAACTATTGAGTCGCTAGTATAGCTTTAGATAGGTTGGGCTATACTTCAGATGAAGTGGATTAACACTCTATGCTAAGAAAATACCTCTCTTGCGGATGTAAGACACCGGAGAAGCTATAAGCTTCTCCGGTGTTATTTTTTTGTAGGAGCACGCTGAATGTTTTAATTTCCACCTTGCGGCAATACTAACATTAATGAGATTGCTCAGGACAGGGAGGAAACGAGGATATGAATGGACTCAGTGGCATAGTTATGGTTGTTCAGTTGGTTTTTGCCGTTGTTATCGGGCTTTATTTTTGGGGGATGCTCAAGACTCAACAGGGAAATAAAGTCTCGGTGGAACGGGAGTCACGTAAGGAACTTGAAAAGTTACAAATCATGCGCAAGATTGCTTTAACGACTCCTTTGTCCGAAAGAACTCGTCCAGCTCATTTTGATGAGATTATCGGACAAAAAGAGGGGATTAAAGCCTTACGAGCTGCTTTATGCGGTCCCAACCCACAGCATGTGCTGATTTATGGAGCTCCCGGTGTCGGCAAAACCGCCGCTGCTCGGTTAATCCTGGAAGAAGCTAAGCATAATACCCTTTCTCCATTTAAGGAAAATGCCCATTTTACAGAAATCGATGGGGCTACCGCCCGTTTTGATGAGCGGGGGATTGCCGATCCCTTGATTGGTTCGGTGCACGATCCAATTTACCAGGGAGCCGGAGCTATGGGTTTGGCAGGAATTCCCCAACCGAAACAAGGGGCGGTCACCAAAGCACATGGCGGAATTCTATTTATCGATGAGATTGGCGAACTTCATCCCATTCAGATTAACAAGCTTTTAAAAGTTTTAGAGGATCGCAAAGTAAGTCTCGAAAGTGCCTATTATAGTTCCGAAGATCCTAATATTCCCCAACATATTCATGATATTTTCCAAAATGGCCTCCCAGCGGATTTTCGCCTTGTAGGGGCGACGACGCGCAGTCCTGAAGAAATTCCGCCGGCGATTCGTTCGCGCTGCATGGAGGTCTATTTCCGCGGTTTGCTACCTGATGAAATCTCGGAAATTGCTCGAGTGGCTGCGACAAAGATGGAAATGCCTATTACCTCGGCTGCGCTTGAGGTCATCAAACAGTTTGCTGCAAACGGCCGCGAGGCCGTCAATATGGTCCAGTTAGCTGCTGGGGTCGCTTTAACCGATCAGTTAGATCAAGTTGGCGTGGATATTATGGAATGGGTGGTGACAACTGGGCAATATGCGCCTCGGCCGGATAGAAAAGTTCCAAGTGAAGCCAGTATAGGCGTAGTTAATGGTCTTGCTGTGTACGGACCCAATATGGGTGCGCTTCTGGAGTTGGAAGTGACCGCCCTTCCAGTTGCTTTAGGTACAGGGCTACTACTAGTGACAGGAATTGTCGAGGAAGAAGAACAAGGGAGCGAAGGGAAGAAAACTCGACGTAAGAGTATGGCTCGTAGTTCAGTGGAAAATGTCTTAACTGTCGTAAGGCGGCAAATGGGGATTGAGCCTCGGAATTTCGACATTCACGTAAATTTTCCGGGCGGAGGGCCGGTCGATGGACCCTCTGCGGGGATTGCCATTGCAACAGCGACCATCTCTGCAATTTGTCAGCGAAAGGTAGATAATTATCTTGCCATGACTGGGGAACTTTCCATCCGTGGACGAGTTAAACCCGTCGGCGGAGTTGCAGCTAAGATTGAAGCGGCCAAGCAGGCTGGCTGCAAACGAGTTCTGATTCCCAAGGAGAACTGGCAAGAACGTTTTGCAGAATTCAGCGCTGAGATCGAGATTATACCAGTGGAAGAACTCACTCAAGTTTTAGAATTGTCTCTAGCTTCAGAAATTAAACTTGAAAAGACTGAACTGCGTCCTCCTCTCGAAGAGGTCTTGAGTCGCATGGATTTTGCAGTCAACAAAGTGGTAACTAACGTAGTGGCGAATTTGCCTGAACGGGGCAAAACATGTTAGAATAGTTCAAGATAAGTTTGGCACACTAGCTCTAGTGTGTCTTCTTTTTAGTCTGTGGATAACGGTTTGGTGCAAGCCGGATCACGTTTATTTTTTAATAGGGGGGATATTTAGTTATGAAAGAACGCGAATTGCCATTACTCCCGTTACGTGGGATTTTAGTTTTCCCGTATATGGTTATTCATTTGGATGTTGGTAGGGAACGTTCTATGGCCGCGATTGAGGAGGCCATGCTTGACGATCGAATTATTCTTTTGGCTTCACAAAAGGAGACAGAGATTGATTCACCAACTGCAGAGGATATGTATGAAATGGGTACAGTAGCAGAAATCAAGCAACTCTTAAAACTCCCCGGAGGCACCATGCGTGTCTTAGTTGAAGGAATTTCGCGGGGGCGGGTTCTTGAATTTCTGGAGGAAGAACGCTATTTTAAGGTGCGGGTTGAGGAATTAGCTGAGGAAAAGAAAACACGCACGCCGGAAATTGAAACCTTAATTCGGGGCATGACCCATCAATTTGAAGAATATGCCAAACTCGGTAAACGTGTTCCTGTCGAAACCTTAGGAACAGTTTTAGCGGTTGAGGAACCAGGCCAATTAGCAGACATCGTTGCTTCCCACTTGAACCTTAAAGTGCCGGATAAGCAAACTATCTTGGAAGCGATGGCGGTTGAGGTGCGTCTGGAACGTTTGACAGAGCTGATAATGCGTGAAATTGAGATCATGGAATTGGAGCGGCGCATTGGTCAACGAGTGCGTAAGCAGATGGATAAGGCCCAAAAGGAATATTATTTACGAGAACAAATGAAGGCGATCCAAAAAGAACTTGGCGATAAAGATGAGCGGTTGGTTGAGGCGGAGGAGTACCGGGAAAAAGTTGCCAAGGCTAAGTGTCCCAAAGAGGTCGAACAAAAAGCACTCAAAGAGATTGAACGCCTGGAAAAAATGCCTCCCTCCTCTGCAGAAGGCACCGTCGTGCGCACTTATCTTGATTGGCTGCTTGCACTTCCTTGGGGGAAATCCAGCAAGGACAAAATTGATTTAAAAAAGGCCGAAGATATTTTAAACGAGGATCACTACGGTCTAGAGAAAATTAAGGAGCGGATTCTGGAGTTCTTGGCAATCCGCAAACTGACACCTAAAATGAAAAGCCCGATTCTTTGCTTAGTCGGTCCGCCAGGGGTTGGTAAGACATCCTTAGCTAAATCTATTGCCAGGGCCTTGGATCGCAAATTTGTGCGCATGTCCTTGGGTGGGTTACGTGATGAGGCGGAGATTAGGGGACATCGCCGCACCTATATCGGGGCCTTACCTGGGCGGATTATTCAGGGGGTTCGGACTGCAGGGACACGTAATTCAGTTTTCCTACTTGATGAGATCGATAAAATGACGTCAGATTTCCGTGGGGATCCGGCTTCTGCACTCCTGGAGGTGCTCGATCCGGAGCAAAACAGTACTTTTACAGATCACTACCTGGAAGTTCCTTTCGACCTATCTCAAACGCTTTTTGTGTTGACCGCTAATACCTTACACACGATTCCGCGTGCACTCTTGGATCGGATGGAGGTTATTACCCTCAGTGGGTATACTGAAGATGAGAAGGTTAATATCGCTAAACGCTACCTCGTGCCAAAACAGATGGAAGCGCATGGACTTAAAAAGGATGTCTTATCATTGGCTGATGAGGTTCTGCTTAAGCTGGTTCAGGGGTATACGAAGGAATCTGGAGTACGGAACCTCGAACGTCAAGTGGCTAATCTTTGTCGAAAAATAGCCATACGCTGGGTAAAAAAGGAATGGGAACCTCATACCTTGACAGTTGAGGATATAGAATCTGCCTTGGGTGCACCACGTTATCATTTTCAAGTGGCGGCGAAGGCTCCTGAAATTGGGGCGGTAACGGGACTTGCGTTCACGGAAGTTGGCGGTGTAGTATTAACGGTTGAAGTAACTCCATTGCCGGGCAAAGGGAAGTTGACGTTAACTGGCCAATTGGGGGATGTCATGAAGGAATCTGCCCAGGCGGCTTGGACCTTTATTCGGGCTTATGCCCTTGAATTGGGAATCGAAGAAGACTTTTATGATAGAACGGACCTTCACATTCACGTTCCAGAAGGTGCTATTCCCAAAGATGGTCCTTCGGCGGGCGTGACGATGGCCACGGCGATGGCTTCCGCCTTGTCCAAACGAGCGGTTCGGGCAGACCTCGCTATGACCGGTGAAATAACCTTGCGCGGCAATGTTTTACCCATCGGTGGCGTAAAGGAAAAAGTTTTGGCAGCCCATCGGGCTGGAATCAAAGTCGTGCTGCTTCCGGAGGAAAACCGCAAGGACCTTGTTGAAGATGTGCCGGAGAACGTTCGTAAATTAATGGAATTTCACTTTGTTAGTCGGATTGAAGAAGTACTGAAACTTGCTCTTTTACCCTTGGCTCATTCGGATGAGGTTCCGGGGGATGTTTCGCTGCCGGTGCATTCCGTTTATGCCAAGGAAGGAATACCTGTTACGGATTCGAGGCCGGAAGAACCACCGGTGTGGAAGTCGTGATAGTAATTCATAAGGCGGAATATGTGGCTTCTGCGGTTAAATACGAACAGTACCCTCTCGGCGGGTTGCCAGAGATTGCGATGGCCGGGCGCTCAAATGTGGGTAAATCATCTCTAATTAACAAATTTTTAGGGCGCCGAAACCTTGCCAGAACCGGGAATACACCGGGAAAAACGCAAACTTTAAATTTCTACGGTGTCAATGATGCTTGGTTCCTTGTTGATTTGCCGGGTTATGGCTATGCTAAGGTCGCCAAAACGGTTAATGCCCAGTGGGGTCCTATGATGGAGGCATATCTTAAGAAACGAGAGACGTTGCGTGCGGTAATTCAAATCGTGGATATTCGCCATGCTCCGAGTTTTGAAGATATTGAAATGCAACAGTGGTTACGCACTATGCAAGTTCCGACGATGGTTGTGGCGACGAAAGTTGACAAAATTGCGCGCGGACAGTGGCTTAAACACCTGAATGTTATTGCCAAGGCGTTAGAGATTGCGGATGTTTCATTGATCCTTCCTTTTTCGGCGGAAACAGGAGTTGGGGGAAAAGAATTGAACGAAGCAATTGAAGAGGTTTTGGACTTTGTGTAAGGGACTTGTGTGACACGAGCGCTCGGTTTTACGACGCAGAAGCAAACTGACCGTTTAAGCATCCGGCTTTAGGGAGCGGGGTTCCCGGCCAGTGAGCCATTCTTGGTTCACTGGCGGCAGCGCACATTTTTGTGGGCTGCCCCGTGTCTGGGCTTGGTTGCTTAAACGGAAGTTTGCTTCTGCTTACGTAAAGACGTCGCGCTCGTGTCACACAAGACGGAAAATTTTTTGCTGCTGGCTTAACATTTTTTAAGTTTACCATATCTTAGCACAATGTTCTCGGTTAACTTATGGAGTAATCCATTTCCATTTACCTCCGACAACGGATAATGTATAGACGATAGGGCAGTTACATTCGGTGGTTGACCAATTCGCCATTATTACTTTCCTTTTGTATAGTATCTTACATAAAAGTACATACTTATCATTTGTATTAAGACCATATATAATTCAAAGAGAACAGTCAAGGAAAAAGGAATACAAAATGGAGGTAAAAGTTATGAACGTTTTGGCTATTAATGGGAGTCCGAGAAAAAATGGCAATACCGCAATTGTACTGAATAAAGCATTAGAAGGGGCAGCTTCGAAAGGTGCTAAGACTGAACTCGTCCATCTGTATGATCTCAATTTTAAGGGATGTATAAGTTGTTTTGCCTGTAAATTGATAGATGGCAAAAGTTACGGAAAATGTGCAGTTAAGGATGACTTGACCTCAATTCTTGAAAAAGTTGATAAAGCCGATGCGATTATTCTTGGTTCGCCTATCTATATCGGAAATGTCACCGGTGAGATGCGGTCATTCATAGAGCGGATGGCATTTCAGTACCTAGTATATGATGAAAACTACTCTTCTCTTTTTAAGAGGAGAATACCGATGGGCTTTATTTACACCATGAATTTAGACGAAAAAACGATGAAAGAATGGGGCTACGTTCCTGTTCTGAAGGGAACTGAAAATATGTTAGGGAGTATTTTCGGAGCTTTAGAGGCTTTTGAAGTTCAATATGTTACAGACACTTATCAGTTTAATGATTATTCTAAGTACATTGTGACGGCGTTCGATGAAGCTCATAAAGCCAAAAGACGGGAAGAAGAATTTCCTAAGGATTGTGAAAAAGCCTTTGAAATGGGTGCGAGATTTGCTGGGATGAGTTTAAATTAGTAACCCTCTCCCAGTAACCAGGAGCCAAAGGAACGTTTTGCGGGAGAATGGGGACGGTTCTTAACTTGCATATAATGCAAGTTAAGAACCGTCCCCATTTGCACACATTTGCACACTGACTTGCATGCAAGTCAGAACCGTCCCCGTTTGCGCGTTTCGCGCGTTTGCTGCGTTGTAACGCAAGTTCCCAAGCATAAAAAGGTCCCACGCTCGTATATTTAGAGGGAGTGGAGAACAGTGGGAAATCTAAGGCGATAATCCGAGAAGAGGGGAGAGGAAAGCTTGAAGGATATAGGCTTGCTGATTGTGAGTTTAGGTATTATTTTGATCGGGGCGGAAGCGTTTACTAATGGGATCGAATGGTTGGGGCAACGACTAAAGCTCGGAGCTGGAGCTGTTGGCAGCATTCTAGCGGCTGTCGGGACAGCTTTGCCTGAGACTATGGTTCCTATAATGGCCTTTTTGAACGGGGGAGTGGGCACAGAAGGGTCGGATATTGGCATTGGAGCGATTCTTGGTGCGCCTTTTATGTTGGCAACACTTGCCTTTTTTATCACAGGGCTTACGGCCTTATTGTTGCGTCGTAAGAATCTACCCCTTCTGCTTGATGCTAAAATCGTTCAACGTGATTTAGGCTTTTTCCTCATTGTTTATACACTGGCCATTCTAGCATCCTTTTTGCCCAATCAACTGCTCAAGAATAGTGCGGCCTTGGCGCTCCTTTTCGCGTATGGAATTTATGTAATCCAGACCTTACGTGCGAGTAAAGGGGGGCATAAGCAAGAAAATTTGGCTCCGCTCTATATGGCGCGACGGACCAATAATCCGACGACAGCCATGATTATAGTGCAAATTGTTGTGGCCTTGATTGCGATTGTTCTTGGAGCGCATGGCTTTGTCAACGCAGTGCAGCCCATCGCAGAGTCTCTTGGCATACCGGTCTTTGTCCTCTCTTTAATTATTACTCCGATTGCAACAGAGTTGCCGGAGAAGTTTAATAGTGTGCTCTGGATTCGTCGGGGCAAAGATACGTTAGCCATGGGAAACTTGACTGGGGCTATGGTATTTCAAAGTTCTGTGATTCCTGCTCTTGGCATTGCCCTTACGCCCTGGATATTGGATAGCTTAGCTCTGTGGAGTGCGTTGCTTGCTTTGGGAGCCGCGCTGATTCCGTACCTTTCTCTACGACGCAACGGGGTGATCTTTCCGACCAGTCTCCTTATAGGCGGGGCTTTTTACCTTCTTTTCATTCTGACGGTATTTCGTTTTTCGATCCAGTAAACTCGGCAATTAGCATGCCCATTAGGACCAATCCGGCCCCAATCAGTCCTTGGAGAGTTAATACTTCACCAGCCAGGAAAAAGGCAGAAATGGCGGAAAATACAGGTTCCATGGAAAAAATGAGGGCAGTATGGGTTGGCGTAGTGAATTGCTGCATTTTGGTTTGAACAAAGAACGCAAGTGAGGTCGCTGGAACGGCGGTCACCAGTAGAGCCAGCCAGGCAGCGGGGCTAAAATGTAGAGGGGGGTGAGGTAAAAGCAGAGAAAAAAAACCGCTTAAGATGCTCACCGTAAGGATTTGTACGCTGGCTAAAACTGTGGCATTTGTCTCAGGGGCATAACGTCCGACCAAGAAAATATGGAGTGCAAAGCTTAAGGCACAGATAAGAACCATGAGGTCCCCCTTGTTGAGTTGAAAACGATCACCCAGGGAGAGCATAGCAAGTCCTATCAGTGCGCTCAGGATACCAAGGAGTAGGCTGAGATGTGGAAGTTTGCGTGTCGTCAGGGAGATCAAAGCTGGGACAAATACGACGGAAAGTCCAGTTATAAAACCAGCGTTGGATGCGGTTGTATATTGTAGGCCCACCGTTTGCCAAGCGTAGCCTGAGAAAAGGAAGAAGCCTAAGGCCACTCCTTTAAGTAGGTTTTTTTTGGAGATGTGTGTTTTTTGGAACCAGAGAAAAGGTAAAAGGCTAATAAAGGCGAGTGCGAAGCGAATCGCTAGAAAAGGAAGCGGGGGAAGATCCGCAATTGCCCATTTGACGATGACGAAGGTTGAACCCCAAACTAGAGCTATTAAAAGTAATGAAAGATCAGCCCATTGGCTTTTGATTAGTTTCAAACAAATCACTCCTGTTATTTTAATTTTTAGTTCGGAGAATGAATTATTAAGGGTACTAAAAAAGAAAGGCCGTTGCGCAGGATACGCAACGGCCTTTTTGAGCTTTTACAGAGTTTACTGAGAGTTGACATCTTCTGACCTCTGGCATCAGACATCCGAATTCTGTAAAGATGTGGCACAGTAGATTACGCAGTTTCTAGTATAACGGAACAAGTATCAACTGAAAAGAAGAAGTTATTAACCTTTTCCTCCATCATGTGGTCCGGGCATTTCGGGAGGCATTTCAGGTGGAATTTGAGAAGGTATTTCAGGCGGAATTTCTGAGTCGTCGATAGGGGTATACATCGGAGGGGGGGAACAGGGCGGTGGCGGTGGGTAAGGTGTGGATTCACTACAATATTGCTGTTTTGCTTGGCAGAAGAGATGATAATGACGTTCCTCATCGGCGGCAATTTCCATCAGGATACATTGAATTTCCGGAACGGGTATTTTTTGGGCGAGTTCAAGATATTCCTGATGGGCCTTGGCCTCGTCAGCAATGTTGAGGTCAAGAAGTGCACAAAGTTCGCTCGTGTAGTTGATAAAACGGGAACGCCAATCAACCCAATGTCCACTGCTTAAGGAACCGTATCTAGGGTCGACACCCAGATGGCGTAAGGCAAGGGCTAATTTTTCAAGATGTCGCATTTCGTCATAGGCAATGGGTCTCAGCAAGGCATCGAATTCCGGTCGATCAAGAAGCACGGCTTGATAAAGATAGGTTGTGATGGCAGTTAATTCCGAATCAATACCTGCATAAGCCTCGTAGAGCCATAGGGCATATGTAAAGTTCGGTTCGGGAATTTCCTCAGGAATAGGTTCATGGGTTTCCAGGACGGGTAGCAAAAGAACTTGACCTGCATAAATGCGATCAGGATGTTTTAAATGATTGAGTTGAATGATTTCTGCCATTTCGACGTTGTAGGCTTTGGCGATTTTAAAGATCGTATCGCCCGCTTGTACAGTATAGCGTGCATAATCCATTAGGACTCCTCCTTTTCATACGGCATGCTACACTATATTCTTGAAAAACGAGAGTGGTAATGGATAATAATGGAATGTTGGAACGGAATGTATTGGACAGGGTTAACGTATCTATAGACAGGGGTCAGTAAGCACAATATCTTCTGCGCTCGGAGGTCGTGAATTGAAAAAGGAGGAATTTAGAATGGGAACATGCCTCTTAAGAGGAATCACCATAGCCTTGCTGGTTACGGTCTTAACCCTTTTCGCAGGAATAGTTTGGGGTGCCATGGGGCTAGGGGGCTTGAGTATCTCGCGGATTTTGGATATCGGGCTGATGGCAAGTTGTCTCGTAGGTGGATATCGTACGGCAAAAGAAAGTGGTATGTGGTGGATGGGGGGAGCCGCTGGAGCGGGTTATGTTACAGTGGGGACACTTTTACTGGCTTTATTTTTACCTATCCGTAGCTGGGGGTTTATCCAAATTCTTGCTGAAGGTGCAATTATCGGCTTGGTAGCAGGTGCGGTCGGTATAGGAGGTGCGAAAAAGGTAGTTGCGGGTGCTGGGCAGGGAAGAGGGAGGCAATCGTATTTTAAGCCTTCTTATGAGGGTTATGGCTCCGATGAGCGTGGCGGCAGTGAGTTCGAGTGGGTTACAGAAGAAAATTTTGGCGAAAAAGAAACTAAACCAAAACCAATTTGGTTAGAGGGTCCGGAAGCAGAGTCCCAAGGAATTTGCAGAGGGAAGCGGAATCCTGAAAAAAGTTCGGATGTTGAATGGTCTTGGGATCGCGAGGATGATAAAGTGATAGCTTTGGGAGCAGGGGATAGCGAACCTTTGCTAGTTTGGGAGCCAGAGCGGGTTAGGAACGACGTAGTTAGGAATGAAGTGTCTGCAAGGAACAGGACGAGTTTAAAGAATACGAATGAGAACGAGGAGCGGGATACAAGACCTTGGTGGGAAGAATAGAGAACATTCCCTTTTGCAAGCGTGAAATTTTGGGCGGAAGGGTTTTAAGGAATAGTTAGAAATCAGGCAGGATTTTAATGAAATGGTCGAGAATAGTTTCTAGAGGGAAAGATGACACTATTGATGCTGTTCTTAGGGATTTGTAGCAGGCAGTACGGAGGATTTAAAGCCGCTTGAGGTATACACGGGGGAGCATAAAGCGCAGAAGGGGGCCGGAGTGAGATGGATTTTCACTTTAATCAGGATCAATTAATGATGCAGAAAATGGTGCGCGATTTTGTTCAGGAGGAAGTTATTCCGCAAGCAGTGATCACTGATGAGACACATGAGTTCCCTTTAACGACTATCCGTAAGATGGGTAAGCTTGGACTGATGGGGATTTCTATCCCGAAGGAATACGGTGGAGTGGGTGCCGACTTCTTATCATATATCTTGGCTATTGAAGAAATCGCCAAAGGATGTGCTTCTACAGCTGTAATTTTGGTCCATACATCAGTGGAAAGTTTTCCGATTCTTTATTTTGGGACAGAAGAGCAAAAACGGAACTATTTACCTAAGCTTGCCAGAGGACAATTCATCGGGGCATTTGCTTTAACAGAGGCTAATGCTGGTTCGGATGCGTCCAGCTTGCAAACGACTGCGGTGCGTAGAGGAGCCCACTACATCCTGAATGGAAAAAAGCGCTTTATCTCGAATGCGGGGTATGCGGATATTTATTTGGTAATAGCATCCACAGATCGCAACAGAGGGGCACATGGGGTCACTGCTTTCCTGGTGGATAAAGACACGCCAGGGTTTATAGTCGGGAAAAGGGAAGAAAAGATGGGTCTCAATGGCTCAGCGACGTGTGAGCTGATTTTTGAAGATGCTTATGTGCCTGCAGAAAACCTTTTAGGAGAAGAAGGGCAGGGCTTTAAGGTTGCGATGTCCCTACTGGACTGTGGTCGGATCGGGATTGGCGCCCAGGCGTTGGGAATTGCTGAAGCGGCGCTCGATGCTGCACTTGTCTATTCTCAGGAACGGGTACAATTTAAACAGCCCATTGGTAACTTCCAGGGAATTCAATTCATGCTTGCGGATATGGCAACCCAAATCGAGGCGTCGAAACTACTGGTGTACCAGGCAGCTTCTTTGAGGATGGACGGACTCCCGTATAGCAAGGAAGCCTCGATGGCTAAGATGTATGCGAGCGATACCGCAGTTAAGGTGACGACGGATGCGGTGCAAATTTTTGGTGGATATGGCTATTGTAAGGAGTACAAGGTTGAACGCTATATGCGGGATGCGAAGATCACGCAAATTTATGAGGGAACGAATCAGATTCAGAGGATATTAATAGCGAAACACCTGAGAACTTAGGCATATGAAAGAAAATAACAAGTCATGATGCCTTGGATAGTTTGCGTCAGACAAGGAGGCATGTGCCCCTCATAGCGGGGCTATTAGGGGCACATGCCGACGCAGTATGACACAAAATAGACTGGCAGACTGACTAGTTATTTTCTTGAATGTGCCTTAATGACGAAAGCAGGAAAATAAAAGTTTTAAGAGAATAAAACTTTACAGGAGAGAGAAAATACTAAGAGAGTAAGAGGAGTGATTGAGATGAACTTTCTGGAAATAGTTCAGGCCCGCCGGAGTTTGCGTAGCTATCTGGATAAGCCCGTTGAACCGGAAAAATTAGAGTATATTTTGGAGTCTGCCAGACTGGCACCATCCTGGAAAAACATGCAGTGTTGGCGTTTTATTGTTATTAAAGATTCGAGTGGACGGCAGGCCTTGGCTGAAAGCATGCTGGAAAGCAATCCCGGGCGTAAAGCCTTGTTGGCAGCTCCGATCATCATTGTGCTCTGCGCTGTGCCGAGCGAATCAGAAGTTTGGGAAGGTAAGGACTTTATGATGCTTGATGCAGGACTGGCAATGGAACATTTGCTGTTGGCCGCAACGGAACAAGGCTTAGGAACATGCTGGCAGGGTTGGTTCAGCGAAGAAAAAGCTCGGGAAGCTTTAAAGGCTCCGTCTAATGTGCGGGTGGTAGCTATGACTCCTTTGGGCTACGCTGCCGAGGAACGGGGTCCGCGTCCACGCAAAAGTATGGCAGAGATTGTCTTCCGTGAAAAATGGGGTCAGGCATAAGAGGACTTGTGTGACACCGCGCTCAGTCTAACAACGCAGAGCAAACTAACCCTTCGATCTCCTTCTTTGAGGAAAGTCGTTGGGTTTTCTTTGTATATTATTGTCCAAGCAGCATAGACTATGCCCATCAAGATTGTGAATAATAAACTGTCTAATAAAGATGGGGGATTGACCTTGTTGTTAGAGACGGCCCTGCTCGTTGTTGCTCTCTCAGCCTTGGGGGCACTTATTGCTGGAGTCATACTATTAAGTGTGTTATTTTTCGTGGGTAAACGATTTTTTCGAACGATCGTTCAACGGCTCTTTAGTTTAGTAGTGGAAAGGTTACTCGAAGACAAGTTCCATGAAAATCTCATGGAACTTTGGAGTGCGGTGCGTCGTACGTCGGTACAAACTATTCTGGAAATTGGTTTGCGGGCTGAGGGAGGGAAGCTCATCCAGCGGCCTCTTGGTTCCCCTAAACCATTGCCTCATTACGATACCCTAATGTTTGTCGCTGCTCAAATGGCGCGTCTCCCAAAGGAGGCAACTATTCCCGTTGATATGAAGGTAACGCTTGGACCTAAATCGGTAAAGCCCCTTCAGATTGAAATTCCGTTAATGATCTCGGGCATGGGTTTCGGAGTGGGCCTCAGTGAAGAAGCTAAACGAGCGTTAGCTAGGGCGGCAAAACAACTCGGAACGGCCACCAATTCCGGTGAGGGGCCTTTTTTGAAAGAGGAAAGAGAAGAGGCCGGAAAGTTTATTTGGCAAATCAGCCGAAGCGCTTGGGGGCATAGTCCGCAAGGTATTGCCGTGGCTGATATGATTGAAGTTCAAATGGGTCAGGGGGCAAGGATGGGGCCCTACACTATTGAACCAAATGCCGTGAAGGGAAAGGCGCAAAAACTGATGGGTATATCCCCTCTGGAATCGGCCGTGTCCACGGCAGTCATTGCGGGGATTAATACTCCTTGGGACTGGATAAAGTATGTTGCCGATTTGCGTGCGGAAGCTGCCGGGAAACCAATTGCTATTAAGCTTATGGCGACAGGTGGCTTAGAAAGAGACTTGGCGGTATGTTTGGAAGCAGGCTTTGATGTCCTTGTTATCGATGGAGCCCAAGGTGGGACTGCCGGTGCATCTCCAATGATCTGTGATGATTTAGGGATCCCCAGTTTACTGGCTTTAGTGCGCGCAGAACGTTTTTTACGAGAGCAGGGTGCTCGTCAAGACGTGAGTTTGGTGGTCGCGGGAGGGTATGCTACGCCTGGAGAATGCTTAAAAGCTATAGCCCTGGGGGCAGATGCGATCTATTTGGGAACGGTTCCTTTGTTTGCCCTTACTCATCGCCAAATCCATAAGGTTTTTCCTTGGGAACCGTTAACCCAATTGGTCTGGTACAATTCGCCCTATAAGCAGCGACTGGATATCAATTTGGCGAGTAAAAGTGTGGTGAATGTCTTGAAATCAATGGCAATGGAGATGGAAGAGGGGGTGCGGGCTCTGGGAAAAACGGCTTTGATCGAGCTTGGTCCCAACGATCTTGTGGCTTTAGACGAATGGACGGCACAGGTAACTGGTGTAAAACGTGCTTATTCTTAGCAGGATTAGAGCATTCACGCAGAGGAGAAGCTGACATTATATCCCTCGATAGTAAGGGATGTAACGACTTAGAGCTTATTTTCCTGGTTGCTCTGTTGAGTCAAAAAAGGTTTCAGAGAGATTTCTCTCTGAAACCTTCAGAACGTCATTGATTTAGTTAGAACTGATTTCCGGACCATCTCCGGCAGAGAATTTCGAACTGTTTCCTTTTGCGTCCTTATAAGTGACAGCAGGGAACAGCGTGGAGACCTCATTTGAGGTGAGCGTGACTCCCGTATTATTGTTCACAACCGATCCGGAAAAAGTTATGATGTAGATTCCACTGCTGTTTACCACATCTTGTTTAATTTCCTGCTGATTAGCTGAATTATTGGCATAGCCTAAATCTAAAGCTTGGCCGTTGCTAAAAACTACTGTACCAACAGGAATAGATGAGCGTGGTTGAACAATAGCCCAGTTATTGTCACAGGTCGGGGTCACGCTGGTGCCGGTTACACCATCACCGGTAATCTTCCCGGCAGCCACATCTTGAAAATATTGCATCATTAGGCTACGGACCTGGCCGTCCTGGCCTAAGGCCACTTGAGAGCTATAGGTGATGTAACCAGGGGCATTCGGATCAGTTGTTTGGGTAACGATTCCCGCCGCGGCGAGGAAACCGCCACCACCGTTGACACGGTAGTCATTGAGTGCCAAGGTGTACAACGTATTGTCAGCAATCGGCTGTCCGTTAATAGCCATGTTGTAAATGCGCGGTTCTCCATCTGAAATCGGATTACCATTCACATCATATAAGCCCTTTTTGGTTAAATCGACCGTATAATTGGCGCCTTGCAGGAGATCCAGATTATAATCAGGAACAGCTGAATTCTTATTAATACTGGTATCACCGGGCTGATATTGTTGGTAATATCGGCCAACAGAAAACTCCATGTATTTCTTTAACTGAGCACCGGTAACCTTCAGGGCATAAAGATAATTCTCATAAATATAGACGGAGGAAATGTCGGCTATGCTCACCGAACCCTTCGGAATCGCGGCGGTTGGACTAAACGGAGCTGCCACAGATAATTGAGCATTGCCATAATGCATTTGTACCTTGTTGACGAGATCCATCAAAGCGGTATCCTTGATCGTTTGACCGTCCGCATTGAAGCCAGCAGTAGTTGTACCAACCGGAGTTTTTAAATATTGCAATGTTGCTTGGTGATAAGGCTGAATTAAATTGACAAGCCCTTGATCTTCTGAAACACTTGTCGAAGCACTTAGGGAAGTTCCGGTTTCTGTTGTCGGGTCAACAGTCCATTTGCCAGCAGCATTTTTATTAAAGTTCATTACAACTTCTTCTAAATTGGTGGCGGCGTTTTTGGGTTCGACCATCCAGATTTTATTATTGCCTTCCTGTTGGTTGAGAGTAACATGAGTATGGCCGCAGAGAATCGTGTCCACTTCTGGATTGGCATTAGCAAAAGCCAGTACTTCGTTTTCGTTCGGAGGGTTTTCTGTGGAAGGATCTGCAACCCCTTCACCAGAGTGAATCGCAGCAATTACGGCATTAACCTGCGGACCATTGGGATCATCTTTCAGATAATGGACCCATTTGGTTCCTTCTGTGACGATGTCGCCCCACTTGAGACCTGCGTAGTGAGCCGAGTTTTCCCAATAGGGAATGTCTGGAGTGGTGAGACCCAGGATACCAACTTTGATAGTGCTACCATCTGGAGCTGTAAAGTTTTTAATTGTGTATGGTTTGATGTCACTCCAAGTTGGATTATCCCCGGTCACAGGATCAGGGGTGGCGGCTGTGCTCTCCAAGGTATTGGCGGATAGGTAGGGCATATTCAGGGCTTTGGCTTGTGTGATAAGCGGTTTCAAAACATCCAGACCAAAGTTGAATTCGTGATTGCCCAAGACCAAAGCATCATACTTCATATAGTTGAAAGCGCTAATCATCGGATAGAGATTGGTCGTACTGCCCATCCAAGACGTATCAATAGTGTCGTAATAGTATACCAATGGTGTGCCTTGGATCTCATCTCCAGCATCGACAAGAACGTTATTTGGATATTTGGTGCGTTCTTGGGCAACCAAGGTGGCCAAACGGGTCATCCCTGTAGATGCCTTATTTTGGAAATAATCCCAGCCCATCATTTGTCCATGGATGTCTGATGTTCCCAATAAAGCAATTGTAAAAGGATTAGTTGAAGTTTGAGCAACTGACGTTGCACCTGAAGTAGCAAGTGAGGCATTTGCATTGGTTGAGTTAGCTAAGGGGGTTGTACCAGTGGTATTTGTATCTGTCGATACTGTTATATTTGCGCTAGGAATAGTATTAACTTGATCTGCAAAAGCAGTGACCGGGAAAACCGTACTGAGCAACAGCATTGATACAACGGTAATACTCATGAATCGGCTTTGAACTTTCTTACACATAAAATACCCCTCTCTTTTAGTAGCATCTAAAGGAATTGGACGAAGATAGCAAGCTGGAAATATGGACACGCAGCACCTCTCCTGTTATTAGGATTAAGAGAGGTTTGTCTCTATCGTTGGAACCCGGCCATTTATGCCTTAAAAGAACCCCCCATTTCTTAAGCAGGATGTTTTAAATTCTGCTAAAGTCTACTTTTTCCACTAAACTATTTTCACTGTTTTATTTAAAATTCCTGCTTGTGGAGTTTAATTAAAACTGATGTTTTTCGCCTTAATCCAATGAATTTGTCTTTATATCGACTTATTTCGTGAATATAACGTGTTTATTTCTCCTCATTTACGTTTGCTTAACATTGATTTTATGCTATTTTAACATTAAATTGATCGTATTTTGATGCTTTATAATATAACCTGAAATTAGCTTCGAAACTACAAGTGACATCGAATTCGGTCGTTCAAAACGTCTGTAGTCGATTCTCTCCTAGTGGAGTGTTATAAAGAAACTTCCATGAACCTGCTGGTGTTCACCGGGGAGAATGAAGCACCTTTTCACAGTTTGTGAACAATTGGTATAACCCTATTTTGACAATATTTATTCTGCCGAGTATAATGTATCTAATAAAATATTCATAATTAACTCAAAGAATGTGAGGAATAGCGTCAGTGAACCGTTCAGAGAGAAAGGCCGCTGCTGGGAAACGCAATGTTCCTCAGAATAAAGGTGGTACCACGAATGCTTTTCGTCCTTTACCGGGATGAAAGGTTTTTTTATTGAGATAGAAAAAGGAGCTTAAGAAGTTGTTATGAGAGAGAAATTAGAGCTAGCCAAAGCCTATGACCCTAGTTTAGTGGAGGGGAAGTGGTATCAGTATTGGGAAGAAAACGGGTTTTTTCATGCTGATGTGAACAAAGGGAAGCAAGCGTTTAGCATTGTGATGCCTCCGCCGAATGTTACGGGTGCACTTCACCTTGGGCATGCCATGGACAGCACGATTCAAGATATTTTAACGCGTTTTAAACGAATGCAGGGCTACAATACACTTTGGCTTCCTGGAACAGATCATGCTGGAATTGCTACTCAAGCCAAAGTAGAGGAGCAGTTAGCTAAAGAAGGAACGAGTCGTGACGAACTGGGACGCGAACAGTTTATAGAACGAGTTTGGGACTGGAAACGGCAGTATGGTGGACGAATTACGCAGCAACTACGGCGCTTGGGCGCTTCTTGCGATTGGCAACGTGAGCGTTTCACAATGGATGAAGGATGTTCAAAAGCGGTTCGGGAAGCGTTTGTTGATCTTTATAATAAAGGGTTGATTTACCGGGGGAATTATATTATTAATTGGTGCCCCAAATGTCATACAACTATTTCCGATATCGAGGTGGAACACGTTGACAGAGAAGGGAACTTATATCATCTGCGTTACCCAGTAAAAGATAGTGATGAGACTCTGATTGTGGCAACCACCCGACCAGAAACGATGCTCGGGGACACGGCTGTGGCGGTTCATCCAGACGATGGGCGGTATACGCATCTCATCGGGAAAACGTTGCTCCTTCCCCTTACGGATCGAGAAATTCCTATTATTGCCGATGACTATGTCGATCGAGAGTTTGGGACGGGTGCCGTGAAGATTACTCCCGCGCATGACCCTAACGACTTTGAAATCGGGCTTCGTCATCATTTGTCTCAGATCGTCGTCTTAGACAAAGAAGCTAAGATGAATGAAAATGCAGGCCCTTATCAGGGTATGGATCGTTTCGACGCTCGTAAAGCAGTTGTCGAAGATTTGAAAACGGCAGGAGTCCTTGTCAAAATTGACGTCCATCCCCATGCTGTTGGGGAGTGCTATCGTTGTTCTACCGTTATTGAACCGATGGTTAGTAAACAATGGTTCGTGAAAATGGAACCTCTAGCGAAGCCCGCACTTGAAGTCGTCCGTGATGGGCGGTTGAAGTTTGTTCCGGATCGATTTGATAAGATCTATATGGGGTGGATGGAAAATATCCGGGATTGGTGTATTTCTCGCCAGCTATGGTGGGGACACCGCATCCCAGTTTGGTATTGCGAAGACTGCGGTAAGGAGATCTGTACTAAGGAAGATCCGCTAATCTGCCCAATCTGCGGAGCTAACCACCTGAAGCAAGATCCTGACGTCTTAGATACGTGGTTTTCTTCTGGTCTTTGGCCTTTTTCCACTTTAGGTTGGCCGGAAAAAACGCCCGAATTAGAACAGTTCTATCCGACGTCTGTGTTGGTGACGGGCCGGGATATTATTTTCTTCTGGGTTGCGCGCATGATTTTCATGTCGATGGAGTCTATGAACGAAGTGCCTTTCCCTAAAGTCATGATTCACGGATTGGTGCTGGATGCCAAAGGGCGGAAGATGAGTAAATCCCTGGGCAACGGTGTCGACCCGATTGAAGTGATTGAACAATATGGGGCAGATACTCTGCGGTTTATGCTGATTACGGGCAATACGCCGGGAAATGACCTGCGTTTTCATCCGGAACGGCTTGAGGCAACACGAAATTTCTCAAACAAAATTTGGAATGCCTCCCGTTATGTGCTGATGAATTTAGAAGACTACAAGCAAGGGCCACGTGGGGAACTTACCCTGGCTGATCGTTGGATTCTTTCCCGTTATGCATCGACTGTGGAGAATGCTACGCAAGCTTTAGAAAACTTTGATCTTGGCGAAGCTGGCCGATTGCTTTACGAGTTTATCTGGAATGAATTCTGTGACTGGTATATTGAGCTTACTAAGCCACGCCTTTATAATAAAGAAGATGGGTTAGCCCGGCACACTGCACAATCCATATTGTTCGAAGTTCTCGAAGGAACCTTGCGGCTTTTGCATCCGTATATGCCTTTCTTGACAGAGGAAATCTGGCAGAATCTCCCCGTGCAGGGTGAAAGCATCATGCTACAGATGTGGCCAGACGTACCAGCGTATCAAGACGCGTTGGCTGAAAAAAATATGACGTTGCTTATGGAAAGCATCAAAGCGATCCGCAATATTCGGGCGGAGATGAAGGTGGCACCGGGACAGAAAGTAGAGATCATTATGCTTGTCCAAGAGGCGACCCAACGCGAGGTGCTTGTGGATGGAAAAGCAGATATCCTAAAATTGGCTGGAGGGGCGAGTGTAGAATTGTTTGAAGCGCTGGCAGAGAAACCTCCTCAAGCAGCTAGTGCAGTTTTGGAGGGTGTTGAAATTTATCTTCCCCTCAAAGGGTTGATGGATCTGGATAAAGAAGTAGCCCGTTTGGAAAAAGAGATTTCTGTCGCAATCCAGGATCAACAAATTTTAGAAGTGAAACTTAATAACCCCGGATTCATAAGTAAAGCACCAGCGAGTGTTGTGGTCAAAGAGCGGGAAAAACTTGATGCAGTGCTGGCCCGCAAGGTCGCCTTAGAGGAACGTCTGCAAGAGCTAAAGCAAAACGTTTAACATGAGGCACGAAGTTCGAGGTGTGAGCTTCGAGTGCCTATGGGGGCAGGTCAATTTTAGTCGGAAACGGGAGCAGGAGGGGAAAGCGGATGGTTGAAAAAGATCTTGAAAAGGAATATCAAGCAAGCTTACAATATCTCGTTAACCTGACAACATTCGGCATTAATTTTGGTTTGGGGCGTATTGAAGAACTTCTTAAGCGGTTAGGGAACCCGGAAAGGACCTTGCGCGTGATACATGTGGGTGGGACGAATGGCAAGGGTTCGACAACGGTTATGATCGCGCGTATTTTAAAGAGCGCAGGGCATAAAGTGGGTGTGTTTACTTCGCCTCATATGCATGATTGGCGTGAGCGCATGGTAATTAATGGCCAGATGATTGCTAAGGAAAAAGTCATTCAGGTGATTAAACGCGTGGTTCCACTTTTGGAGAACATGGTTGCTGAAGGATTCGAGCATCCAACCGAGTTTGAGGTCAGTACGGCCCTGGCGTTTCTCTATTTTGCAGAAGAGAAAGTAGATTTTGCTGTAATTGAAGTCGGTTTAGGTGGGGCAATCGATTCGACGAATGTGGTTTCCCCTCTGATCTCTGTCATTACGAATGTGGGAATGGATCACATGGATTATTTAGGTTCCGATGTGGTCTCTATCGCTAAAGTAAAAGCGGGAATTATTAAACCGCATTCGATTGTGGTAACGGCTTCTGAAAACCCAGACGTGATTCACGTGTTGCGTGAACAAGCTAAAGCCATGGGCGTTCCGCTTTGGCTGGTAGGGGAAGATGTTCGCTTTGAAAGCAAGTGGAGTGGAGAGCTGGAACAGGAATTTGATCTGGTCGGATTGCACTCGATCTATTCTAAGTTGCGCTTGAGTTTGATTGGCTTACACCAACTTAGCAATGCTGCCACTGCGGTGACAGTTTGTGAATTGCTGAAAAGTGACTATGGGGTTAGTATTCCTCGAGAGGCTATTTATACCGGATTGAGAGAGGTAGAGTGGCCGGGGCGTTTAGAGCTACTTTCCCTGAAGCCTAAAATCCTTCTGGATGGGGCGCATAATGTCGATGGAGCTGTGGCTCTAACTCAGGCTATCCCCCTTTATACACGGAATCGCCTCATACTTTGTCTAGGGATGCTCGCGGATAAAGAACGGGAAAAAGTGGTTACTATGCTTGTCCCACTGGCAGACGAAATCATCATCACTCGTCCTGATTCACCACGTGCGGGGGATTGGCGGGCCCTGGGAAGTTTGGCCGAACAACATGGCCGACCAGTAACGTGCATCGAAAACCCTAAAGAAGCGGTTATTTATGCGCTCAGTTGTCTTAGGGAAAACGACATGCTTTGTGTAACTGGTTCAATCTATATGCTGGCAGATGCTCGCCAAGCCTTAATAGAAAAATTGAAACATTAACAAGTTATCAGGGTATAGAGTACGAGTGATAAAAACTTAACATACAATTTACACAAACCCACTAAGATTTGATATAATACTTCGTGGAATGAAGCTGTAATATCCTAATATTCGTACTTCATGTTGAAAAGATACGAAATTTGTCTGTATGAAGCTGTTTCCGTGGAGGTCTAAGAAAAATTACAGGTGGGGGTTATTTTTTATGTTCGGTTTGTCACCAAAAGAAGATAAATTTTATCAACTTTTTGCCCAAAGTACCGAAATCATTACTAAATCGCTTAATAGGCTCCAAGGAATTATGCAGCAAGATTTTGTTTCAGCTGAAGACGCTGCTCAGATGCAGCGGTTTGAGCATGAAGCAGACAATGTCACTTCGCAAATCTTAGAACGACTGAATTCCACGTTTATTACTCCGTTGGACCGTGAAGATATCTATAAGTTGGCCCAGGTTCTGGATGATATCGTTGATTATGCCGAAGGCACTGTGGAACGCATGCTTCTTTACCGGACGGGCAAACCTTCACTGGGAACACAGGAACTTGTCCATTTGGTGGGATTGGCAGCAGAGCAAATTCAGGCGGCTTTCTCTTGTCTGGGGCATATTCACTTTAAAAAAGCCAAGATCCAAGCTGCAGCCGAAGAGATCTATCATCTGGAAAGTGCTGGGGACAAGCTTTACCGACAAGAAGTAGCCCGTTTGTTCGAACACGAGAAAGACCCGATTGAGATTATCAAATGGAAAGAGATCTTGGAACATATTGAATCAACGTTAGATCATTGCGAATCGATTGCAGACCTTCTCAAAAGTGTGGTCTTAAAATATGACTAATCTAGGTGTTATGTTAGTCATTGTGGTGTTTTTAGGCCTTGTTTTTGACTATATCAATGGATTTCATGATACGGCTAATGCTATTGCTACGAGTGTTTCGACTCGGGCCTTAACACCAAAACAGGCTGTAATTCTTGCCTCTATATTTAATCTTGTTGGGGCCCTCTATAGTACCGGGGTTGCCCAAACCATTGCCAAAGATATCATTTCACCAAAATATGTGACCCAAGTGGTGGTGATTGCCGCTTTGCTCAGCGCAATCACTTGGAACCTCGTCACTTGGTTACTGGGAATTCCCAGCAGTTCTTCGCACGCCATTATTGGTGGCATGAGCGGAGCTGCCGTTGCTAGTGTAGGATTTAGCGTCTTGCAGTGGGAGGGTTTGGGCAAGATTTTGGCAGCGTTAATCTTTTCCCCAATTGTGGGGATGATTTTTGGTTTTATTATTATGAAGTTGTTGGCCTTTATTTTTGCTCATTCTGCACCATCCCGTGTTAATCACGGATTTAAGAAAATGCAAATTTTCTCTGCGGGCCTGTTGGCCTTTAACCATGGATCCAATGATGCTCAGAAGTCGATGGGAATTATCACCATGGCTCTCATCTCCGCTGGGCTGCAAGCTCAAACCGTTCTGGCCCCACCCATATGGGTTAAACTTGCCTGTGCTTTGGCCATGTCTCTGGGAACTGCTGCAGGAGGGTGGAAGATCATTCATACCATGGGCGGGAAGATTTTTAAATTGGAGCCCATAAACGGGTTTGCTGCAGATTTAAGTTCATCAATTGTCATCTGGTCAGCGACTGTATTTCCGGGTCTCCATCTCCCTGTTTCCACCACCCATGTCGTTTCAGGTTCGATCATGGGGGTCGGGAGCGCTAAGCGGGTTTCCGCAGTACGCTGGGGTGTGGCTCAACAAATGCTCATTGCTTGGGTTGTAACAATTCCCACAACATCCCTGCTGGCTGCACTTTATTTTACAGTGTTGTCTAAACTTATTTGATAGGTGTATAGTCGTGGTTCGAAGACAACGATCGAATTCCGCGTAGGCCTTGGTCAAGAGATCAAGGTCTCTTTAGATTCACATTTAGAGTCTATTTCCCTCATTGCCCACATATCTTCCTGTAAAAGGGTTGTCCAAGCAACACGGAAGGGGAATGGGAGCATGAAAGGTTTAGAACGGATTCGCATTGTCATTGTCTTGATCCTGGGGATGATGGCCTTGAGTTTACTGACCTGGGGGATCGGTAAGGTCTATTTGGAACTCGTAGGTCAATCAAGTCACATGAAGGCTGAAGGAACACAAAAAAAAGTTTCAAATACCCTCGATAGCGCAGTGCTGGTCCTTCCAGAAGCGACGTTCTGGACCTGTCAGGTTGGCATCTTTCAAAGTGAAAGTAACGCGCAGTTGTATCGAGAAAAGCTTCAAGCAAGAAGCCTTAATGCCGAAGTGATAGGTGCCAAGCCGTGGACGCTGGGCATTGGGTTAGGGCATTCCGCCAATGAGTTGAAGGAGATGCGACAATCCCTGGCTGAAAAGGGAGTTTCCACCATTCCCAAACAAATGGTGCTTCCAGCCCAGACATTTCGTGTTGCAGGTAATTGTTCGCAACTTACGGTGGAACTCTTAACAAACGTTAATACCATTCTCCAGAAGGGGTTGACAGCTGAAGCCTTGGCTAACGAAAAACAGGCATGGGATAGCTTGGCTGGGGATCATCCGCCCAAAGAATTGGAAGCGCTCCATGAATTGTATAGTCAAGTTCGGGAAAAAACCAATCTCGAAGAGCAAAACGCTTTGGGATTGTCGTTATATTTTGAAGCTCAGAGGGTTATTAATAAGTTTTCTGGTAAATAATAGGATTAGAGAGGAAAAAGTAGCTTGCTCTTATTATATTTAGGTATAATGGAAAATTGTGTTTTTCTTGGATAGTGATATAATTAACTATCTATAACTATCTATATTTTTACATATTATAGTTGAGAAATGAGGGAACTTGATTGAAAACGCTAAAAATTCCTGAGGCGACAATTATTCGACTATCAGTTTATTCGCGTCATCTGACTGAAGTCGATCGAAAAGGAATTATAACGACCTCCTCAGGGGATATTGCTGATGGGGTTGGTGTTAGTCCTGCACAAGTACGGAAAGATTTGGCGTATTTTGGGGAATTTGGGACAAGGGGCGTTGGGTACAATGTCAAAGATCTCCGTCAACATATTTTGAGGATTCTTGGTTTGAGCGTGGATTGGAGCGTTACCCTAGTTGGGGTTGGAAACTTAGGGTTGGCTTTAAGTTCCTATAAAGGGTTTAGTGAACGAGGATTTATTATTACCAGTATTTTTGATTCGGATCCCGCTAAGGTGGGAACTAAGATTGGCAATGTGGAAGTTTTGCCTATAGAGCAATTAGAAGTAGTGGTGAAACAAAACCGCACTCAGATTGGCATTGTTGCTGTGCCCGCGGTCGCAGCACAAGAAATCGCTGATCAATTGATTAAAGCTGGAGTGCAAGCTATTTTGAACTTTGCACCAGTGGTATTAAATGTCCCTCCGGAGATTGAGCTTCGCAATGTTGATCTAGTGGTAAACCTTGAAGTATTGACATTTAATGTGGGCGCTCAGTGGTTTTAGGTGTTCAATAATTGAACTGTTGTATATCAATGGGCATCTGTCGTATAATAGAATTATAAGAAGTGTGTCTAGGGTTCCGCCGCAAGGGTCTGGACCGAGCGATACTGGTTGGATAGTGCCAACTACACCGTGTGGGAGAAAAGCCCCGTGGCAAGTTCTTTGGAGAACTGTCCACGGGGCTTTTAAGGTGTTAAGAAAGAGGGGGAGAAGTTTGAATCAAAGTCAGGAGAAGAAAAAAATTACGGTTTACGATACTACGCTGCGGGATGGGGCTCAAGGAGAAGGAATTCATTTTTCAACACAAGATAAGTTGAGTTATGTAAAACGGATTGAAGAGATGGGAAGTCTTTATGTGGAAGCGGGTTGGCCTGGTGCGAATCCACGTGATGAGGAGCTTTTCCAGCTAGTGCATGAATTACACCTCCCTCAGGTGCGCATTGCGGCGTTTGGAAGTACTTGCAAAGTCAATGAATCCCCAGAAAATAGTAATATTTTACTAAATCTTCTGGCTTCTAAAGCTGAAACGATTACGATCTTTGGGAAGTCGTGGGAACTGCATGTTCGGGATGTATTGCGGACCACCAATGAGGAGAACCTGCGTATGATTCGGGAGTCAGTAGCTTTTTTAGTTTCACAAGGGCGAGAAGTTTTTTTTGATGGTGAACATTTTTTTGACGGCTTTAAGGAGAAGCCAGATTATGCTTTAAAGTGTGTTGCCGCTGCGCTTGAGGCTGGAGCGACGATGGCCATTTTATGTGATACAAATGGAGGATGCTTGCCTAGAGAAATTACTCAAGGGGTTCAGGCGGTCAGGCAGGCATTTTCACATCAAGAACTTGGAATTCATGTCCATAACGATGGTGGGCTCGCTGTGGCTAATTCCTACGTTGCGGTGGAAGCTGGGGTAACTCAAATTCAGGGGACTTGGAATGGGTTTGGGGAAAGGTGCGGTAATGCTAATTTAAGCACTCTTATTCCTTTGTTACAGATCAAAGGGGGATACGAAGTCGTTTCTGAATCAGCGTTGTTAAAGATCACCGCTTTTTCTCGCTTCGTTGCCGAGTTAACCAACGCGCCCTTTGATGATAAGCAACCATATGTGGGTCGCAGTGCTTTTGCGCATAAAGCAGGTATGCACGTAGATGCAATTCTCAAAAACCAACGTTCCTTTGAGCACATGGATCCAGCTGGGGTCGGCAATGAGCGACGTATTTTAATTTCGGATCAAGCCGGAAAGGCCAATATTTTGGAACGTTTGCGGCGTTTTGAGTCGACAATTAATAAAGATGACCCACGGGTTGAGAAGACTATGGTCGAGATCAAAGAGTTAGAGCATAGTGGGTTTCAGTTTGAGGCAGCTGAAGGGAGTCTCGATCTATTACTGTTGCGGATACTTGGGAAGTATCCCGCTCCTCCGTTTGAAGTCTTAGATTATCATGTTTGGAGTGATCCCCTGAGGGGAGAACTTGATTCTGTCGCAGTTGTCAAGGTCAAAGTGGGTCAAGAATCAGTGCAAATTGCTTCTGAGGGAAATGGCCCAGTGAATGCCTTGGACACGGCATTGAGACAAGCCCTGGTAGGTTTCTTCCCGATTTTGGGGAAAAGTGAGTTGGTAGATTATAAGGTGAGGGTTTTGGATGGCTCGCGTGGTACAGAAGCCATTGTGCGCGTCATTATAGATACCCGCCTGGATAATGAAGTTTGGGGAACGATCGGGGTATCCAAGAATATACTGAAGGCAAGTACTCAGGCGTTGCTTGATGCGATCAATTGGACAATTTGGAGAGGGTCCTCCGCGCGGCAAGTCCTCAGTCCTGCGCTGGGTGTGTCAAATTAAGGCTTTAATTTAAGCCTTAATTTTTCAAAGGTTCAAAGGTTTAAAGGTTTAAAGGTTTAAAGGTTAGGGCGAAACACTGGACTAGGTTATGTTTCGTCTCAAGGCAATATTTTTGTCACTTGGCTGGCGGGAGACGGCAGATGATTAGGACGGAAACATGATGTTTCCGTCCTAATCATCTGCCATCTCTGCTTGATTGGCTGGAAACACCGCTTTCTCCCCTCTTGAGAACATCGGAAGTAGCGTTTATATATTGATGGAAATAGAACAGTGTCGAACTTGCGTAGTAATGGGGAAGATGCTACACTAATATGTAGTCATATTCAGGGTATTTGGGCTCATGGCTAAATTCCTAGGAATGGATGGAAGGGGAAAAAACTATGGCGGTTGGGCGAAATCCCTCAGGGTCAGGAAGAACTGCATTGCTCATTCTGATTGGTGCTGCGCTGGGGACTTTGGTTGGATTTGGTTTAGAAAAATACGGTATTTTTGCACCGTTTTTGCGGCCAGCCGTTATCGATGTACCCTCCCATACTTACTTGGATTTCTTTTTTTTCTCTCTTTCTTTTGGTTTTCGCTTGAGTATTACCATTGCGACGATTTTGGGAGCACTAGGCGGATATTTATTGTCAAGGAAGTGGTAATATGCTCGTACTTGCTTCTTCATCTCCACGGAGGGCTATGCTGCTTCGTAAAGGAGGCTACGCCTTTGAGACGGTCAAGGTTTCTGTTTCCGAAGTGCTGTTGGATGAGATGCCACCGGATAGTGGGGTGAGACATTTGGCTATACGCAAAGCCCAAGCGGGTTTAGCCCACTGGTTAGATCTGGGAGGTAACCTTCAGGATGTTGTGTTGGGAGCGGACACGATGGTGGTCCTGGACGCCCGTGTTTTAGGGAAACCGACAACACCTGTGGAAGCAGAAGAAATGTTGCAAAGCTTAAGCGGCAGGACACACATTGTTTTAACTGGCGTGGCGTTGATTTCAGGCGCGGGAAGATTGGAAGCGAACGTGGTAAAAACTGTCGTACGTTTTCGTCAACTTTTAACGGATGAAATCAAGGCTTATGTGGTAAGCGGAGAACCTATGGATAAGGCTGGAGCCTACGGAATTCAGGGGGAAGCAGGGAAATTTGTCGCATCCTTTGCAGGATCATTGACAAATGTCATCGGCTTGCCGATGGAATATCTCTTGGAACATCTTAGGGCGTGGGGGATTGAGCAGACAAATATCGCTTCACGCGAGGTGGATGATGGATTATCGTCGTTTGAAGGATTTGCCGGAGGAATTTCTGCCACGTGAGCGGCTTTATCAATTAGGCCCTGAAGCTTTAGCTAATCGCGAAATTCTGGCGATTTTACTCCGTACTGGTATCAGAGGAGAAAACGTTTTAACCTTGGCCGAACGCATCTTGGTGGAGGTTGGTGGACTTTCAGGGCTAGGAAAGCTGACGGTTTATGAGTTAGCTAAAATACATGGCTTAGGAAAAGCGAAATCGGCAGAGGTGAAGGCCGCTTTGGAATTGGGACGCCGTTCAGTTTCCGTTGACCCGATGTCAAGACCTGTGGTCAATTCTCCACAAGATGTGGCGCACATAGTAATGGAAGAAATGCGGTTCCTTGATCGTGAGCATTTCCGCGTTGTTTTTTTATCGACGAAGAATCATGTTCTGGGGATTAGCCCTGTCTCGATTGGTTCACTCAATTCATCCTTGGTTCATCCACGGGAGTGTTTTAAAGAAGCAATACGGCGCAATTCAAACGCCATTATTTTATTGCACAATCACCCTAGTGGGGATCCAACTCCCAGTCCGGAAGATATTGAAGTAACACGTCGTTTGGTAGACGGAGGGGAGATTCTTGGGATTGAGGTACTTGATCACGTGATTATCGGAGATAACCGATTTATAAGTTTGAAGGAACGTGGAATCTTGTAACGAAGTTCGATATTCGATATTCGAGGTACGAACTTTGAATTCGATTCTGCGAATCGAAGAACGGAATGGACGTTAAGGTATTAATAATACTGCGAACTCTGTTCGCCTCGATCCTCGAACTACGAACTACGAACCACGATTTTGGAAGGAGTTTTAGCAAACCATGTTTAATTTTTTTAGCAGGGACTTAGGAATCGATTTGGGAACTGCAAATACTTTGGTTCATGTTAAGGGAAGAGGAATTGTTGTACGGGAACCTTCCGTGGTAGCGATGGATATTACAACTAAGACTCCGCTGGCCGTCGGTGACAAAGCTAAAGAAATGATCGGTCGGACTCCTAGTAATATCGTGGCTATTCGGCCCTTGAAAGATGGGGTTATTTCTGATTTTAACGTTACACAAAAGATGCTGAAATACTTTATTAGTCGCGCGCTTGGGACAGAACATCCTTTTATACGTCCACGCGTGGTTATTTGTGTGCCTTCAGGTGTAACACCAGTTGAGGAAAGGGCGGTCAAAGAAGCGGCTATGGCAGCCGGTGCGAAAGATCCAATTATTTTGGAAGAGCCTATGGCAGCAGCAATTGGGGCAGGCCTGCCGGTCAGTGAACCAACTGGGAACATGATTGTAGACATCGGAGGAGGAACAACGGAAGTAGCTGTTATTTCCTTAGGTGGGATCGTGACAAGTCGTTCTATCCGGGTGGCTGGTGATGAAATGGATGATGCTATCGTCGCTCATATTAAGAGACGTTATAATTTGATGATCGGTTATCGTACGGCGGAAGCACTTAAATTTGAAATAGGGTTTGCGTACAAGGCCGAACCTGGTATGTTCACGGTGCGTGGAAGGGATTTATTAACGGGGCTCCCTAAAACCGTCGAAGTGACCTCAGAAGAAATTCAAGAGGCTCTGCAAGAACCGGTCATGGCCATTGTCGATGCTGTGAAATCGTGTTTGGAAAAAACTCCGCCGGAATTGTCATCAGACATCATGGATCGCGGCATCATGATGGCGGGGGGGGGCTCTTTACTCCGCAATCTCGATAGACTGATCTCGGATGAAACGGGTATTGCGGTGCACTTGGCGGAGGACCCTCTATCCTGTGTGGTTATAGGAACCGGACATGTTCTGGAACATTCAGATATTCTTCGTAAAATTGCCGCCTCGCAAAAGAGTTAGAGATAGCGAGGGGGAATTATTGTGGGGAAAAGAGTTAATGTGACGGGAATTGCGGTTCTCGTTTTCTTTCTATTGTTAGGTGTACTTATTAGTATTCGGTTAACTGGATTAGGCAGTAATTTCCCCAATCCGGTCGGAGGAGTCCTCCAACGCGTTTTAAGTCCGTTGGAAAAACCGATTCTTCAGTTGGGGAATGGAATTCGGGATAATACGAAGGTATTGTGGGACTTTCGCGAGGTCCAGACCGAAAACGAAGCTCTACGTAAGCAAGTAGATCAGTTAACAGGGGATAACTTGAAGTTAAAAGAACAAGTCTTAGCAGGTATACGTTATACGGAGCTTGATCAGGGACAGTTTCGAAGCCCGTCGCTCGATACGTTCGCCAAAATTGGGGCCAGTGTTATTAATCGCAACCCGACTACATGGTATCGGACCTTGACGTTGAACCGTGGAAGCCAAGATGGAGTAGCCGCTAATGATCCGGTTATCGGCGCTTTGGGGCTGGTGGGAAAGATAGTTTCCGTTTCACCCACAACCTCGGAAGTCTTGCTGATCCTTGATGGGGAAGGGCAAGTAAGTGCCTTGGTGCGTGACAGCACGGGCAATGGAACCTTTGGAATTGTGCAAGGAACCTATAAGCGCGGTTCACGTCTGACTCCAGAAGGGAATTTACAAATGCTCTTTCGACGCGCGGATAATGTCAATGCTGGAGACCTTGTGTTTACTTCAGGTATGGGTGGGGTTTATCCCAGCGATGTTCCCATCGGGAAAGTAAAGGAAATCCAGCTCGATCCTTCGGGTCTGCTCAAAACCGCTTATATTGACCCATTGGTTGATTTTGATGCCTTAGAAGAAGCTTATATCATTAAAAAGTAGGGGGGAAATAATGCGTTATGTTTTGGTTGCGGTTATGTTTCTCCTGAGTCTTATTTTACCCGGAACAGTTTTTCACTTTTGGGCTTGGTCAGGGATTAAGCCGGATTTACTCATGCTCTTAACAATTTATATAGCTATGCATCATCGGTTGCCTTCAAGTGTTTTATGGGGACTGGGTGCGGGTTTATTAGAAGACTTATATTTAGGACGGTATATTGGAATGTATGCGCTCACTCTGGCGGTGGTTGCCTGTTTAAGTAGTTGGCTTACAGAGCGCTGGTATCGAGATAATTTTCTTTTGACAACCTTTATGGTTTTTATCGTCACCATGGTGGGACAAGTTGTAGTCGCTTTTTTGAGCCTCGGAGCCGGGCTTAATTGGTCTTTAGGGGATATTGGTCAGTTGGTGATTGGGGTTGCCCTCTACAATGCAGTTCTTGTTCCGGTAACTTACCCGTTGATTCACAGGTCCTTCCTGCACGGATGGTTGCGGTATCGGCCGAGATATGAACGCTAATCGCTAATCGCGAGGCACGATGCTCGATGTACGAGGCACGAATTGAAGGCGAACAGGGTTCGCAGAACGATTAGGTCGCGTAGTTCAATCTGTGCTTCGATTCTTAGAATCGAAGCACAGATTTCGAACTTCGTGCCTCGTGCTTCGTAAAAACGTATCGAAGAGGAGTTTTTTAGCATGGATGACAAAGAACGAAAACCTTATGTTCATCGTCTTTGGGGATTAAGTGTCGTAGTGGTTCTCGTTTTTTCGATTCTGACCTTTAACCTTTGGCGGTTACAGATCACTCAAGGTTCCTATTTTGCTGCCAAGGCGCAGGGAAACGCCATGCAACTCGTGAAGGTCCCTTCTACAAGAGGGGATATTATAGACAAAAATGGTAAGCTGTTGGTGACAAGTGTTCCAGAGTTTGTGCTCAATTTAGATTGGTTGGATTTACAACAATCTAAAACCAATAATTGGAAAGATGTTGTCGGGCGATTAGCGGTTTTCATTAAACAGGAAAAGGGCTGGTCCAATCCTAATGAATCCGCTGAATCGATTGCCGAAGATATATTCGTTAATATTCAAAATCATCAATGGGAGCGTTATCGCCCAGTTACGATCCTGGAGAATGTCCCTCAACCTCTCCAGGCCGTCATAGCGGAACATCAGGATCAGCTTCCAGGAGTGAGTGTCGACGCAATCCCCGTTCGTTCTTATCCTCAAAATGTGCTGGCTGGTCAGGTCCTTGGCTATGTTCGTGAAATAGCAGACCCGGAAATCGCCCAGTTTAATCAAAATACGGATGCGCAAAAAGCGGGTTTCGAGTATGCGCAAGGGGATATGGTCGGCAAGATGGGGATTGAAAAGTCCTATGATTTCTGGTTGCGTGGTAAAGAGGGCGTTCAGCAAGTCGAAGTAGACAATAGCGCCCACCCGGTTTCCAAACAGGTGGTCCAAGCACCAGAAGCGGGAAAAACTGTCCAACTCACAATTGATGCAGACTTGCAAAAGACCGTAGAAGATAGTCTGGATCAGGTCATTGCCAATGTTCAACTGCATACTAATCCCAATGCCAAGTCTGGTGCTGCCGTGGTGATCGATGTTAATACGGGCAAGATTCTGGCCATGGCTTCCCGACCAGCAATGGATCCAAACGATTTGATCGGTGATATTTCCCAAGAGATGGCGGATAAGTATTTCGTTAATACAGAAGCAGCCTCTCTTAATCGGGCCTTGACTGGCGTATATCCGCCAGGATCGGTCTTCAAAATGGTGACAGCAATGGCTGCCTTGCAACTCAAAGTGACAACGCCGAATGAACAGGTTAATGACGTTCTATCTTCCTTGGGAAGTCGACCTTCTCAGCAACAAGGGTTTGTAGAATGGGGCGGAAATAATTTCGGCTTGGTAAATCTTTATCGGGCATTGGCTTTATCCTCTGACATTTATTTTGAAGTGATGGGTCGCCGAGCTTTTGAGGCTAATCCGGAAACGATCAGTCAGATTGCCCATGAATTTGGCTTAGGAGTAGACAGTGGTGTTGATTTGCCGGGAGAAGCCAAGGGACTCGCACCCTCGGCAGCATGGAAAAAAGCGAATTATGGCCCTACTTATGAGAAGTTGCGCGATAATAAGCTAGCAGCGATTGAGACTGCCTATGCCCCCAAACTAGCACAGGCTCAAGATGCGAAAAGCAAGCAAAAGTTACAAACGGCGAAAGACTCAGAAATTAATCAGGTGGACGTTTGGTATAAGCAAATGGTAGGCGAAAATGTTGACTGGAAGGTCTATGACAGTTACAACAATGCCATTGGACAAGGGTATAATGACTATACTCCGTTGCAATTAGCCAATTACGTGGCTACCTTGGTGAATGGTGGAAAACACTATCGCCCGTATATGGTCGATAAGTTGTTAGATCCTATCACGGGGAAGGTGGTACTGCAGAACCAACCCAAGGTTCTAAATACAGTTTCGGTTTCTCCGGAGATCCTGGATGAGGTCAAAAAAGGAATGGGCGCCGCAGCGACTGGTGAAGGAACGGCCAATTTCCTGTCGATAGATATGCCGCAATTTACTGGGGGAGCTAAAACAGGCACAGCCCAGCACGGAAACGCCAACACATTATCCGGGGAGATCTACAATGGGATGTTTGTGGCTTTTGCGCCTTATGATCATCCCCAGATTGCTTTTGCTGGGGTTGTGGAATTTGGGAGCCACGGTAACGACACGGCAGGTAAAGTCGCTGAAGCGGCCTTTATGAAATATTTTAGTTGGAAGTCCGCGAATGGTGGCTGAAAAACGAGGAAATTTGTCCTCGTTTTTTAAAATTGTAAAAAGGGAATTGGGACAGGCTTGTAGAATTTATAGAGAGCATTCAATAAGACAAACGATGGGGGATTGTGCAGGTTGACACGGACTGAACATGTGGCGCTTAAAGGAACTCGCGAAGGTTTAGTTATATATTTTGATCCGACTGCGGACTTTGAGTTGCTGATGAACGAACTCGATAAGCTATTAAAGAATTCTGTTCAATTCCTGCAAGGCGCGACCGTCCGGTGCTACGCTGGGAAAAAAGAATATGCCGAGGACGAACATGTGATGTTAGCCACAGTCCTAAGCCAACACCAGTTGGAACTTGCTGGATGGTTGACCACAGAAGAAGTGTACGTGCCAGGTCAAACAAAGTCCTACGCAACAGAGAATAAAGAAACACGCCTGTGGGATGAAGGGATGGTGGAAGGAAGCTGTCTCTTTGTGGAACGCACACTTCGCTCAGGGAAGAGTGTTGAATACGAGGGGCATGTTATTGTACTGGGTGACGTTAATCCCGGGGCGGAAATTATTGCTACTGGTAATATTGTCGTTTTGGGTTCTCTTCGCGGGGTTGCCCACGCTGGAGCGACGGGTGAGCGGAAAGCCTCAGTGAGCGCTTATCATTTGGCCCCTACCCAATTGCGGATCGCGGATTTGGTGACTAGGGCACCGGATGAGGAAGCCGGCGGACGGGGTCCGGAAATCGCCAGAATTAAAGATGACCAATTGGTTGTTGAAGCGGCTAGTATGAATGGTTGGCGCAGCAAGGCCCGATAACGCGATGTTCGATGTTCGAGGTTCGTGGTTCGAACTTAGAATTCGATTCTGCGAATCGAAGAACGGAATTCATCTTTAATGCTTAAAATCTTCTGCGAACATTGTTCGCTTCGATTCGAGCATCGAACATCGAATTTCGCACTTCGATAAAAGTCTATGTGGAAAGGTAGGTCTAAATATGGGTGAGGTAATCGTAGTAACTTCCGGCAAAGGGGGCGTAGGCAAGACGACAACATCCGCAAACATTGGCACAGGACTGGCTGCAGCCGGGCATAAAGTTGTTCTGGTCGATACTGATATCGGTTTGCGTAACCTCGATGTAGTGATGGGACTGGAAAACCGTATTGTATACGATTTAGTGGATGTGACTAGTGGGAATTGCCGCTTAAAACAAGCACTTATTAAAGATAAACGTTTTGAAAATCTTTTTTTGCTTCCGGCTGCCCAAACTAAGGACAAATCGGCCGTTAGTCCTGAGCAGATGAAAACATTAGCTGCAGAGCTTAAAGAAGAATTCGATTTTGCGATCATTGACTGCCCGGCAGGAATTGAACAAGGCTTTCGCAATGCGATTGCCGGTGCCGATCGGGCAATTGTCGTTTGCACGCCCGAGGTCAGTGCAGTGCGTGATGCAGATCGTATTATTGGCCTATTAGAAGCGGCAGAGCTGAGAAACCCCAAATTAATCATCAACCGGATTCGTCCTGAAATGGTTAAACGTGGGGATATGATGGATATCTCAGATATTCTGGATATTTTAGCCATTGAACTTATTGGTGTTGTTCCGGAAGATGAGAGCATCGTGATTTCCACGAACCGCGGCGAACCTGCTGTTATGGATCAAGGGTCAAAAGCTGGAGAGGCCTATCGGCGGATTACAAGGCGGATTAAAGGTGAAGAAGTAGCCCTGATGAATCTCGATGTGCCCTTAGGAATTATGGATAAACTCAAGAGACTTGTTGGTATACGCTGACCGTTCGGTACGGAGAGGAGGAATCGTCCTTGTTAGAATTTATTAGCCGAATGCTTGGCAAGGAAAGTGCCTCGAGCAAGACGGTCGCAAAAGAACGCCTTCGACTCGTTCTGGTTCATGATCGTGCCAGCATTTCGCCTGCCATGCTGAACAGACTAAGAGAAGATCTAATTAAAGTTATATCTAACTATATGGAGATTGACGAAGCTGCACTTGAATTTAATCTACTCCAAGATGATGATGAGGTGGCTTTGGTTGCCAACATTCCGGTCGTGAAGATGAAGCGGGATTACGCGACCAAAGTATAAGTAAAGTGAGTTAAATAGTGTTTAGAAGATTGTAAAGACTAGTGGGGTGCCACTGGTCTTTTTTATTTAATTTAATTGCGAACTTTGTTCGCTTCGTGCCTCGAGCATCGAACCACGTGCATCGAGTAGTACTTGGGGTTGTGTAACTGATGTGTTATAATAATTATGCATTCGGCTTAACAACCAGAGGGGAAATATCAACGTGGATAAACGAACATTTAGAAATTTGGACTTTTTATTTATCTTATTTACGTTTCTGTTACTAGTAGCTAGTCTTTTCATCTTAAGCACGGCTTCAATTAATGTGGATAAAGCAAGCCCTTTACACTATGTCAAGGTGCAAGCCTATTGGATTATAAGTGGGATTTTTATTACAGCTGTCCTGGCAGCGATCGATTATCAAAAATGGCGACGTTTGCAGTGGTGGATTTACTCACTTAATCTGGTTTTACTCTTGGCGGTTATTTTTGTGGGAGACTCGGCCAAAGGGGCAACTCGCTGGATTGCGATCACATCAAGTGTTAGTATCCAACCTTCTGAATTTGCCAAAATTTTTATTATTATTACCTTGGCTGATTTTCTGACTCTCCGAAAAGGAAAGCTCAATAATTATAGGGATTTTGTCGTGCCTTTTTTGTTTGTGCTAGCGCCCATGCTCCTTGTCTTGAAGCAACCTGATTTGGGAACTGCTTTGGTTTTTGCGGCCATATTTATTGGGATGATGTTTGTTGCAGGAGCAAATCCATGGAAATTTGGAGGTTTGCTGCTAGGAGGAGTTTGTATCATAGGGGTGGCGCTGGGTCTTCACTTTGCGACGAACTTACCTAGGTGGCTGCACTGGGCTCAAGGGCTTCCCCTTCCCATGCAAGATTATCAATTAAAGCGCCTAACCATTTTTGTGAATCCGGCTGCTGATACGTCGGGAGATGGATACCATATTATTCAGTCTATCTGGGCTATCGGGTCCGGAGGGTTATGGGGAAAAGGATATCGAATGGGAACACAGGGCCAGTTGAACTTCCTGCCGGAGCATCACACCGACTTTATTTTTTCTGTAGTTGGGGAAGAGTTTGGATTTATAGGGACGATCACTTTGCTGTTTCTCTTTTTGATCTTTATTCTGCGCAGTATCAGTATCGCTTTAAAAGCACGGGATACGTTCGGGATGTTAATCGCTACGGGCGTAGTATCGATGTTTACTTTTCATATTCTGGTCAATGTAGGCATGACCTCTGGAATTATGCCAGTAACGGGCATTCCCCTACCACTGATCAGCTATGGCGGAAGTGCCATGTGGTCGAACATGGCAGCGGTTGGGTTACTCCTAAGTGTTAATTTGAGACGCCAGAGGCTCATGTTTTGAGCGAGGATCGTGGTTCGAAGTTCGAATCGAAGCGAACAAAGTTCGCATAATAACTTAAGGCCTTAAAGAATAAATCCGTTTTTCGATTCGTAGAATCGAATTCAAGTTCGCGCATCGAACATCGCGCCTCGCGCAAAGAAATAGAACTGCACAGCAGTTCTATTTCTTTTGCCTTCTCATAGAATATTAAGGGTTGTACGAACTTGATCGAGGTTCGTGGTTCGATGTTCGAGGTGCGAATCGAGGCGAACAAAGTTCGCAGAAGATTTAATGCCATAAGGATTAATTCCGTCCTTCGATTCGCAGAATCGAATTCACAAATCGAACCTCGAACCTCGAACCTCGAATATCGAAAGTGAGGCGGAGTGGGATGAATCCTTTTGAACGTTGGGATGATTGGGAATGGGAAAGGGCGATCCATGAAGTAGGGAAAGAACAGGGGCGGGGTAAATTTGCGCCGCGCGTTAATCAACAACCCGGACGTAATCGAAATCATGCGAAGTCGAGTTGGGGGGACTTCTTAAACCATTGGAACGGCACTCAGAAGCGAACCCTTATAGCCGCAACGTTATTTTTGTTGGTTTTCTTTAGCGCCAATAGTTCAGACGGAGTTTCACTTGCAATTCATTCAATTTATCGGAGTGCACTGGACTCTGGTAATTTTTACGAATCATTAAATGGTATGGCCAAGGATGCCTTGTCTTTAGGTGGCGTTGGCAATCAGAGCCTTCCTGTCGATGCGAAAATGAAAGGTCAGTTTTTACCCCCTATTTCGGGAGCTGTAGTGGCTGGATTTGGAGAAGTAGGAGAAGGAGGAAGCAATGCCTTGGGTTCAATTCATAATGGGATAGATGTGGCGAGTGCTTTAGGAATTCCTGTGGTTTCGCCTGCAGCTGGGGTTGTCACCTTAGTGGGAGAAGATCCTCAATTGGGAAAGATTGTAAAAGTTGATTTTGGAGACGGATGGACCACAGTGCTTGGGAACCTCGGGGATATATCTGTGAAAAAAGGTCAGCGCATCGAGAAAGGGGAGATCGTCGGAACGATTGGGCTTTCCGCACCGCTGAAGAAACCGTGGCTTCATTTTGAATTAAGAAAAAATAACCAGCCGGTCAACCCGATACCCTATCTTATCCCCTCGAAATCGTAGTTCGATGTTCGTGGATCGTGGTTCGAAGTGAACAAAGTTCGCACAATATATAGAACCTTAAAGTCCATTTCATTCTTCGATTCGCAGAATCGAATTCAGAGTTCGAACCACGAATATCGAACATCGAATCACGTAAATGAGGAGGTAGAAACATGGAACTCCTGAAAATTTCTGGGGTGAGCATACGAATCCATCCCACCTTTCTTTTAGCGTTGGTTGTCTACGGAGTCCTGGGTTTAGCAGCCCAGGCTCTTCTCATCTTTAGCTTAGTGCTCGGGCATGAATTGGCACATCTCTTGACGGCCAAAGCATATGGATTTAAAATTGTGGGGCTGGAGTTGTTTCCCTTCGGAGGAGCGGCTTATTGCGATGATCTCTTTGAGGGCAGAAAATTAGAGGAAAGCGTGATGGCATTTGCGGGTCCAGCCTTTAACGTATTTCTCTTATTTGGGGCTCAGGCATTAAGGTGGAATGGGCTATGGGCAGGAGAACTGGCAAATGATTTTGTGCGGTATAATTTTTGGCTGGCAGCTTTTAATTTAATCCCCGTTTTGCCGCTTGATGGTGGTCGTGTTTTGCGAGCTCTTTGCGCAGAAGGATTTGGGTTCGTTCGCACTACGAAGTTCTTGGCAAGGGCTGGACAATGGTTGGGCGTCATTTCTGCTCTGTACGGTATAATTTTATGGGGTAAAGGCAGCTTTGCAGAAGGACCGCTTACCTTTATTATTTTGGGGGGATTCTTTTGGTTTGCAGGTAATAAAGAAATTTCAGCGGCCCATATTACTTTTCTTAGACAATTGACACGCAAAAAAGAGGAACTAATGAAAAAAGGCTTGATGCGCAGCAAATGGCTAACCGTTCAAAGGAATACTCCTTTAGTACGAATTGTTGAGGAGTTCACCCCTGATCGCTATGCTATGGTCTCTTTGACAAATGAAGAAATGGGGCTGGCTAAAATACTGACTGAGACAGATGTAGTAGAAGGAATGATGCGCGAGGGAATTCGTTTTCCAGTGGGTAAACTTTAGGTTTAAAGCGTGCTAAAAAAACTGGGTCTCAAGGAGCAGGTTAAAGACTGAGGAGAAGAACTGTGAATATAGGAAAATTATGATATAATTGAAGATCACAATGTAGTACAAGGAGGCCTCGTTGACACCATGACTAAATATACCGCGGCGGAGATACGCCGGCAGGTCGAAAGGTTTTTACCTAAAGTCTTAAAACCAAGCAGATATTTAGGAACCGAATGGAATGCGATTCAAAAAGACTGGCATAAAACGGATGTCCATATGGCCTTTGCCTTCCCGGATGTGTACGAGGTTGGAATGTCCCATTTGGGAACAAGGATTCTCTACCATTTGGTCAATTCGTATCCGGAATTTCTCTGTGAAAGAGTTTTTACTCCTTGGGTGGATATGGAAGCAACGATGCGTGAGAAGAATATTCCTTTGTATGCTCTGGAATCATTTCAACCGCTCCAAGCGTTCGATGTAGTCGGATTTACCCTTCAATATGAAATGAGTTATACTAATATCCTCAATATGCTTGATTTGGCGGGAATTCCGCTGCGCACAGAGGAACGCGGGGCTGAAGATCCTTGGATCATTGCAGGAGGGCCTTGTGCTTTTAACCCGGAACCCCTCGTTGGGTTCATTGACTTCTTCCTCCTCGGAGAGAGTGAAGAGCAGCTGCCTGAAGTGCTGGGCCTCATAGCCGAGCAAAAGAAAAATCCTCTCCCCAGGCAAGACTTTTTAAGAAGAGTTGCTCAGGTACAAGGGGTTTATGTTCCGGATTTCTACCATGTAAACTATAAACCCGATGGCCGAATAGAGAAAATTGAGGCAGAAAGCGGCGTTCCAGTCGTTGTGGAAAAGGCTATTGTTCAAGATTTGGATCAAGCGTTTTTCCCTACCAATCCGGTTGTCCCGTACTTGGAGATTGTACATGATCGGATGATGCTGGAAGTTATGCGCGGCTGCTCGCGAGGGTGCCGTTTTTGTCAAGCCGGAATGATTTATCGACCGGTTCGGGAGCGCTCTTTGGAAACACTTCTGAAGCAAACTGAGGAATTGGTCCGTTCTACGGGGTATGATGAGATTGCGCTCACGTCACTTTCCAGTGGGGATTATTCCTGTATCCAGCCAGTGATTGAGAAAATTCTTGAGAAACATGGGGATGAAGGGGTTGGGATTTCTCTTCCCTCGCTGCGAGTTGATTCCTTTGATGTTGAGTTAGCCGAGTCCGTACAGAAGACTCGTAAATCCGGCTTAACCTTTGCTCCGGAAGCTGGGACCCAGCGCTTGCGCGACGTCATCAACAAAGGGGTCACAGAGGAGAACCTTTTAAATGCAGCTGAGGCTGCCTTTAAGAAGGGGTGGTCAACCATTAAATTGTACTTCATGGTTGGATTACCCACGGAGACACAGGAAGACATCGATGGGATTATCGATCTGGCTAAAAAGGTGGCAAATCTGGGAACTAAGCTCGGACGACGGAATATCACAATTACAATCTCAACGAGTATCTTTGTTCCTAAAGCTCATACTCCGTTTCAATGGGAACCCCAAGAAGCAAAAGCTTCAGTGGAACTGAAGCAGAGATATCTCAAAGAAAATTTAAGAGATCGCCGCTTTAAATATAATTATCACGATGTGAAGACGAGTTATCTGGAAGCGGTCTTTGCTAAAGGAGATCGGCGCTTAGCGCCGCTATTGGAATGGGCATTTAAACACGGAGCTCGTTTTGATGGCTGGTCTGATCAATTCTGTGAAGAGGTATGGATAAATGCCTTTAAAGAGTTAGGAATTGACCCCCACTTTTACGCCAACCGGGCGATGGATTATGATGACATCTTGCCCTGGGATCATTTGGAAAGTGGGGTGGCGAAACAGTTCTTGGTGGAAGAACATCATCGGGCCCTGCAGGAAGCGAAGACGATCGATTGTCGGCATAATGTATGTACTGGGTGTGGAATTTGCCCCGGCAGAGGGGTGCAGATTGAGTTGAAAGGGTGAGTGCCAATGCGGCTAAGAATCGCCTATACCAAAGTTGAAGATGCAAAATATATTGCCCATCTTGACCTAACGCGGGTGTTTGAACGTGCGATCCGTCGGGCGGGAATCACTATGTCTTATACAGAGGGCTTTAACCAACGACCTAAAATCTCCTTCGGTTTCGCCTTAGCGGTGGGGACAGAAGGAGAACGGGAGTACGTGGACATTGATATCCAACGGGAAATGGATTTAGGAGAAGCCTTAGCACGTATTCAGGAGCAGTTGCCACCTGGTATCAGGCTTTTGCAAGGTCGTGTCCTAACCCAGGGTGCTAAACCGTTGATGGCGGTGCTCAATGCAGCAAGTTATAGGATGCGCGTTCTTATGGCCTTACCTATTCTACCGGAACGTTTGCAAGAAGGGATTGGGGCTTGGCTCGCCCGGGAACATGTGACCCTTTCACGCTTTACGAAAAGAGGGCCAACGGAAAAGGATATTCGGCCGTGGGTAAAGCGGTTGGAAGGGGAAATTCATGGGGACGAGATTATCTTTGAACTGGAAGTGGAGATGGGTAACGCAGGAAGCGTTCGTCCGGAGGAAGTATTAGTCAGTTTGCGAGAGCTTGAGAATTTGCCCCTGGATTTGGAGGCCTTGCATATTAAACGGACGGGAGTTCATGTGAGTTATCAAGGGGAGAATACCTCGCCATTGGAGCACGATGGGTTTGTACAGCTTGCTGAGCAGAGTTGAATTGAATCATAGCCGTCGGACAGTATTCTGTCGATTAACTGATAGGGATGTTCTCTAACACAAAGTTCTCAAGAGGAGGTGTGTGTTTCGTATGAAAAATGCCAGCGTAGGATGTCTGAAAGAAATTGTTCTTCAAAGCCAATCTCAAAAGCTCCGTGCAGCCGTCTTTGAGCAGGGCGAATTGATGGATGTGTTTGAGGAAGAAGGCGGTTCGTCCCGTTTGATAGGGAATATTTATCGGGGTCGGGTGGAGAACGTTCTCCCTGGTATGCAGGCAGCGTTTGTCGATATTGGGTTGGACAAGAATGCCTTCCTTTATGTTGGAGATGCTGTCCCGTCGCGCTTTGAGGAGGATGAAAAAGTTGATCCAACTGCCCATGTTCGGATCGAGCACATCCTCAAACCTCGCCAAGAACTTTTAGTTCAGATTATTAAAGAACCCGTTGGCACAAAGGGCGCGCGGATTAGCGTTAACTTAACCCTTCCCGGTCGGTATGTTGTGCTTCTTCCTCAGGTGAGTTATATCGGTGTGTCTCGGAAGATTCAAGACAATGATGAACGGGTGCGTCTGCGGGATTTGGCAGATCAGGTCAAACCGGAAGGTATGGGTGTCATTATTCGGACTCTGGCTGAAGGGGTTGATGGAGAAGATATTGCGGAAGATATTGCCCAGCTCGTGGGGATTTGGCTGGCTTTACAGCCGAAGATTCCGCATGTTTCCATGCCTGGTCTTGTCCATAAGGATGTGGATTTGATTTCTCGGTTGGTTCGTGATTGGATTGATAGAGACGTGGAAAAAATCACGGTCGATCAGGAGGAAATAGCTCAAGTGTTGCGCAAAGCTTTGCAAGAAATTGAACATCCGGCGGCGAAACATATTTTAGTGTTCACGACCGAGGATCTGTTTGTTAAGTTCGGTGTGAATGATGAGATCCGTAAAACTCTGCGCCCCAAGGTCTGGTTAAAAAGTGGTGGTTATCTGGTGATTCAGCAAACAGAGGCGTTGAGCGTGATTGATGTCAATACCGGAAAATATGTTGGGCAACGTTCCTTGGAGGAAACGGTGGTACATACGAATCTAGAGGCTGCTCGAGAGATCGCTCGTCAGTTGCGGTTGAGAAACTTAGGGGGGATTATTATCATCGACTTTATCGATATGACGTCTAAGGAGGATCAACAACAAGTGATTGAGGTGTTGGAGTTGGCCTGTGCTCGAGATAAGACGAAATCCCAGGTTTTAGGGCTGACTCAACTGGGGCTTGTTGAAATGACTCGGAAAAAAGTGGGTCAAACGTTGGCCGTGCGTTATACTTCCCCTTGTCCTACCTGCGATGGTAGCGGGAGGGTGTAGAAAAAACAGGGCAAAAAACAAAATAGTAGGGTCTCTATATAAAAACAGCCTCCATTCGGAAACCTGAGGGGACTGTTCTTTTATATTTTTCCGGAAAGAATTGGTTGGAGCGTATTATAAAGTTGTTTTAAATTCTCGACAAACTTCAACTTATTAAATACAATGGACATGTTAGAATAAGGTACTGGAATCGTAAAGCGAGGAATGTCTCAGGTCGTAAAAGCAAGTGTTGGTTACTCAAGTGCTGAGAACATTATTGAGAAATTTCATATCTTTGTTGGCGGTAATTGTTTTAGAATTAGTAATTTTATGAGGAGGCGGACAATGTTTTTATATCATAATACAAAGAGAAAACTATCTATTTTGGTTATAAATTTATTTGTTATCAATGTTTTAGCTGTGCAACCAGTCTTGGCGTTAAACAGTAGCTTGGGCAATAACGCTTATAGTTTTCAGGACTATGCAGCAAACAATAAAGAAATTGCTTCTGTTAGCGCCAAACTACCTATAGCACAGGTTACAGCTGCGACCAGCGCTTTAACAGCCATCAATGGAGGCACGGAGGTTTTTGCTGATTTCACAACGGCCGGCGTGAAGAAAGCAGTTGCAGGAAGCAAAGCAGACTACGATACAGCGATAGCTGCAGCAAAAGCCACCAAAGGATCCAGCTTAACCCTGGCAGAAGTGCAAACTCAAGTCGAGGCTGCCAACGCTGCAGCTACTGCGAGTGCTTTAATAGCAATCAATGGAGGCACGGAGGTTTTTGCTGATTTCACAACGGCCGGCGTGACGAAAGCAGTTGCAGGAAATAAAGCAGACTACGACACAGCGATAGCTGCAGCAGGGGAGACCAAAGGATCCAGCTTAACCCTTGAGGAGGTACAAACCCAAGTCGAGGCTGCCAACGCTGAAGCTGCTGACAGTGCTTTAACAGCCATCAATGGAGGCACGGAGGTTTTTGCTGATTTCACAACAGCAGGCGTGAAGAAAGCAGTTGCATTAAACAAAACGAGTTACGATACAGCGATAGCTGCAGCAAAAGCGACCAAAGGAGCCAGCTTAACTCTGGCGGAAGTGCAAACTCAAGTTGAGGCTGCCAACGCAGCAGCCGCTGCGAGTGCCTTAACGGCCATTAATGGAGGCACGGAGGTTGCGGCAGATTTCGCAACGGCCGGCGTAAAGGGCGCGGTTGCGGGAAACAAAGTGGGCTATGATACAGCCATAGCTGCAGCGAAGGCAACTAAAGGATCTGACTTAATCCTAGCGGAAGTACAAACCCAGGTTGAGAGTGTAAATGCTGCAGCTGCTGCGAGCGCTTTAATAGCAATCAATGGCGGCACGGAGGTTATTGCTGATTTTACAACGGCCGGCGTGACGAAAGTGGTTGCAGGAAACAAAGCGAGCTACGATACAGCGATAGCTGCAGCAAAAGCGATTAAAGGGTCCAACTTAACCCTGACGGAAGTGCAAACCCAAGTTGAGGCTGCCAATGCTGCAGCTATTGTGAGCGCCTTAACGGCAATCAATAGCGGCACGGAGGTCTTTGCAGATTTTTCGACGGCCGGCGTAAAGGGCGCGGTTGCAGGAAACAAAGCGGGCTATGATACAGCCATAGCCGCAGCGAAGGCGACCAAAGGATCTGACTTAACCCTGGCGGAAGTACAAGCCCAAGTCGAGAGTGCTAATATTGCAACTCTTGCCAGCACATTAGCGACAATCAATGGCGGCGCGGAGGCCTTTGCAGATTTTGCAGTAGCAGGAGTAAAGGGAGCTGTCGTGAAATACAAAGCGGGCTATGATACAGCCATAGCTACAGCAGAGGAGACCAAAGGATCCAGCTTAACACTTGAGGAGGTGCAAACTCAAGTAGAGGCCGTAAATGCTGCAGGTGCTGCGAGCGCCTTAACGGCAATTAATAGAGGCACGGAGGTCTTTGCAGATTTTGCAACCGCAGGAGTAACGAATGCGGTTATAGGAAACAAAGCGGGCTATAATATAGCTATAGCTGCAGTAAAATGGACAAAAGCGACCGGTTTAACACTTGAAGAGGTGCAAACCCAAGTGGATGAAGTAAACGTTGCAGCGGCTGCAAGCGCCTTAACGGCCATCAATGGAGGCACGGAGGCCTTTGAGGATTTTACAATAGCAGGAGTAAAGGGCGCTGTTGTGAAAAACAGATCAGGCTTTAGTGGCTACGATGCAGTCCTAGCCGCAGCAAAAAAGAAAAAAGGTTCAAGCTTAACGTTGGCGGAAGTGCAAACCCAAATCGAAGCTGTAAATGCTGGGGCAACTACGGATGCCTTGACAACAATTAACAGGAGAACGGACGTTTTTGCGGATTTTGCAGTAGCAGGAGTAAAGGGCGCTGTTGTGAGAAACAAAGCGAACTATGATAAAGCCATAGCTACAGCCAAGGGTATCAAAGGATGCGACTTAACCCTGGCCGAAGTGCAAACCCAAATCGAAGCTGTGAACACTGAAGCGGCTGTAACTGCATTAAGCGTAATTAATAGAGGTTCGGAGGCCTTTGCAGATTTCTCGCTCGCAGGAGTAAAAAATGCGGTTATTGGAAGAAAAACTGGCTATGCTGGTTACGATACAGCCATAGCCAGCGCAATAAAGATCAAAGGATCAGGCTTAACCCTGGCGGAAGTGCAAACCCAGGTAGAGGGTGTCAACGCAGTAATCGCTACAAATGCCTTAACGGCCATCAATAGAGGCACAGAGGTCTTTGCGGATTTTGCACTAGCAGGAGTAAATGGAGCTGTTGTACAAAACAAAATTGCCTATGATATCGCTATAGCGAAGAAGACAACGGGTTCTGACTTATCCTTGGCGGAAGTACAAGAACAAGTGGCTGTTGTCAATGCAGCTGTTGCACGTCATTAGTTTTCGAATAATTGTACCATGACGCGCAATTTCAGAAATGAAAGGAGAAACCATGGGTAGTATTTTAGTTACTGGAGGGGCAGGTTATATTGGAAGTCACACTGTCCGGGTGTTACTCGCCCAAGGAGCACAAGTTGTTGTTCTTGATAGCCTGGTGACGGGGCATAAAGAGGCGGTCCCGGCAGAGGTTCCTTTCTATCTGGGAGATATCTGTGATGCTGGGCTTGTAAAGACTATTGTCGAGTCCCAGGAAGTTGAGGCTGTCATTCATTTTGCGGCTCGCAGCTTAGTGGGAGAATCGATGGCCAAGCCGGATCTTTACTTTTATGAAAATACCGCTAAAACAAATTTGTTTGTTTCTAATCTCCTCCAGTTAGGGGTTAATAAAATTGTCTTTTCCTCTACTGCGGCGGTTTATGGACTCCCTGAGACAGTCCCTATTTCGGAAGAATCCCCAACAAGTCCTATCAATCCGTATGGATTATCAAAACTAATGATCGAAGCGTCGTTTCACTGGCTGGAAAAGGCGTATGGTTTAAAATGGGTTGCTTTACGCTACTTTAATGCAGCCGGGGCGTCTTTAGATGGTTCTATCGGCGAAGAGCATTTGCCCGAAACACATTTGATTCCCTTAGTTTTGAAAGCTGCGCTTGGTCAGCGGGATGCCATTCAGGTTTTTGGTACAGATTATAACACTTTGGATGGGACCTGTATTCGTGACTACATCCATGTGTTGGATTTAGCGGAGGCTCATGTCCTGGCCCTTAAAGCACTGGATCAACAGAGCAATAGTGGGGTATATAATGTCGGAACGGGTCAGGGGTATTCGGTACTCCAAGTTATTACTAGCGCGAAAAAGGTTACTGGAATAGATATCCCGGTTGTTGAAGTAGCGAGACGTTCGGGAGACCCAGATGTGTTAATTGCCAAGGTGGCTAAGATAGAAAAGACCTTTGGGTTGAAGACTCGCTACAGTGATTTGGAAACCATCATTGCTTCGGCCTGGAGGTGGCATCAAAACAATCCCGATGGGTATAAATCCAAGAGCTGATTTAGCTTTGATTACTTGACAAAGGAAGCACTTAAATGCTAAAATGTTTCAATGTGGTGACTTCTCACCGCAACCGCGCGAATCAGGTATTAACAGGTTGTTACTTTTTGTAAAACCGACCTGCAATGGCGAGTCTAGGGCATGGGAGGTGTAATAATAATGTACGCAGTGATTGAAACCGGTGGTAAACAGTTCAAAGTCCAGGAAGGTGACGTAGTTTACGTTGAGAAATTGGATGCTAACGTAGGGGACGCCGTGACGATTGATAAGGTCCTTCTCTTGGAAAAAGATGGTGTGGTTAAAGTAGGAACCCCAGTTGTGGCTGGTGCTACAGCAGTGCTTAAAGTAGTGGAGCACGGCAAAGGGGAGAAAGTTATTGTCTTCAAATTCAAGGCCAAGAAGAACTATCGACGCAAGCAAGGGCATCGTCAGCCTTACACAAAAGTTGTTGTCGAAGCACTCCAAGCATAAGAACCAAGCGGGTATGCGTTTGATAATTTGGGTAGATGACCAAGGACAGATTCGTGAATTTGAGCTGTCAGGACATGCTGGGTTTGCGGAAGAGGGTCAAGATATTGTTTGTGCGGGTGTTTCCGCACTAAGTATAGCTGCCATCAATGGGTTGGAACATTTCTTGTCGGTAGCTCCTGAAGTGCAGGAAGCAGATGGATATCTCGCCTGTAATCTTCTGGAAATTCAAGCGCAAGAATTGGAAAAAGCTCAGTGGATTTTGCGGACCATGACGTTAGGTATTGAACAAATACAAACGACATACGGTCAAGATTATATATTCATAGATCGAAGGAGGTGGACTCCATGCTAAAAATGAATCTTCAACTTTTCGCCCATAAAAAAGGGGTTGGTAGCTCACGCAATGGTCGTGATAGCAATGCTCAACGTCTCGGTGTAAAACGTGGGGACGGTCAATTCGTAAACGCTGGTACGATCATCGTGCGTCAACGTGGAACGAAATTTCATCCTGCTAAAAACTGTGGTCTGGGTAAAGATGATACCTTATTTGCTTTGATTGACGGCTATGTTAAATTTGAGCATAAAGATCGGTTGCATAAACAAGTTAGCATTTATGCTGAACGTACAACACCAGTGGCTGTAGCCCAATAAGCTGTTTTTTTATTCACCCCTGGGTTTTCCCAGGGGTTTTATTCGTGTATGTGTATATAATCGATGTACAAGGTTCAGAGTTCGAATATACAAGTCTCCCAGACAAGTTCGCTAAACTTCAAATGGAGTAATTCCAACCGAATTGCGAGGAAATCAATATGTCAGAGGTTGAACAGGTTCTGTTGTCGGAACTGTTACAGTGGTATCGCCTGCAGAGGCACGATTTTCTGAATCACTGGCAGGTGATCATGGGTAATATACAACTTAATCAGCCCAAGAAAGCTCTTGAGTACATGCGCGAGACGATCGCAGAATCGGAACAAGAGCAAAAAATAGCGCAAATTCCAGAACCCAAACTGGCGGCAATTTTGCTGGGTTTTATTATTCATCTTAGGCAAGAAGACATTATTACTACGATTGATTTTCCTGAAAGGATGAAACAGGAGAACTTTTGGCCAGAGCATTGGCGGGAAGAATATGTTGAAGCCCTATACGGGTACACTAGAGAATGTTTAGAAGTGTCTTCGCGAGCCAGGCAGTCAAAAAAACTGAATTCTGAAGTGTTTTTGTACGATGAACCAGGAGGATTATCTTGTCAGTTTATCTTATTGGATGAGGAAGATGTTCTCTTCGATAAAATGGCTAAGTTTATTATAAATCCCAAATGAAGCAATCCGTTCGAAGCGCTTAAATTAAGGAGAATCAAGTATGTTTATGTTTTACGACCAGGCAAAGATCTATGTTAAAGGTGGAGATGGCGGGGCGGGAGCTGTCGCGTTTCGGCGAGAGAAATACGTTCCTGAAGGCGGGCCGAGCGGTGGAGACGGCGGACGTGGTGGGAATATTATTTTTATTGGTGATGAGGGCTTAAGAACTCTCGTAGATTTTCGTTATAAACGGCATTATAAGGGGGATCGTGGGGACCACGGGCAAGCGAAAAATTGCAGCGGTAGGGGCGGCGAAGACTTTATTCTTCGTATTCCCGTGGGGACGGTAGTCTTTGATGACGGTAGCGGTGAACTAATTGCGGATATAACTGAGCATGGCCAGCGCGTCGTTGTGGCCGCCGGCGGACGAGGAGGAAGGGGTAATGCTCGTTTTATGAGCAATACGAATAAAGCCCCAACCTTAGCTGAAAATGGAGAACCCGGCGTCGAACATTGGCTGCGTTTGGAGTTAAAGCTCTTGGCAGATGTCGGGTTGGTAGGTTTTCCAAACGTAGGGAAATCGACGCTTATTTCAAAAGTTTCGGCAGCCAAGCCGAAGATCGCAGATTATCATTTCACCACCCTAATTCCTAACTTGGGTGTGGTCGAGCTTGAAGATGGGCAAAGTTTTGTTATGGCTGATATTCCAGGGCTGATCGAAGGTGCCCATTCGGGAGCCGGCTTGGGGCATGAATTTTTACGCCATACTGAGCGAACCCGTTTAATTTTGCATGTTTTAGATATCTCTGGGTCGGAAGAACGCGACCCCTTGGAGGACTTGCGGATTATTCAAGAAGAGCTGCGGCTCTATAGTCCGGAGCTCGCTCTGCGACCGGTGATCATTGTGGCTAACAAAATGGATATTCCAGGGGCTGAGGAACATTTGCAGCGTCTGAAAGAAGTTGTACAAGAGCGTCACGAAATTTTTGCAGTTTCCGCTGCAACTGGGGCGGGGTTACAAGCCTTGGTTTATCGTATTGCTCAGCTTTTACCGGATACTCCGGTGCCTGAGATGTTGAACTTGCCGCCAGAACACTTGGTTACGAAGGCACAGTCTGACAAGCGGTTTGAAATCCTTAAAGAAGAGGACCTGTTTATCGTCGTTGGTCAAGAAATTGAAAAACATGTCAAGATGACCTTCTTTGATCGGGAAGCGAGTGTCTATCGTTTCCAAAATATCTTGAAAGCGATGGGGATTGATGACGCTCTTCGTGCTGAGGGAATCAAAGAAGGAGATAAAGTGGAGATCGCGGGTGTAAAGTTTGATTGGGAATAGTGTCTGAGTAAAGAGTCTGGGCGTTGGGGGGGTAAAATGTGCAAAGACGTCTCTGGTGGAGAATAGGGATACTCTTGATTCTTGCCTTAGCCCTTGGGGTATGGTGGACTTGGGGAAGGGCTCAGGGACCGCTGAAAGTTAAAGTCGGAGTGGTAGCTTCAATCACGATGCAAGAAGATGTCTATGCGACGGGGAGCGTTGTTCCGGTATCTCGCCAAGAGGTGCGCGTTTTAAACCCCGGGCGTGTCGCCAAGATTTCGGTGAAGGTTGGGGATGTCGTTAAAGCAGGACAAATCCTCGTTACTCTTGATACAACCCTCGAAGAGGCCCAAGTAGCCCAAGCGAAGGCGAATGTTGAAGCCGCTCAAACGAACGTCAAAGCTGCACAGAGCAATTTAGACGAGTTAGAGAAAGCCCAAACTGTCAGTGCTGCTGTTAGCAGTGGTGCTGATAACGTAAACTCATCGGGGTATACTGGCGGGCAGAATAGTGCCTCAATGGTAGAGCCGGTAAGTCCAAGTGCCCTTGTACAGGCCAAAGGGGCGCTGGCGCAAAGTCAGGCGGCCTTAAAGCAGACTCAAGAGACGTTAAAAGTTGCCCAGGTGCAAGCAGGACAAGCGGTCTATAAAGCAACCATTGCAGGAACGGTTCTGGAGGTAAATGCTCAGGAAGGAAACCTTGCTCCCGTACAACAACCACTTATTTTAGTGGCCGACCTAACCCAGATGAATGTCGAGGCGCAATTGAATGAAGTGGATGCAGGCAAAGTGCAACTTGGCCAGCAAGTGACGGTTACTAGTAAAGTGCTGGGAAATGCGTCTGCTCAAGGTACTATTGTCGAGATTGCCCCAGAGGCAGTCTCTCAATCGAACGTTCAAGGAAATGCTTCACCGACTGTAGAAGTGAAGATTAGTTTAGACCAAGCGCCCTCAGGGCTGAAGCCGGGTTTTAATGTAACTCTCCAGATTAGAGTGGCGACCAAGGCAGGGGTCTTGGCTGTCCCTCAAGAAGCTCTTTTTCAAGAAGGCAGCCAAAACTATGTCTATCAGATCGTGGGGGGACGACTTCGCAAGACCGAAGTGAAAGTCGGTATTGGGAATGACACGCATCAGGAAATTACGTTCGGATTAAAAGCTGGGGATGTTGTTGTCCTGAATCCATCCAATCAACTTGTGCAAGGGTTACCTGTAACGCCTGATACGGGGAGTGGAGGGGCATGAGCTTACTGGAAGGACTAGGGAGCGCTCTCTTTAGCCTGCGGACCAATAAGCTGCGGACAGGATTAACAATGTTGGGAATTATCATTGGGATTGCTGCAGTAATTGCTGTCGTGACCATCGGCTTGGGCGGTAAGGCAGCTATCATGCAGGAAATGGAGAAAAGTGGGGTTAACCTATTCGTGATGTATACAAAATCGGTTGGGCAAACTGGACAGGCTGGTGGAGATTCCTTGACAATTCAGGATGGAGAAAGTTTGAAACGAGCCCTCCCGCAAGTCAAAATCTTACTTCCGGCAAGTATGGAGTATACAGCGTTAGAGGTGAACCAGAAGAGTTCCTCAGCTATGGTCGTGGGAACAACCTCAGAATTTGCGGATTTGCGCCGTCGGGAAATTGCCAAAGGACGTTTTTTTTCGGAGGATGATTCTTCGGAGGACCGTCGCGTGGTTGTGATTGATCAGACCTTAACAGACAGCTTATTTGGTGCCGGCAATCCGCTGGGACAGCAGGTCATTATCCAAAATGTGCCTTGTCAGGTGATTGGGGTGTTAGCCAAAGACACCTCGGATTTTACCCAGTTTGATGTAGGTCCAAAGAATTCCTTTGCCTATGTTCCTTGGGGAACTTGGTCGGATATTTTCCAGTCTGAGCGTGTCGATCAGCTGGAGGGTGCGACCTACCTTGAAGCCGATTTAGAAAGTACGATCTTTAGTGCCAAACGTATCCTTAATGTGCGCCATGGAACAGCAGATCAGTATGAGGCCTATAATGTGCAACAATTGGTTCAATCAGCCAATAAGATTACACGCATTCTAACCAGCATCATCGGTTTGGTGGCAGGAATATCCCTTTTGGTGGGAGGGATCGGAATTATGAACATTATGTTGGTTTCTGTGACAGAGCGCACCCGGGAAATTGGTTTGCGTAAAGCTGTAGGAGCAAAAGAACATGACATTTTAACTCAATTTTTATTAGAAGCTATCGTTTTATCCCTCATTGGGGGAATTATGGGCATTGCTCTGGGGATAGGGAGTGCGTTGCTGGTGGCGTATCTTTTACATTGGCCGCCACTCTTGTCGGGATGGGCGATTTTATTTGCCGTTTCCTTTTCCATCGGAGTGGGATTATTCTTCGGTTTTTATCCGGCTTTAAAGGCGGCCAAACTTGAACCAATGACGGCCTTGAGATATGAGTAAAGTTTTAGGGGGAAGATATGGCGTGTTAACAGGTAAACAAAAAGGTTATTTACGGTCGATGGGCAATGAAATGGTTCCAATTCTACAAGTAGGTAAAGGTGGACTTGTAGAAACGGTGGTCATGCAAACGGACGAGGCGTTGGAAGCCCGAGAACTTATTAAGGGTCGGATCTTGCAAAATAGTTCGGAAGAACCGAAAATCGTGGCGGCTGAACTGGCCAAACAGACTGGGGCCGAACTTGTTCAAGTCATCGGTCGAAATTTCCTATTGTTTAGGCAATCTAAGCATAAACCAGTTATAGTTTTCCCCAAGTAGGAGGAGTTTTCTATCTCTGCGTCTCATAACTGTGCCGATGCGCACAGCTATGGGACTTTTATTTGGGCAAATTTTACTAAAACATGATATAATAAGATGTTCTACAGCTTTTGCTAAGGGGAAGAGGAATAAATATGAACGTCTTAACAGCTGAGAATCTGACGAAAAGTTACGGCGAAAAAACTCTTTTTGCTGATGTTTCCTTCGGGATTGACGATGGCGAAAAAATAGGGATCATTGGGGTTAATGGGACGGGGAAGTCCACTTTGCTCAAAATCGTGGCGGGAATTGAATGGCCAGAGCAGGGGAAAGTTACCATGGGAACTAACGTGCGCTTGGAGTATCTCCCTCAAAATCCAGAGTTTGAAGAAACAGCGACAGTTTTACAGCAAGTATTTAAAGGAAATTCTCCAGTGATGCAATTGTTGCGAGAGTACGAAATGGCCTTGGAAAAGCTGAATGAGGACTCGGAGCAGCCGAGGTTTCAACAAGCGTTGATGGCCCTGGGGCAAAAAATGGACGAGTTGGACGCTTGGCAATTGGAAAATGAAGCGAAAGCTATTCTGATGAAACTTGGAATTTCTAAATTCGATACCCTGATCGGAACCCTGTCAGGTGGACAAAGAAAACGGGTGGCCTTGGCTAGTGCGCTCATTAACCCTACGGATATACTGATTCTGGATGAGCCGACAAACCACATTGATAATGATACGGTGGATTGGCTGGAACAATACCTAAATAAACGCAAAGGTGCGTTGCTCATGATTACACATGATCGGTATTTTCTCGATCGTGTCGTTAGTCGAGTATTAGAGTTGGATCAGGGAAAACTTTATCCTTACCCAGGAAATTATAGTCGTTTTCTGGAATTAAAAGTGGAGCGGGAAGAGCAAGTTGAGGCAACCGAGAAAAAACGCCAAAACCTCTTTCGCAATGAACTAGCTTGGATGCGACGGGGAGCCAGGGCCCGAACGACCAAGCAAAAGGCGAGAATCGATCGTTTTGAAAAGCTTCAGGCCGACAAACCGACAGAGTTCTTGGATCGAGTTGAAATGCCGACTGGCTCATCCCGCTTAGGAAAGAAAATTTTGGAATGTAACCATGTGCAAAAAGGGTTCCCTGACCGGGGTGTTGTGATCAAAGATTTTAGTTACATTCTCTTGAGGAATGATCGGATTGGGATTATCGGCCCTAATGGGAGTGGCAAGTCAACGTTATTAAATTTGATCGCTGGTCGTTTGAACCCGGACGGCGGCAGCATGGAACTGGGTTCGACGGTTAATCTGGGGTATTTTGCCCAGGAAACTACGTATTTGAATCCGGACATACGTGTCATTGATGAGATTAAAGCAGTGGCTGAAGTGATTCCGACCTCCGACGGCGGTCTTTTGACCGCAGCCCAGATGCTGGAACGTTTTTTGTTTCCGCCAGCGGCCCAATGGACACAGATTGCTAAGCTTTCCGGAGGGGAAAAACGCAGGCTTTATCTTTTGAGGATTTTGATGAGTGCTCCGAATGTCCTCTTATTGGATGAGCCGACCAATGATTTAGATATTCAAACCTTGACTATTTTGGAAGGCTATCTGGATGAATTTCCAGGCGCCGTGATTGCAGTTTCTCATGATCGGTATTTTCTCGACCGAATCACGGATAAGATTTTTGCCTTTGAAGGAGAAGGGGTCGTTCGGTCGTACGTGGGAAATTACTCGGACTATCGGGAACAAGTGTATGCAGCTGAGCAAGAGGCCGTGCAGGCCAGTAACTTAGCTTCTTTAGCAAAAGTATACCGGGCTACGGACGCTCCAGAGGAACGGGAAGAAGCTGAGAAGAAGAAAGAACGTCCGCTGAAAATGACCTTTAAAGAGCAGCAGGATTATGTGCAAATTGAGACTCAAATTGCGCAGACCGAAGAGGAACTTCAAAAAAATAATCAACATATGAATGATATGGGGAGCGATTTTGCTAAGCTGACTGAGTTGGTTGGAATACAACAAACCCTTGAACAAAAGCTGGATGACCTACTGGAGCGTTGGACGTATTTAAACGAACTGGCCGAAAAAATAGCACAGAACAAGAAATAAGATAAGCTAGGCACGTTTTGAGTTTAGAATAATTGGAGGAAGAATAGTATGGATGAGAAGACGTTGGAACAGATGAAAAAATTAGTAGAAGAAAAGAAGTTAAAGAGTGCCCAACAAGGTGGACCGACGAAAGCTATGCAAAAAATCGGGGAGAAGAGAAAAGGCATTAAGCGTCGCAAAGTCGGCGGAATGTTTGATAAATAAGGAGAGAAATATCGTCTTATGAGCATATTAAATGTAGAAAGTGTCAGCCATGGCTTTGGTGGACGCAAAATTTTAGAGGACGTCAGTTTTCGCTTATTAAAAGGAGAACACGTTGGTTTAGTGGGAGCGAACGGAGAAGGTAAATCGACCTTTCTGGATATCATAACAGGAAAGCTTATGCCTGATAAGGGAGATGTCGAATGGTCAAACCGGGTGACGGTTGGGTATTTAGACCAACACACAGTTTTGACCAAAGGAAAAACAATCCGAGACGTTCTCAAAGAGGCGTTTCAGGGAATGTTTGACTTGGAAGCGGAGACCCTGGAGATCTATGAGCGAATGGGTAGCGTCTCGGAGAACGAAATGAACAAGCTTCTGGAAGACGTTGGCGAGATCCAGAGTATCTTGGAAAACAATGGCTTTTATATGATTGATACGAAAATCGAAGAAATTGCTAATGGCTTGGGACTCGGAGAAGTCGGTTTGGATAAAGATGTTGAGGATTTAAGTGGAGGCCAGCGGACGAAGGTTTTACTCACGAAACTGTTACTCCAAAACCCCACCATTTTAATTTTGGATGAACCGACGAACTTTTTGGATGTGGATCATATTGAGTGGTTGAAGCGTTACCTCAATCAGTATGAAAATGCGTTTATCCTTGTTTCTCACGATGTGTCTTTTTTGAATAGCGTGATTAATGTCATTTATCATGTCGAAAATGCGGGTTTGACTCGTTATACGGGCAACTATGAGGAATTTATGGCACTCTTTGAAATCCAGAAGGTACAGGAAATTAAAGCCTATGATAAACAGCAAAAAGAAGTTGATCGGCTGGAAGACTTTATTGCTCGGAACAAGGCGCGATTTTCAACGACTGGGCGGGCTAAGAGTCGACAGAAACAATTGGAAAAAATGGATTTACTCGATAAACCAAGGGAAAAAATCCAACCCACGTTTAAATTTAGAGAAGCACGGACGCCAAGTAAAATGATTTTTGTGGCTAGGGATATCGTATTGGGCTATGACGAACCCTTAACACGTCCCTTGAATTTGAGTTTAGAGAGAGGGCAAAAGGTGGCTATCTGTGGGGTCAATGGGTTGGGTAAATCCACTTTGTTAAAGACATTGCTTGGCTATCTTCCGCCGGTGTCGGGTGAAGTCGAACTCGGTGATTTTCTCTGCCCCGGTTATTTTGAGCAAGAATCCAGTCGCAAGAATTATAACACCGCTTTAGATGAAGTTTGGGGAGAATTCCCAGGTCTTTCGAATTCTGAAGTGCGTGGAGCCCTAGCACGGTGCGGGTTGACCAAGGAACACATCTCGAGTAAGATGATGGTATTAAGCGGTGGCGAAAACGCTAAAGTACGACTCTGCAAGCTCATGTTGAAGGACGTGAACTGGTTAGTGCTCGATGAGCCAACCAATCATTTGGACGTGGATGCGAAGGAAGAGCTTAAGAGAGCTATCCAAGACTATAGAGGGACTGTGATTGTTGTATCTCACGAACCTGAATTTTATGAAGATTGGGTGACCAATGTGTGGAATCTGGAGGAGTGGACAACGAAAATCGTGTAACTTAAACGCTGGATTTTATTTTATTCATAAGGAGACTTACATGACGAACTTGAAACGGGTAGCTCCGCAACAGAAACCTCGTTTAGGGATTATGGGCGGAACGTTTGACCCGATTCATTATGGGCATCTAGTTGCTGCAGAAATGGCACGCGGTGAGTTTGAGTTAAGCAAGGTGTTATTTATCCCCAGTGGGACGCCGCCCCATAAGATCAGGAAAGACCTCACGGCTGCAAATTTGCGCTATGAGATGGTTGAGCTTGCCATTAAAGATAATCCTGCCTTCGATCTTTCGGCCTTGGAAATTGAGAGGAAAGGGTTATCCTATACTGTGGAGACGTTACGGGTTCTGCGCCGCACTTGGCCGGAGTATGAACTTTATTTTATTACGGGAACGGATGCCCTCCTCGAGATCTTTTCCTGGCGTGATGCCGAAGAAATCTTAACGATGATTCAATTTATTGGTGCTGCACGTCCCGGTTTTGATGCGAGTGATTTTCTGCTTAAAGTTCAAGAGGAACATGCGGAAATCCAAGGAAAGATTCATTATTTGGAAGTTCCTGCCTTAGCAATTTCCTCAACAGATATACGATCGCGGGTCAGGTGTGGAAAACCCATTCGTTACCTTTTGCCGGAGCCGGTTCGTCTCTTTATTCAACAAAATGGGTTTTATACTGCTGAGTGAACTATTGTATCAGTTACATAATTCAGTGGTTTTTATGACATAGGTCGCATACTCTGTTTGGATTTGATCATACTAAAAATGATCAATGAATCAATTCAAAAAGGTGGGTATGGTTATGACAACAACACTTTATGTCGGAAATCTCCCGTGGAATACTACAGCAGACGAACTTGGTCAATTCTTTAGCGATTACGGACAGGTTGACAGTAGTCGGATTATCACCGATCGTGAAACTGGCCGCTCTCGTGGGTTTGGCTTTATCGAAGTCGAAGAAGCGGATGCAGTACGTATGGCTGAAGAGCTTAATGGGAAGGATTTTGGTGGACGGCCTTTAACAGTAAATGAGGCCAAACCGAAACAAATGTAATACTTAAAGACTATAAGGGAGGCCTCCTGGCATGCTGGTGGGGATCTCTCCCTTATACGTTAAGAGGTCATGGTCGTTAAGAGGTTATATTTGGTTATATTTGTTAGTGCGTTTGCACACATTTCGTTGAGGCGTCAAGAACTTATTTGTTGCTTACAAGTTTGCAGTTTTAGCATTTAACTGCTCGTATAGATTTAAAGCTGATTCCGCTGTTTGACAAGTCTAAAAACGTTATAAAATATCAAGTCACTGCAATTATTTTTGTGTCATCCTGAGCGAGAGCGAAGGATCCAGGGACAAAAGATCCTTCGCTTCGCTCAGGATGACAATAAAACGTGATATTAATAGCATAACAA
>JARLHV010000047.1 GCA_031292055.1 Desulfosporosinus sp.
GCTTTTACTTCGTTTTTGGCGCAGGATCTATCGGCTTACCCGATGATTCACGGACAGACTATAGGTCCGATCAGTTTTGGGCTTAAAATTACGGATGAAGAGCTTAAACCAATCATATACAATGACTTTGTGCGCGAAATTCTTTATGACTTTCTTGTTCACAAAATGTCTTGGCAATATGATCAATTAAAACGAGTTCATCCTAATCCGTTTGTTTGGTTGGATGAACCAGGCTTAGAAATGATTTTTAAATCGTTTAGTGGCTACATCTCTGAATTGGCACAAGGTGAATACCGGAATTTCATTGCTAAGCTTCCGGGCCCTAAGGGAGTTCATTTATGCGGTAATCCTGATTGGGCATTTCTTCTGAACTCTGGCATAGATATTCTTTCGGTCGATGCTTTCAGTTGGGGGCATATTCTTGTTCGTTATATCGATGAAGTCAAAGAATTTCTGCGCGCCGGAAAAATAATCGCCTGGGGAATAACACCCACCTTGACCAGCGAATTAAGCTCAGAAACTGCCAAAACACTTACCGATCGTCTGCTCGAATTATGGAAGTTTCTTAATCAACACGGACTCGATGACGCTCTAATATATGACCGTTCCTGGTTAGCTCCGTCTCGTTGTTGTCTTATTAATAGCGATGGGACGGCGAGTATTGATCGCTCCTATTCTTTATTACGAGAAATTTCCGAAAATCTTCGTACGCGTTAAGTTAAGGCTAAGAGATTATTAGAGACGAGAAAAACAAGGCTGGAGCTAAAATCGATCTGGCCTTGTTTTTCTATGAGAAGCCGCATAATGTTTGTTTACATCCAATAGACACAAATGTGTGACCCTGCTCACAGCATGTTAGCCAAAATGGAGGTATAATTTGGTTGTGAAAATTAAAGCTTGGAGTGATTTAAGATGCAGAAATTAAACAAATCGGGAGAAATCGACGATCCGTTTGAATCGGAAAATGCAAAGACATCGATACAGATGGTTTTGTCGTCGCTGATTAGGTACATAACCAAAATGAAAGGCTTCAAAAGAACAACGCCCCTTGTGTCCCCACCACCCTTAGACGTGATCCTTACTTGGCTGGGCGCTTTTTTAGGGATAACAGCGATAGCCTTATTCGCCCATCAGTACGAGCTTCCGGTTGTGGCATCCTTTGGCGCCTCTGCGGTGCTAATTTACGGTGTTCCTGATGCTCCTCTCTCCCAACCCCGTAATGTTATTTTGGGGCATACTTTGTCGGCTGCAGCGGGCGTGGCAACCTTTATGATGTTTGGATTAACCTGGTGGTCACCAGGCTTAGGCACTGCTCTAGCTTTGGTTGTTATGCTTCTAACCAAGACGACACATCCACCCGGGGGAGCAACCGCTCTTTTTGCCGTTTTGACGAAAGCCCATCCAAGCTATATTTTGACGCCAATTCTGGCAGGAGCGACGATTTTAGTCATCATCGGACTTCTTGTCAATAACCTGTCTCCCGACAGACAATACCCAAGGTATTGGTACTAAGCAATTCGATATTGGTGTTGGTATTCTAGATTAAGGAGTGAGACAAATGTTTAAGACTATATTGGTCCCTACCGACGCTTCGGAATCAGCACAACGTGCCTTGATGATCGCCCTAGACTTGGCGAAGGAGTTTGGTTCTCGAATCGTACTCCTGCACGTGGTTTATACACCGGAGGCTATGGGCTATACCCTCTCCAGTGGGATTGCCGTACCTCAGGAAGAAATCAGTATCTACGGAAGGGAGGCTTTGACAGCAGCTCTGGTCGGGATCGATACAGGGAATGTATCGATTGAGAAGAAACAAAAACCCGGGCATCCGGCGACGGCTATTCTGGAAGAGATTGAGAACGGATCGTTTGACCTTGTCGTTATGGGAAGCCGTGGGTACGGACCGATTGCCGGATCGTTACTGGGGAGTGTTAGCCAACGTGTTTTGAGCAAATCAGAATGTCCGGTCATGATCGTCAAATAGTGGAAAAGATCTATTTTCTATTACACAGAATTAGTGAAGAGAGGAGGTCGCACCTATATGCAGTAGACAACACACCGTATGGTCGTTATTTTGAGGATTGGCACAGTCCTATATAATCTCTCTTTTTTGGGTGGATTAAGTATACTACCGGAATCGGCCGTTATGTTTGAAGAGAGACAACGAGAAGAAACTATGGTCGCTAGCTCAACTTGATACTACTAATAAGGATATTGTGAACAAATTACTCGCCTTCGTAGAGATGTTAAGCACAACTGAGGGTCCAAACTATTAAATGAAAGGATAGTGTGATACTAATCACAGTGCTACACTCAGATTTAATGTAAACTAAACTCAATCAACATGAGCGATAATAAAAATTTAGGGGGAAACAATAATGAGTATGTTTTGTTATCAATGTCAAGAAACAGCCAAAGGAACCGGTTGCACGATTAAAGGGGTATGTGGGAAAACCGAAAATGTTGCCCATTTGCAAGATCTTTTGATCTACACTTTAAAAGGAATCTCCATTTATGCGGTTCAAGCACGTGAACTTAGTCTTGTTCGTCCGGCGATTGACAAATTCATCATGGAAAGCCTCTTTAGCACGATTACTAATGCCAATTTTGATAAAAACCGTTTTGTCGAACGAATCCAAGCAGGTCTCAGCTTACGTGAAGACCTCAAACAAGACATCCTCAAAGCGGGCGGCACGATTCCTGCGAACCTACACGATGCTGCAACTTGGACCGCCTCAGTAGCTGATTTCGAAACAAAAGCTGCACTCGTTGGAGTCTTAGCCACTGAAAATGAAGACGTTCGCTCTCTTAGAGAAGTGATTACTTACGGCTTAAAAGGGATCGCCGCCTATGCTGAGCATGCGTACACTCTCGAATATCAAGAAGCAGGTATTTTCGCCTTCATCGAAAAAGCCTTGGCTGCCACACTTGATGACACGCTCGCCGCCGCTGACCTCGTTGCCATGGTCTTAGAAGCCGGAAAATTTGGTGTTGACGTGATGGCCCTTCTGGATAAGGCTAACACCACAACCTACGGTAACCCCGAGCTTACTAAAGTAAACCTCGGAGTCAGAAACAACCCAGCCATTCTCATCAGTGGTCACGATCTGAAAGACCTCGAAGAATTACTCATCCAAACGGAAGGGTCCGGCGTAGATGTCTATACACATGGTGAGATGCTCCCAGCCCACTATTATCCTGCTTTTAAGAAATATGAAAATTTCGTAGGTAACTACGGCAATGCTTGGCATAAACAAATCCAAGAATTCGATTCCTTCAATGGTCCCATCTTTTTAACCACGAACTGCCTTGTTCCTCCGAAAGATTCCTACAAGGATCGCGTCTACACCACCGGCGTGGTCGGCTTTGAAGGGTTAAAGCACATTGCTGACCGCGTAGACGGCAAAGCGAAGGATTTCTCCGCTCTCATCGCCCACGCCAAGAGATGTCCTGCACCGACAGAAATCGAGAAGGGTGAGATTGTCGGAGGATTTGCCCATAATCAAGTCATGGCCCTAGCGGATAAAGTCGTTGATGCTGTGAAAACCGGAGCAATTAAGCGCTTCTTCGTCATGGCTGGCTGTGACGGCCGCATGAAGAGCCGTGAATATTATGCCGACTTCGCGAAAGCACTACCTAAAGACACCGTAATCTTGACGGCAGGGTGTGCAAAATATCAGTATAATAAACTTAACCTAGGGGACATCGGCGGAATTCCGAGAGTCCTGGATGCCGGACAATGCAATGATTCTTATTCCTTGGCCATAATCGCCTTAAAACTGAAAGAAGTTTTCGGCCTCGAAGACATCAATCAACTTCCAATCTCCTACAACATCGCTTGGTACGAGCAAAAAGCGGTGATCGTTTTACTGGCCCTACTCTACTTGGGAGTGAAAAATATTCACTTAGGCCCCACGCTTCCAGGGTTCTTGTCCTCTAATGTTGTCAAGGTATTAGTTGATAACTTCGGTATTGCTGGTATCACCAACGTTGAAGATGATCTTAAAATGTTTATGGCTTAATTATCATCACCCTATTTACTAAGCAATGAAAAGGAAGGTGAATCAGAATGACAGCGATTGAAGAACTAAAAGCTGAGCACCAAGCTGTCCTTTTGACGATTAACATTTTGGACCAAATCACGAGCAAACTGAAAGTAGGCCAAGCTATAGATTTAGGTCACTTAGACCAAATCCTTGAATTCCTTCAGGTTTTCGTCGACAAATGCCACCATAGTAAGGAGGAAAAAATTCTTTTCCCAGCCATGGAAGAGGCTGGTATTCCTCGGCAGGGTGGTCCAATCGGGGTAATGTACTATGAACACGAACAAGGACGCAGTTTTGTTCAAGGCTTAAGACGTGGAGTTGAAGGCTATCGAGACGGTAAGGAAAATGCAATTGCCGAGATCACTGAGAATGCCCAAAACTATGGTCGGCTATTAATTGCTCACATTGACAAAAAGAATGACGTTCTCTACGTGATGGCAGAGCGCGTATTATCTGCTGACAAAATGGCTGAAATAGCTAAAGGATTCACTAAGATTGAGGAATTTGAAATCGGTCCGAATAAACATGAAGAATTCCACGCCACACTACATGCTTTGAAGGATATTTATCTTGCTTAATCAAAAATATTTTAAAATAACTCCTCAACTTTCGCTCTGTGAAAGTTGAGGAGTTATCATATAACAACAAAATCAAAACATTGAGTTGATAACCCTAGTAGGTTAATCGTTCATATATATCAGGTTGTTCTATTTCGAATTGTTCAACTGGCTTAGGGACTGACTTTGCTTTTGTACTCTTGGTTGATGTTTGCGACACTTAGTCATAGCCCTTTGGAATAACAGAGGATAGTGTAAAATATCACCTTGCTACTGTAGGTTAACCTCCATCTTATTAACAAGTTTATCATCCTTAAAAGCCAAGAATACTTCTGCACCAGATGGAGATTTTACGTGAATTAAATAGGTTACGGTATAACTTTTACTTCCTTTAATTCCGTTTTCTGTCGTTATCTCGCCAGTACTTCCTAAAAGGCCTTTTATTTTTTCGTAAGTATCACCGTATTTTAACTGATTGTACTTGGCTTTGCTTATGGCTATTGAATTTTTCTTCTCATTTGCAGTTGCTGGAGGTGTTTTGGTGACTTGAGAAGCAGTTTGGCTTGTGGTCGAGGGTTCACTATTTGTATCTGCCGGAGTAGCAGTAACAGATGGAATTGTTTTATCTGTTGGAATAGGAGTATTGGTTAGACCTGAAGTATCTGTCGAAGTGGAAGTATCCGTTGGAGTAGGTATAGCTGAGGTAGAGGTAGATTGATTAGAAAGCTCTTTTGTCAAACTACTACAGCCAATAAGTAGTATGCTAAAACCAAGCAATAGGGTAATTAAAACTAGCCAGTGTTTTCGAGTTGTAAAATTAGCATGTAAAATATTAATCACTCTCCCTATTTTTAATTACCATATTATACCATATAATAAAAGCTGAGTAATAGCTCTTCTACATTATCCCTTATATTAATTCTTATTGTTTTCGAATTATGTCCATAAACAAAAGAACCCCTAATTTAAGTTGGAAAATGACACTATAAATCATATTTGTCCGACCGTCCCAAAACTACTAATTTGTCACTTCGTTGTCCTTTTAATAAAACTACTCCAAAGAATCATCGGGTTATTTCACTATCTTATCCCCAGGAGATGATTTATAATAATAAATGATTTGAAAAGGAGGCGCATTTATGGATCACCGAGATTTAGTCCTGAATGAAGACAGTGAGTTTAATTTTCATTGCCATGACGGACTGGATTGCTTTAAAAAATGCTGCCGGGATATCAATATTTTTATCACTCCTTATGATGTCCTGCGGATGAAAAATTTCTTGGGCATTTCTTCAGGAGAATTTCTGGAGAAATATACCCTTATGGTACCTGTGCATCACTCCGGTCTTTCCATTGTGCAAATCAAGATGTCTGAGGAGGATAACCTGAAATGTCCCTTCATCACACCAAAGGGATGCCGGGTTTACCAGGAGCGGCCTTGGTCCTGCCGGATTGCGCCGGTGGACATGCTGGGCGAGGGAAAATATTCTTTTGCTTTTGAAAGTTCTCGCTGTCACGGGTTAAATGAGACAAAGTCACAAACCATAAAAGAATGGGTTCGCGACCAGGGGTTAGAGATCTATGAAGAAATGGAACGGGGGTTTAGCGAGATACCTGAACAGTTAAAACTTACCGTCAACCAGAAAACTGATAAAAATATTATTAAACTTTTTTTTATGGCCTGCTATGATCTGGACAAATTTAGAAACTTTTTAATTAATAACTCTTCCCTGTATGAAAAGATGAATTTAAATGAGGAGATACTAGACCGAATCAGGCACGATGACGTTCAGTTAATGAAATTTGGTTTTAAGCTGCTAGCTTCGGGACCCGACCGGTTAAAAGACCTGTTAACTGGTGGGTTGAATGGATAGGACTCATAATTAAATAATCAGCTCTCCTCGCTCAGACGGGGAGGGCTGATTACTTTTCCTCATTGGTATAAATACAGTGGTTGTATCAGCTGTGATAGCTGCTATTTTCCGAATGACCCACATACAAGCTTTTGGCCGATCGGTAGTGTCGGGTAGACTTGACAAGATCAAAAAGCACTTGCATAATACAACTAGATATCCTATATAATACAACTTGTTTGGAACTTGTCTTGGATCGGGAAATTGAAAATGGGCATCTGATCTGTAACTGAATAACGGCGAGGCTATAGTCTTATAAATAGAATTTCTAAATAACTTTCATCAAGGGGACACTGAATGGGTAACAACATATTAATTAAATTTATAAAAGACCATAAGTTTTCATATATCATAGGCATCATTTTTATGCTGCTTGCGTCGTATATCCAAACACTTTTCCCAAAGGTGCTTGGATATACCATTGATATTTTACAAACGAACGGTTTTAATCCGAAGTCGGTATATATCAATTTAGTTTATATCGTTCTTATTGCAATTGGTACATTTGTATGTACCTACGCTTGGCGGAATTTAGTCATTGGTAATTCGCGAAGGTTGGAATGTCATTTTAGAGAAAAGCTTTTTGATCATTTTCAAAAACTCTCTCCCGAGTTTTACAACCGGAGGAAAACAGGCGATTTGATAGCCTATGCCATCAATGATATTAATGCGGTACGAATGACCTTCGGTCCGGCGACGTCAATGGCGATTAACGGCATGGTGGTTTGCGTTATCTCGATTTATTCGATGGCTAACACGATAAATTGGAAGCTTACCCTTTTGTCGCTGCTTCCAGTCCCTTTTATTATTTGCATCATGTTTTACATTGGAAATATTGTTAAAAAGCATTTTAGAAAAGTGCAGGAGACCTTTGCCGCTATTTCTGATCGAGTACAGGAAAATATAACGGGTATTAGAGTGATCAAGGCCTATGTGCAAGAAGACGGTGAAGTTAAAAAATTTCAAAAACTGAACGATCAGATGCTGGAAGCAAATTTAAACATGGTAAGAGTATCGGCTTATTTGGCTCCTTTAATTGAACTCTGTTTCACAATTAGCTTTGTTCTCAATCTCATTTGGGGAGGCAATATGGTTCTGAATGGGAGTATTTCCTTGGGTGGCTTTATTGCTTTCAATGGATATTTGGCAATGATATTGGCGCCAGTTCTTTCTATAGGACAGGTTATTACGATTTTCCAAAGAGGTATGGCCTCTTTGGACAGATTAAACGAAATATTTAATGTAAAGCCTCATGTAAAGGATGGAGAATCCAGGGCGGAGTTTCCTGCTCAAAGCACCATAATAATTACAGAGCTATCTTTTTCTTATCCTGGTTCCGATAGTGAGGCCCTGAGCAATATAAACTTAGTTATTCCAACCGGTAAAACATTAGGGATCATTGGGAAAACAGGTTCGGGTAAAACTACTTTGGTCAATTTGCTGTTAAAAATGTACAATGTTGAACCCAACAAAATAGCTTTCAACGAAATAGACATTAATGATTTTAAGCTGGATGCGCTCCGAAATGGGTTCGGATTTGTCCCTCAGGATAATTTTTTATTTAATGCGTCGATCGCTGAAAATATAAAGTTTTTTAAAAACATATATTCCGAAGAAGAAGTGGTAAATGCCGCTAGGAACAGTTGTGTATATCAAAACATTATGGACTTGCCTGATGAGTTCGAGACAATTCTTGGCGAAAGAGGAGTTAACATCTCAGGAGGCCAGAAACAGAGAATTTCAATTGCCAGGGCTTTGATTAAGAACCCTGAAATACTCGTGTTTGATGATGCTCTTTCTGCAGTGGATACCGTCACTGAAGCTGAAATTCTCAAGAATCTGCGCAAGGTGAGAAAAAATAAAACTTCAATCATTGTTGCGCACAGAATCTCCGCTGTAATGGAAGCTGATGAAATTATAGTCCTTGAGAAAGGCAAGATTTCTGAAAGGGGGACTCATTTAGAGTTGCTTGAGAAAGAAGGACTATATCATGAAATCTACAAATTTCAATTCGGCGCATCTTGAAAAACAAAAGTTTACAAGGCTCTTGAAGCTTAACTTGCCACATATGAAAAGAATTCTTTTGGCTTCCATATGTGTGTTGTTGGTGAATGGTGCTTTGCTCATCAAGCCATATATCCTAAAAATAGTGATCGATGACATATTGACCAAACATGTGGTGCAAAAGGGATTCTATTCGTTAACCACCCTGGGCATATTGTATTTTGTTGTGGTTGCACTCAGCGGATTTTTTGGCATTGCACAAGTGAATCTGATAAATAGAGCTGGTCAGGAAATTATGCGGGACCTCAGAGGCAAGGTTTTCCAAACAATTCAGTTGCTGCCGCTTTGGTATCTGGATAAAGTATCTTCAGGTAATCTAATAACTAGAGCAACGAATGATATTGAATCTTTAAGCGAAATGTATACGGACGTGCTGATAAGCCTTTTTCAGGATGTGTTTTTGATTTTAGGCATTATTTTTGTGATGATTATGATTAATGTGCGGTTGGCCATCATCTCATTTTGCGTAGTTCCTGTGATGTTTTTTTTGGTTTTTCTATTAAAGACAAGAATAAAGCGAAACTTTAGAAAAATGAAAAGCCTGATCGGAAGAATCAACGGCTTTATGGCTGAAAATATTTCAGGGATGAAGTTAATTCAAATTTTTTATGGCGAAAAAGAAAAGAAAGAAGCGTTCGCAAAATTAAACAGCGAATATTTTAAAGTAACCTCTTTTCAAGTATGGATGAATAGTTTTTTAAAGCCTGCGGCAGATGTTTTTCAAAGCTTAGCTGTGGCAATCTTAATCTGGTACGGCATGGGCAAAATTGCAAATCAGACTCTTCAGATAGGCGTCCTTTATGCATTCACAACATATATAAAGCAGTTCTTTGCTCCTATCGCCGATCTTGCCGACAATTATTCAACCATTCAATCTGCGTTCGCCTCGGCGGATAGAATATTTGAATTATTAGATCAGAAAGAGAATTTGGAAGACTTGGATTCAGGAATCAGTATGGAGCATACTAAAGGAACTATAGAATTTAAAAATGTCTGGTTTTCCTATAATGATGAGGATTGGATTTTAAAAAATATCAGCTTTTCTATACATGAAGGTCAAACGGCTGCTTTTGTCGGCCAAACCGGTGCAGGTAAAACCACAATCATCAGCTTGGTCAGTGGATTTTATAAAATTCAAAAAGGTGAAATTTTGGTTGATGGCCTAAACATTAATGATATCAAAAAAAGAGATCTAAGAAAAAATATATCCGTGATATTTCAGGATGTATTCCTGTTTTCTGAGACAATCGGAAAAAATATTTCCCTAAATGATGATATCAGCAACTTCGTAATAGGGGATGCAATTAGAACTTCCTTCGCCAAAGAATTTGTAGAATTTCTCCCTGAAAAAATCAATGAGCCCGTTATGGAAAGGGGGAGTACGTTTTCCGCTGGTCAAAGGCAACTCCTTTCCTTCGCCAGAGCAATTGCTCATAATCCGGCCATCATTGTCCTAGATGAAGCCACCGCCAATATTGACACACAAACCGAAATCCTGATCCAAAAGGCAATTGAAACTATGTCAAAAGATAGAACTACTTTAATAATCGCACATAGACTTTCCACTATAAGAAATGCCGATAAAATAATTGTTTTGAAACAAGGTGAAATTTTAGAAATGGGTAATCATGCGAAACTGATGGAGAAGGATGGCTATTATAAAGCCATGGTTATGGAAGGAGTTAAGGAATACCATACACATATATACTGAGAGAATGTATTAACATTAGTAGGGTGGTTAGTCTATTGTAATAGTTGGAATATTTATAAGTATGGGCATAAACCCACTATCCCTTTAGGGTAGTGGGTAGTTCACAGGGTTTTAGCTAAATTGAATGAATATCAGGGTCGGATAAGTGAGATTTTAAAAATAACTAACATAAAACTAAAATCGCCCAGATAGGGTGATTTTTTGTTTTTATAGAGATTAACAATTAAAGCACATTTCAAGGGATACTCTCTTTTTAGAATGAATGACTTCTTATTTTCCTTATTTTCTTATTAATGCCTAATGCTTATTTATTTTGCAATGAGAACCAAACATTTTGCTCCTTGGAGGACTTTCCGGCTAACACTGCCTAATATGGAACCGACAATCGCCCCATAACCATGGCTCCCCATGACGACCAAGTCAATGGTTTCATTTTCAACTTCTTGTATGATAACGTTCCCAGGGTTTCCGTGCAATTTTTTCTTTTTCAAGCTGATATCGCTAGTATCTATTCCTTCAAGTGTAGCTTTTAATGCAAGTTCGCCTTCTCGTTCAATTTGTTCCGCCGAAGCGACATAACTATCGACTTCATCAAATTCATACACTACTTGGTCGCGCATAACGAACAGAAGCTCAACTTCCGAGTTGAATTTTTGGGCAAGCTCTAATGCAATTTTCAATGCTCGTCGTGAATACTCTGAACCATCTGTTGGTACCAATATTTTTTTCAACATAAACCCCTCCTCAAACTTGTTTTGTGATTTCAAAATTACGTAACTATTGTAACACTAGGCTATAAGCTCTTTATAAATGTAGATTAGCACTATGTTTGCGAATTGTCTATAGTTATACAATATAGACATAATCAATATATTGGATGTATGGTTCGTTTTGGTTTAAGAAAAACGAGATTAGTGTAAAGCGTCATTTATTTCTTGTTAAGGATAACTATTACTATTTTACTAAAGCTATTCCGATATCTCAATTTGCTTACGCTTAAACCTAATAATCACCAATTTTAGATGACGCTTGGTATTGGCGGTTGGCTAGATACACACTGAGTTTGCTTGTGTACCGGAATGAGGTGATTTATAAAGATAGCATATACTCACAATGAATATATGCTATCTTAAGTTGTTGATTATTATAATCATTTGTCGAAATAGTGCAAATTCCGCAAGATCGAAATTAATACAAAAAACTCCCTTCTACGCAACGTGTGAGGTCAACTGAATCAGTATACGTAAGTGCCAGAAAAACTCCAGCGAACCTATTTCCTTGGTTATTAGTTATTAAATATGTTACTAAATTCACGTTATTGCGACTTAATGGCTAAATATTAGATGAATTAAACATATCAAATATTGATCATGGCGTTATATTCATACTATGTACAAATCGTAAATACAGTGCTAGTCTTCAACTAAAGAATATTGTTTTTTGATGTATTAAATGGAGAACTTTTGAAAGAATGTCGGAAATTTAATGGATTTGAGAACTGCAATAACTAAAATTAAGGAGGTTACATGGATGAAAAGTAGGAATGTGTCACAAGGCTATTAGTCTATTTCGAGACTCTCACTTCTTTAGAGTGGGTGTTTCTTATTCTATTTCGGTTGGGGTAGACTCTTCCAGGAAGTTCCGATGTTCAGCTTTAGCTGCACGAGTTCGCGATTTTTACGATCCTGAATATGTGGACCGTCGCTTGTTCAGTGGAACGTCTGATCAGTCGGATCTAGAAAAGTAAAAATAAATTTAATTGGGGATATAGTGTTGATGGGGGGGAACAAAAAATGTTAAACATAGGCAAACTTATACAAAGGCAGCCGCTGATGATAGGTCTTTTTCCTAATGGGCGACAAAGAACCGGTCTAACCCTGAAACGCTTTGATTTGTGGGTAGAAATTCTGATAAACACTGAGAAAATATTGCGCGAATTTGATCAAGTAGGAAGAACTCTGGTACCATCAGGAGAGTGGTTGTTGGATAATATATCTTTTATCAAAGAGCAAGCACTGTTTGTGCAACAAAAGTTGTCTGGTAATAATTTGCAAAAACTGCCCCGGGCGCAGAAAGAGTCTCAAGATGTACGGATTTTTGGAATCTGTCAAAAGTATCTTCGTCAAGTGGTCGGACATGTCGAAGTTCAAAAAACAGTGGATTATCTGATGGAACTTCAGACTGTAACCGTGCTTACGATAAGTGAATTATGGGCTGTGCCCTTATTTATGAGCATTGCCTTAATTGAGAATTTGAGCATGGTTTTTATAAACGTACTGAAGCAGCAGGCGGCTTACCAACAAGCAGAAGAGTTATTTGAAACATGGAAACCTCTTCTTCGCTTGCCAAGAGAACTTAAACTGGCCTTAGAATTGGCTGATCGGACAATTGGTGACTTAGATCCTTCCCTAGTTGACTACATTGCCGCTCGTCAAAGAAATTGCGCGGAAGACACGACCTTGGTTCAAACATGGCTGGAACGCAAGGCGGAAACGATGGGTGTGACTCTGAAAAATCTAGCAGCGCGGGAACACCTGCGGCAAGCGCAGGACAATGAGACCACTAAGAATCTGATCACCAGTTTGCGGACTGTAGCACACTGGGTCTGGCAAGATCATTTTGAATCGTTATGCCACGTAGAACAAATACTCCGTCAGGACCCATTAGGTGTCTACGGTTCTATGGATTTTGCCAGTCGGAATCATATGCGCCAGGTTGTGGAGGATTCTGCCCGTCGTCTCAAAGTGTCGGAAATCCAAGTGGCTGAAACTGTGCTATCCTTGGCCTCGGAGGTCCATGGATCAGAGCAAAAGGAGGCACGGCTCCAGCATGTCGGCTATTATTTGTTAAATTTTCGAGGGCTTCAGCAACTTCACCAGGCCTTTAAGTCTCGATCATCTTGGTCGAACCGGCTGGCATACTGGTCTAAAGAACACCCGATTGTTTTATACTTTATTTTGCTAAGCGCTTTCTTTGTTACGTTTATGCTTGGTTTTATCGGCTGGGAGCAGAAATTTAGACTTTTGAGGGTTAGCACGCTGATCATTGTAGGTTTGGCCATAGGGATACCAGCAAGTGAGTGGGCCATTACCGTCTTGCATTGGCTGATTAATCATACTATTAAAACCCGATCTCTGCCCTGCTTAGAGTATGCCGCAGGGGTACCACAAGAGGCCTTGACGATGGTTGTTATCCCGACGATTTGGTCAAGTCCTAAGGATGTTGAGAAAATGTGCCACCATTTAGAAGTGCAGTTCTTGGCCAATCGGGATCCCAACATTCATTTCGCTATTCTGGGAGATTTCCGGGATGCGCAGCAAGAAGAAATGAGCCAAGATCAGCAGCTTCTGAACGCAGCACGTAGTTTAATAGAACGTTTGAATGTTCAATACTCGGCAACGGAAGGCTCTACTTTTTATCTATTTCATCGCAAGCGTTTGTGGAACCCTCAAGAAGGAGTCTGGATGGGGTGGGAACGCAAACGCGGAAAGCTGATGGAGTTTAATTCTTTACTCAGAGGGAATCAAGATACCAGTTACAATGTGATTGTGGGTGATATGCTCACCCTCGGGAAAGTGCGCTATGTGCTTACTATAGACGCAGACACCGTACTACCGCGCGAAAGCGCCAAACATTTGATTGGTATGATTGCTCACCCTCTCAATGCGCCGGTGCTTAACGAAGAACAAAACAAGGTTGTGGAGGGATTTGGCCTGCTGCAACCACGCATTACAGTAAGTCATGAGAGTACAGAAAACTCGCGTTTAGCACATCTTCTGGCGGGCGAGCCGGGAATTGATCCTTACAGTTTTGCCATTTCTGACCCTTATCAAGACTTTTTCGGACATGGCATTTTTACCGGCAAAGGAATTTATGATGTTGAGGTTTTTGATAAGGTCTTGTGCGGACGTATTCCAGAAAACGCAGTCCTCAGTCATGACCTGCTGGAAGGTGGCTTTCTTCGAGCTGGACTGGTTTCCAATGTGGAACTTATCGACGATTACCCGGCGACGTATTTATCGTATCTTAAACGCCTGCAACGTTGGGTTCGCGGCGATTGGCAGCTGTTGCGTTGGCTTTTGCCCTTGGTGCGGAGTCCTGAGGGGAAATGGGTTCGATCGGATTTACCCATCATCACACGATTTCAGATGTCCGACAACTTACGGCGCAGTCTTCTCAGCCCGGCGCTTTGTGGGGTATTATTTTTAGGTTTAACCGTTTTGCCAGGCCGACGTGCAGGGTGGGTAGAAGTGGTTGCTTTGACGCTTTTACTACCTGTTTGGATGCATTTGGTCGGTCTCCTTAGACAGAGAGAGAGCTTTAAACAAAGTTTGCTGGTCATGGCACAAGTCACCGTTACGACTGTTATGCTACCTTTCCAAAGTACGATATTGCTTGGGGCCATTGGGCGTACGCTTTATCGCTTGCTTATTTCCAGAAAAAACCTATTGGAGTGGGTCACGGCTGCCGATGCGGAGCGAGGTACCCCCAAGTCATTAGGCGGGTTTGTCTGGTATTTTTGGCCTGGTTATATCTTAGTAACCCTCTTTTTATTAGTGACAGCCATTGCTAACCCGAGCAACTTGAAAGTTACCCTTCCCCTCAGCCTGTTCTGGTTTAGCGGACCGTTCTGGGCTTGTTGGCTTAGTAAGCCTAGAACCTTGAGAAAGCCTGTCTTCACAAATCAGGAAGAGCGAGAATTCCGTTTAATTGCTAGTCAAATCTGGAATTTCTTCGAGGACTTGGTTGGACCACAGGATAATTGGCTGCCTCCGGATAACTTGCAGGTAGCCCCTTCTAATGGTGTGGCTCACCGTACATCTCCAACCAACATTGGGCTAATGATCATGGCTACAGTGGCTGCGCGAGACTTTGGCTTTTTGACCACAACGACAATGTTGGAGCGCCTTGAAAAGACGATTCTGACGGTGGAAGCGCTCCCAAAATGGCATGGACATTTGTATAATTGGTATGATACCTTAGATTTAACTCCGCTTCAACCGCGCTATGTATCTGTAGTGGATAGCGGTAATCTGGTGGCTTATTTACTGACGGCCAAAGAAGGGATCAGTGAATGGCTGGAAAAACCGCTCGTTGATCGTAGCGCTTTACAAGGAATGTTGACTATCCTAGCAGGGGAGAAACACCCAACTCCCTTCCTGACAGATTGGCGAACGAGATTGGAAAAGTTGGCTAAAAACTTGAATTTTTCACTCTTTGAGTGGTATCGGGCGCTCTCGGATGCTGCGAGCCAAACGGTACTTCCGGACAAAGTTATGCGCAGAGTGCAGCTTGCCTTAGAAGAGTTGAATAGTTTGGTGCCAAGCTTGGCTGAAACTCAAGTCGATTTGGAAGCTCGGGAAATGAATGATATCCAAAAAGATTGGTGGGACCGAGGAAAGCGTCTGCTGGAACGTATTGAGCTCTTGATTACCGAGACTGATTTTAAACCGCTCTATGATAAAAAAGCCAGTCTATTAGCGCTAGGCTATAATGAAACAATCCAACAACGAGAAACTACTTATTATGATCAGCTAGCGTCCGAAGCGCGGCAGGCCAGTTTTATGGGTATTGCACTGGGTCAACTTCCCTTGGCTCATTGGTTCGCTTTGGGACGTTCTTTGACTAAGGTGAATGGAACGCTGACCTTGCTTTCTTGGAGTGGGACCATGTTTGAATATTTCATGCCGGCACTTATAATGAAGAATTTTAATGATGTTCTTTGGGATAGTACCTATCATGGGGTAATCGCTAAGCAAATTGCTTATGCAAAAATCCACAGATTACCATGGGGGATCTCCGAATCAAGCTTTAATGCTTATGATTTCCAAATGAATTATCAATATCAGGCTTTTGGCGTTCCGGGCTTAGGGGTTAAACGGGGTTTGGAACAAGATCAGGTCATTGCGCCTTATGCAACCGTGCTGGCGGCCATGTTCGATCCCCAGGCCGTTATAGCTAACCTGCACCACTTAGAAACGTTAGGAGCTCGCGGTCAGTATGGCTTCTTTGAGGCGGTTGATTTTACCAAACGGCGACTGCCGATCGGTCAAAGTCACACGGTTATTAGAAGTTTCATGGCGCACCATCAGGGCATGAGCATGTTAGCCTTGGCTAATCTGCTCCACGACGGATGTAATACTCGCCGTTTTCATGCGGACGCTCGCGTACAAGCCACTGAATTGGTTTTGCAGGAGCGAATTCCTAAATCAGTCCTGTTAACTCCAGATAGTACGCCTTTAGCCGTATCGCTTCGGCATGAGGAGCAGGAAGTAGCGCCTATTTTTACCAGCAACGACATGCCCTTGCCTGAAGCTCGAATTTTTGCCAATGGGCGGTACCGTAATTTTGTAAACGAACTATGGTGGGGAATATAGCAAGGTAGCACAATGGAACAAAATTAGTTAAGGGCATGCTACTAATGATGTTGCAAAATTAGTAGTATGCTTTTATGCTCTGTGATAACCCATGGAATTCAGAGTTATAAAACAATAGCACCAGCGTTCTTCTAGAATACTGGCGTTATTTACGTAGTCAAATTTAAAAAAGGTAAATTATTTATTGTTGGCGAATGATGTACAGAATACCTTCAGGCTATATCTTTCGATCAGAATAAAAATCGTTATACCAGAAAAATATACCATAACAGTGTAGAACAGATTCCACCCATCTTGAAAAACCAGGATGTGCAAGTTTGCAAGTATGAGTTGGCCCATAAAAGCAACAATGAAGGGTACAAGCTTCCAAAACCATTTTTTAAGAACACATACAAAGAATACTAAAATTAAAGTTTCAACTAACTGATAAGTAAAGATAAACATGGTACTTGACAAATACATATCTTGGAACCAATTTACATTATAATATTGTTTCCCTAAAAGCAGAATTATTGGAATGGGATAGTGGAGAATGACAAACCCAACGAAGTAGAACGTACTAATTCGCAACAATCCAGGTTGCAGTTTGTTTAGCTTAGTAAACCACACTTTGGTAAAAATCTGGTAGATAAAAATTGCAAGGCCAGTCATGTAATATCTCCACCAATGATGTTCGTAGATGCCTAATTTCAAAAACAAATAGTCGAATAATAAATAGATAGCAGTAATTAAAGAAATCCATCCGTAGCCTAATGAGTACGCTGCAACCAAGATCGCTGTGCCGGGATAAAAAGTGGAGTTAAGGATAAGATGACCTAAAATGTTTTGGGCCCAAGGGCTTGCGTAGATACCAGTTTTATAAGCATAACTATTAAAGAAACCAAGTACAGTAAATTCGCCTAGCCAGGCAATACAGGTTGCAAAGAGGTAAAATACAAGAAAAGTCGAAAGTTTAGCAATGTCTCTTTGTTTATAGATCGTAAAAGCCGCGGCTCCTACTCCGATGATAGCTGGAATTAAATACCAATAGATATTTGCCATAAGTACCTCCTGAAACTTGCGCCATCCATAGTGTAATATTACCAAATAAATTCAAATTTAATTAAATAACGGGTGTTATCTTTTGTTTAAATCCTCATCGATAATTCTTAAATTATGATGTAAAATAATTAAGAAATTATCGATGGAGGATTCTTGTATATGGTGTAGAAATGAGTAACTATTAAACAGTGTTTATCGGTAAGCTAGTGGCCGATAAAATCAACTGTTGGAAAGAAGGTGAAGTGGTGATAACCGCTGGAATTGATGTCGGCTCGATTGCAACGAAGGCAGTCATTTTTGATGGAACGATAAGAAGTATGGCTATTATCCCAACGGGCTGGAACCCTAAAGAAGCTGGGCGGATTGTATTTCTTGAAGCGCTTAACAAGGCAGGCTTAGACGAGCGAGACGTCAATACTGTCGTTGGTACCGGTTATGGACGGGTATCACTTTCCTTTATCGATAAAAAAGTGACAGAGATAACCTGTCATGCTAAGGGTGCGCGATTTCTCTTTCCCCAAACCAGAACAGTCATAGACATTGGAGGTCAGGATAGCAAAGTGATTGCGGTTGCGGAAGACGGTTCGGTTGTCGATTTTATAATGAATGATAAATGTGCCGCTGGTACAGGGCGATTCTTACAAGTCATGACAGGAATTCTAGATATTAGTTTAGACGAATTAGGGCAGATGGCAGCTGGAAGCAAACCTGTAAGTATTAACAGTATGTGCACGGTTTTTGCAGAGTCAGAGATCATAGGCCTTCTTGCCCAAGCGGTGAGTAAAGCGGCGATTGCGGCAGGAATCGTTCAAACCATCGCTAATAAAATGATAAGTTTAACTTCGAGAGTTCTCTGTCTGGAAGAGATTACGTTTTCTGGCGGGGTGGCTAACAATCCGGAAATATGTGCTATTTTATCTTCAGCTTTTGGTGCTGAATTTAATATTGCTCACCAACCTCAGATTGTAGGGGCGCTTGGGGCTGCAATCGTAGGCTTCGAAAAACTATTGTGAAGGAGAAATTAAGGATGGAATCCAATCTATTGATTGAATTTGAGGATTTGCGTGCTAAAAGTATTAATGCGCTACTCGCTGCCAAAGAAGAGGGCAGGAAAGTTGTAGGGAAGTACTGTATCTATTCGCCTATGGAAATAGTCGTGGCAGCTGGGGCTATTCCCATTCCTCTGTGCAGTACGAAACAGGATCCTATTGCAGTAGCCGAAAAGGTTCTGCCTAGAAATCTTTGTCCTCTCATTAAATCAAGTTATGGGTATGCAGCTTCCGGTGCGTGCCCCTACTTCAAGTTATCGGACCTTCTTATTGCCGAAACAACCTGTGATGGCAAGAAGAAAATGTATGAACTGCTGGCTGAAATAAAGCCGCTTCACTTACTTCAGCTTCCGCAAAAGCAGGATGAAGAGGCTTTACAGTATTGGTATGGAGAAATAATTAAGCTGAAAGATCGTCTGGAAGTCGAATTGAGTGTAACCATAACCGATCGAGGTTTGCGTGAGGCCATCCAACTGATGAATGAAGAACGGCGTTCACTTAAAGACTTACAAGACATTGCTAAACTTAAGCCCTCACCGATCAGTGGCATAGATTTACTGATGGTTCTTTATAATCGAGGTTTTAGTATTGATAAAAGGGAAGCTGTAGTTATGGTTGATCGCTTAACTTTAGAATTGAAGGAATTGTATAGCCAGGGGGTGAGTCCCTTCAATACGAAGACGCCAAGAATACTCTTAACTGGGGTTCCCATCGGGATTGGCTCCCATAAGGTTGTTCAGATTATCGAAGAGAGTGGTGGAAATGTTGTTTGTTTCGAAAGTTGTGGGGGATATAAAGCAGTGTATGACCAAGTGGATGAAGAGAAAGAACCTCTTTTAGCGATTGCCGAAAATTATCTCAGAACCCCTTGTTCCTGTATGTCCCCGAACAGCGCTCGGTTTGAACTCGTCGAACAATTAGCGGACGAGTTTAAAGTGGATGGGATCGTCGATCTTACCTGGCAAGGATGTCATACCTATAACATTGAATCTTATAGTTTGAAGAAATACCTTCAGCAGAAGAGAAGTCGGCCTTTTTTGCAAATTGAAACAGACTACTCAGAATCTGATGTGGAACAATTAAAGGTCAGGATTGAAGCTTTCTTAGAAATGATCAGCAGCACATGAAGTGTGTTTAATAATAACTATAGGACCGGATGTTGTTTTCAAAGTAAGTATAGGAAAGAGGAGACGGAGCATGTCAGAGTTAAAGCAAAAGCTAATATTACAATTAGCTGATTCGGTTGTAACTATGAATGAAGAAATGACGGTAGAACTTGCCCGAACATATATCGAAGCTGGATTTAATCCCTATGAAGGCATTAACCAGGGATTAGCACGCGGGATGGATAGGGCGGGAGAGTTGTACGAAGAGGAAGAATACTTTATTCCAGAGTTGTTAATGTGTTCAGATGCCATGTATGCTGGATTGGACGTACTAAGACCCCATTTAAAGCAAGATAAACTTGGGGAAAAACATAAAGTTGTGATTGGGGTTGTTGAAGGTGATACGCATGACATCGGCAAGAATCTTGTTAAAATAATGTTGGAAACCTTGGGCTTTGAGGTGGTGGATTTAGGCAGAGATGTGCCTCCGGTAGATTTTGTTGAGAAAGCCAAAGAGATCGAAGCAGATATTATCGCATTATCCACATTGATGACAACAACCATGGAAGGTATGAGGGTAGTGATGCAGCTTTTAGAAAGAGATAGGTTGCGGGACAAGATCAAAGTCATGATCGGCGGAGGGCCAATTTCAAAAAGTTTTGCCGATAAAATTGGTGCCTATTATGCAGAGGACGCCTCGAAAGCTGCAAAATTAGCCCAAGATTTAGTCAAAGATTTGGTACAGGAGGTTCAACAAGGATGAAGGACAAAATGACTCCCATGGAAAGAGCTAAAGCCATAGCAAAAGGAGAAATGGCGGACCGCCTTCCCTGCAATCCAAATGTAGCCAATGGGGTCGCTCGGATTTATGGCTGTAAAATATCTGAGTTTAATCAGAGTGCCCGGATTATCGCTGATGCCCAAATCGCTTCTTATCGCCGTTTTGGCTACGATGGGGTAAGAATATTTACGGATTTGTTTCCTTGGGCGGAAGCAATGGGAGCGAAAATTAATTTTCCTGCAGACAATACAGCCGACCTAGCTGCTCCAGCACTGGCTGATATTGGTCAAATTGACCGTTTAGAATCAGCCGATCCGCATAAAGATGGCCGTTTGCCTATCCATATCGAAGCTATGAAATATCTTATCGATGAATTGGGAGAGGAAGTTTCTTGTGCAGGAGGGCTTGTAGGTCCTTTTACCAATGCGTTTTTTTTATTGGGCATTGAAAAGATGAGCAAGTTATTCTTCACTAATCCAGAGGTTGTTCACCGTGCTTGTCAAGTTTCATTGGAAACTTGTATTCGCTATGCTCAGGCGATCCTTGACGTTGGTTTAACTCCGACAATTTCCGAGCCCATGTCCTCCTGCACTATTGTTGGTCCCAAACATTTTCGAGAATTTGGTGAGCCTTATTTGAAGAAATTAGTGCAATATATTAATTCTAAAGGGAAACCTGTGACGATGCATATTTGCGGGAAAACAGAGAAAATATGGGAAGATATAGTCGCTATGGGTATTGCGGGATTCAGTGTTGATAATGTCGTGAATCTCCAAAAATGCAAGGAACAGATTGGCGATCGAGTTAAAATATTGGGACATGTAGATCCTTCTGCCGTGATGTATGCGGGTACCCCTGCCGATGTACGCGAGGCGGTTATCAAATGCGTGCAGCAAGCTTGGGATTCGCCAAAGGGATATGTTATTATGTCGGGTTGTAGCTTGCCGGTTGAAACTCCGTTCGGAAACATTGAAGCGATGATGGATGCTGCAAGAGAGATTGGCTATCCCATTGAACCTATAAAATTAGAGAAAATGTTAAGATCATCCGCACACGCTTGAAAGGGTCGGAAGGGTTAAGGGGTAACTACGAAGGCAGTGGGAATATAACGTTCACCGAAAATGTCACAAAGCTGGTTCAGAACTTGGCCTTTATAGACGAGATCTGTAGAAGATCCCCCATCGAGATTGGCAGCGGTCAGCGCATGATAATCGTTAAAGACATTCATGAGGTCGCGTACGGACGCCCCCATACTCCAAGTGGGCTGACGTCCATCAACGACTACAAAAATGACCGTTCCGTCGGCCATCTGCCCAATGCCTGTTCTAGGCTGTGGGCCGATTCCCCAACCGCCATTTCCGATAAGCACGGTTTTGCCATTCTTAATGAGATTAGGCTCAAAGGTAACAGCTTCACGAATATTTTTTGTTATCAATTGATTGGCAGTCATACTCCCAATGATCAGTTTCCCTTGATTATTAAATCCGACAACGTTGACTGCCTTGCTTCCGACGTTATTGTGCACTAGTTTTCCAGCCTGCATGGTTAATCCGTCTGGAAAAGCGCCATTACCTTTACCGTCAGGGTCATAGAATCCTCCGGCGTTAATTCCGGCAACGGCTCCCATATCCTTAACGAGATTGCTGACCCGTTCTCCGGTAACACCAATCTCTTTGGTGACAGATAATTTAACTCGTTTGGGGTCTTTGATCAGCATTACTTTGCCTTTGAAGGTTCGACCTTGAATATCTTCAATCGTGATTCCCGAACCGGCATCGGCAGTTACCGTGTTACGTGTAATGGCTTGGCTTTGGTTCGCATCTTGAGAACTTAAGTTTAAAATCCGATCGATTTCTGTTTGAGAAAGAAAGGCTTTTACAATCTGAGGATGACGTGAGGTGTAAACCATGCTAACGCTTACGGATTTGAGAGATTGGAAGGGGCCCCAAAACACTATAAATGGAGCGAGTAGTGCTGAGAAAACGAGATTGTAGCCCAAAAATAACAGAAGTGTCGTTATTTTTTTAGTACTCATAGTTTCAGATAAACCTCTTTTTTCCTTTTAGTGTTGACAATTGCATAAAAAATAAGCCGCAGATAGTTAGAGTTGCAATGCCTATTTTTTAGCTAGTTTAAAAAGACTTGTTTATATCTGATTCCGCTGCAGAAACCCCTTGTTATGCTATTAATATCACGTTTTATTGTCATCCTGAGCGAAACGAAGGATCTTTTGTCCCTGGATCCTTCGCTCTCGCTCAGGATGACACAAAAATAATTGCAGTGACTTGATATTTTATAACGTTTTTAGACTTGTCGAACAGCGGAATCATATCTGTATAAAAAATAGCGAGGTTGGGCTATATAGGTTAGTAGTTTGGATTTTGCACTCTTTGTCCAAAACCAGCAATTCTCATACTGGCGAAGCAATAGACTCTGTGAATAGCCAAGGGATCCATAGCCCGATCGGCCCACCCTCGTTGTGTTGTAAAAGCCATACGATAACCTGCACCTTTGACTGCCCTTTCTACTTTAGCGTTGAATCGCCCACTCGGATAGGCAAAGAAGTCAACAGTGGTTCCCAATTGTTTCTCTATATTAGTCTTGGAATCGTTAAGCTCCTGGGCCAGTTTTTTAGAATCCAGTTTTGTAAGGTCATAATGACTTACCGTATGACTCTCGACAAGCCAGCCATTTTGGGTCAGCTCCTGAAGCTGGCTCCAAGACAAGTTGTTGCTGTGTCCGACATTACTAGTAATTACAAAAACAGTGGCAGTAAAATTATACTTTTTGAGAATAGGGAAGGCATTCGTGTAGTTGTCCTTGTAACCATCATCAAACGTAACTACTATTGGTTTCTCTGGCAGTTGGCCATTACCATAAAAATAATTATAAAGTTGATTTAAAGTAACACTATGATAACCATGTTGGGAGAGGTAAGCTATTTCTTTTTCAAACTGTTCTGGGGGCATACATAGTTCGTTTTTGGGAATAGACGTAATGGAATGGTAATAAAGTATCGGTATGGAGATATCCCTGTCCACTTTTTTCACGATACTAGGGGTTTCGGTTGTTTTTACGGGATTCGCTGTGGTAGTTACAGTTGGCGTTGATTTATTAGTAAGTCCGCTAGTCAAATTACTACAGCCAATAAGCGGCAGGCTTAAACCGATCAATAGAGTAAGCAAAAGCAACGGTTGTTTTTGGACGGATACTTTAATACCCAAATAGGATCACCCCTTTACTTAGATAGATTCATTTTGCCCATATACATAAAATGAATGCTAGTTTTGGTACTACATACCTAAATTTTCTCATCGGGAGATGTTGGATGATTTTGCAGGCAAGGAGTACGAGAGTAGATATAGTTACTGACAAAATTAAAGAATCCCTAGAATGCCAGTAACAACAGGCATTCTAGGGATTCTTTAATTTTCCATCATAGAAACTAAAATTCATGAAATACTATGTAAGCCTTATTGTTATTAAAGGAAGTCTTTTGAATTTTTTTACTTATCAGACCCCCATGCCGCTTTGCGGCACCACTGATGAATGAAATAAATCTTATATCAGGGCAGAAAGTATAACTTACGTTACATACTTTCTGTAGCATAAGTGCAACCAACTAGGGCGACCGCCTTCGCTAAGGCTTGGCGCTAGCCAAGTTTTCTTTAAGAGAGCGAAGAGAAGATGATCAAACTTGTTGAAGAAAATGTTTAGGCGGCAAGCATAGCATTATGCAAGTGCCGCCTTTGTCATATGGTTTGTTCTATCCTGGATATTTCGGGTGTATACTTGTTATTGTTGACAAAAGGGTAGTACATTGATACCACAGAGTCCGCTTCAAAATGATAGGCAGAACAGAAAGGTGGTGCATTTGTTGATAGCTTTAGGGATATTAATTTTTTTTGCAAGAATCGTTGATGTTTCCTTAGATACTCTTCGGGTTAAGTCTATGATCAGGGGGAAAAGACTTGTTGTCTCGATGATTGCCTTTGTGGAAATCATTGTATATACTCTTGGGGCATCTCAAGCGTTTAAATACGTTATGCACCCGACGATTCTTTTCTTTTATGCTTGTGGTTACGCAGCAGGCAACTATGTGGGAATGCTCATTGACGACAAACTTTCGAGAGATAGTATTTTTGCCTTAGTTGTCACAGAGCATAACGAGTGGGGTTTAGCGGACACATTAAGGGAACATGGATTCGGCGTCACGACTGCCAAAGGGTATGGCTTGAACGGCGCGGAAAAGGCACAACTAAAAATCGTAGTTAAGAAAAAACAATTTGCAGAATTAACAAGGCTTATCCGTGATTTTGATCCGTCAGCCTATGTTGTGACAATGGATGTCACAGACGTTAAAAGGAGATAATAGAGGAACAGTTTTTTGAATTGGGAGCTTTGTGTGCAAAAATCTTATAGAAAAGTTGTAGAGTAACGGTTTTTGCAATAGCTAAATGACGATCTGGCGGATAATTTTCAGACAATCATCATTTTGCTTTCCCATAGATAATTTCTCTCCGTTTACGTGTACCTTACAAATGGTATCATAGAATTCAAGCTTAAAATCGATTGTTTTAAGATTTTCCTTTAAATTGTCCATTTGTTTCAGAACTTCTTTACGATGGTCAACAAACATTTGTCTGCGGATTTCTAAGGTGTCATCCCCTTGCAGACACCATTCAATATAGTGTTTGATTTGTTTAATCGGCATTCCTGTGTTTTTCAAACAGCAAATGAGTTTCAGCCAATCAAGATCACTGTCTGAAAATTCCCTATTTCCCGCTTTGCTTCGATCAACAAATGGTAGCAGACCTTCTTTGTCATAGTATCGTATTGTGTGTGCCGTAAGATCAAATTTTTCAGCAACCTGGCCAATCGTGTATCCCATCGAAACTTTCCTCCATACCGTCGTCGAGTTAAAGCTAACTCGAAGTGATGGAATTAGTATAACCCACTTGAAACCGAATTTCAAGTGGGTTATAAATACTGAGCAGGAAATAGCATATATCGTCATAACCAGACAATTTAATTAGAGGCATGAGATATTAAAAATTGTTAAAATTTATGAAGCTAATCAAATTGTTATCAACTCATAGTCTTTATTGCCCAGACCCAGCTTTACCGCATGGTCGATGACTACTTTCCAGTCAGTAGTTGGGCTGACATCAGTAAAATGGTCATGATGTTCACGGCCGCTTTTTTCAAGAAGGCTACCCGCCATAGCCGGCTGACGATTTACTGCATCTGCACAAGCAACGTCCAGTGCAACTGGGTCGAAGGAGGCAAACATACCGACATTTGGGACAATTGGCACATCGTTTTCTGCATGACAGTCGCAGTAAGGGGATACATCAATCACTAAACTGATATGGAAGTGAGGGCGTCCCTGCAGTACCGCCCAAGTATATTCCGCCATTTTTTTATTCAAGATTTCATTAGATTCACCCCAAGCCGGAAGAACGGCGTCCATTGGGCAAACGCCAATGCAGCGGCCACAACCAACACAGTGCTGGTGATTAATGGAAGCCTTTTTCTCTGTCAGGGTAATGGCACTGTGGGCACAGATTTTAGTACACATGCCACAGCCAACACATAGTTCTTGGGAAACATTAGGTTTCCCGCTGCTATGCATCTCCATCTTACCTGCACGCGAACCGCAACCCATACCGATATTTTTCAGCGCACCGCCGAAACCAGTCAGCTCATGTCCCTTGAAATGGGTTAGAGAAATAAATACATCGGCATCCATAATAGCATGACCGATTTTTGCCTCTTTTACATATTCGCCGCCCTCAACAGGAACCAAAATCTCATCGGTACCTTTCAATCCATCGCCAATCAGCACATGACAACCAGTGGAAAATGGGGAAAAACCATTGAGATAAGCAGAATCAAGATGATCAAGCGCGTTTTTTCTACCACCGACATATAAAGTATTACAATCAGTCAGAAACGGTTTCCCTCCTAACTCCTTGACAATATCCACCACTGTTTTGGCGAAATTCGGACGAAGATAGGACAAATTACCCGGCTCACCAAAATGAATTTTTATCGACGCATATTTTTTGTTAAAGTCAATTTGAGTAATCCCTGCTGTTCTAATCAGACGGCTCAACTTCTGTTGCAAATTTTCTTTCATCGTTACGTGCATGTCTGTAAAATATACCTTTGATTTTTCCATACTCAATAACCTCCAAAAAATAATTCTCTTAGAATCAGACTGAGAGATTTTAGTGTATACCATTCGTGCTCTTTTTCTATAGCATAAACCTTAAAGCACACTTTAAGTCAAGTGAATTTATAATTTGTAATTTATAAGCTAGTTTTCCCCAATTCGGAATCCATGAGGTACTCGGTGAAAGATTCAGGAATACGTAATGGATAGTGACAAGAATATTAAAAAGAGCAGTAGGATATTCTCGTCTTATCCTTAGATGACAAAGAAAACCCTCAGCTCGAGGTGCAAAATTTAGAGAAGCAGTACGTTTGTACTCGGATTGTGATTTGGGCATTATTATAAGAGACAATTGGTAATCACGTCTGTGTAGAAAAGTTAGGCTAGTAAGTTGCTAGGGACTGTTATTTTTTTGTATAAAAAATGTTTATTTAATGCAAGCTTAATAATAATTGAAACTAATCTTACGGGGCAGGAGGCAAAGTTAGATGATTAATAACGAAAATGGAAAGCAAAGATTCGAGAAAGCAGAAAAGATAGATGCCTTTAATTGTGCAAGATGCGACCAAGAAATGCTAGCCAAGCACTCCAATGACTGGCAAGATCCCGATCATCCCGATGGAGAAACGATTAAGCTATGCAACAGCTGCTATGGTCTGATAGCGCTAATCGATGGAAAGTAGTCTCAAGCAAAGAGGTCTCGTTAAGGAAAATTTAATTATTAAGTGAAGAAACTAGTTCGAAATATGCGTTTATTGCAGCACCAATGGCTGCAGAATTTGAAGAAAGTAAAGTTTTCTCAAATCTTAGCTTTTCTAATCCGTATCTCCAAGTTCTTTCACCGATACTTTCACGTATTTGTGGATAAAACCGATCATAGAAAGCGTCGGCATTATGTCCTGTAAGTACGATGAGTTCTGGATTAAGAAGATTAACAATGTAGCTTAAGCTTTTGCCAATTATAGTACCTGAGTAGGCATATATCCTATCAAGTTCATCTTTAGTTAGATCTTGTAAAGTGTTCTCATTATCTATTTTGCCAATTGAGTTGGCAATTAGGAATCCCACTTGATGGTAGGGATCTGTGTCTTTGAAACAGAATCCCGGAATTGTCTTCAACTCATTGTAGTCAACATCAACAAAGAAATGTTCAATACAACCAGAATAGTTTGACGTTCCTCTATATATTTTGCCATCGAGAATGAGGGATACAGAAATGTCCGTTCCAATATTTAAACAAACAATATGTTTCTCATTTCTTGCCCTATAATTTTTATTTTCATGGTCATCTTGGTCAATCGTATCATTCTTAGAATCTGATTTAGATAGATTTCCCACTAAGAGTTCCGCTGTGGCGATACAATTAGGAACGTTGTCCATTGCCAAGGATAAATTGTTGTTTTCGATAAAATTCATTTCGCTAGGTCCTAAGATTTCTTGAATAGTTAGTTCCTTTAGAAAAGGCATGGCAGGAGAATAGCGAGCAACTTTATTCACGCAATCAACGGCACCTTCACAGGCAAATCCAATTCCAAGTAGTTTTTGCGCTATTTCCGGTCTCTGCGCTCTAAGAGTCAGCAATAGTTTTCTGACATCATTTACTACCGCACTCATATTTGTTCCGGTTTTGAAGCAGAATTCTTCGTCACAGTTAGACTTTAAGTCAACAACCTGAAAATCGAAATCTATAAGTGCTAATCTTGTGTTCGATAGCCCTACGGAAATACCCAAGAAATATCCGATATTAGGTATAACACTATACAAGATCGGAGCAGGACCAGCTTTGGGTTCTTTTTTAGGCATTTCCTTTTTAGTTATAAAAGCAGTCTTTAAATCATCTTTATTTCCGAGAAGATGGTTAATACTAGCTGAGACGGTCGCCAAAGAGACACCCGCTTCTTTCATAAGAAGACTACGATCAACTTCTCCTTTTTCGTGGATGATATTTAATATTTGCCAATCGGTATTAGTCAATAGATTAAATCCCGGCATTATTCACACTCCTAAATTATTTTGTTTCTTAGTATATCGTTAAAAACTCATTAAGTAAACTGTATTAATAACGAGAATCAGATGTATTATTACACCTAAATAGCATAAATAATAATAATTAGATGTATTTTATAACTAAAAAGAGTGTAAAATCAGCAGGGGTAATGCGGATTCTACACTCTTTTTAGTTATGTCGAGCGAATTAAACAGTCCTCTAAAGTTGGAGCTTATAATTATCTGCCTACAATTAGTTTAGCTTAGTAGCCAAAGCAAAGGAAGGCTAAATAGTTTGAGGAACTTATTAATTATTAAACGAAGCTACAAGTTCAAAATATGCGTTTATTGCTGCACCAATGGCTGCAGAATTTGAAGAGAGAGAGGTTCTTTCAAATCTTAGATTTTCTAAGCCAAACCGCCAAGTTCTTTCACCTAAGCTTTCACGTATTTGGGGATAAAAATAGTCATAGAAAGCGTTAGCGTTATGTCCTGTAAGCACGATAAGTTCTGGATTAAGAAGATTGACTATATAGCTTAAGCTTTTACCGATGAAAGAACCTGAGTGTTCATAGAGATTAGCAATTTCATCTTTAGTTAATTTGTGTAAAGCATTCTCTTTATCAATTTTGCCAATCGAATTGGCAATTAAAAAGCCCAATTGATGGTAGGGGTCTGTATCTTTGACGCTAAATCCTGGAATCATCTTCAATTCATTATAATCAACATCAACAAAAAAATGTTCAATACAACCGGAATAATTTGACATTCCTCGATAAATCTTGCCATCAAGAATGAGAGACACTGAAATTTCTGTGCCAATATTTAGGCAAACAATATGTTTCTCATTTCTTGCTCTATAATTCTTATCGTCATATTCATCTTTAGCTTTAGCTAACGTATCGTCCTTAGAATAATATTCGGAAAGATTTCCCACTTGGAGTTCAGCCGTGGCGATGCAATTGGGAACGTTATCCATTGCCAAGGACAAATTATTGTTTTCTATAAAATTCATTTCACTAGGTCCTAAGATTTCTTTAATATTTAATTCCTTTAGAAAAGGCATGGCAGGAGAATAGCGAGCAACTTTATTTACGCAATCAACGGCACCTTCACAGGCAAATCCAATTCCAAGTAACTTTTGTATCATTTCCGGTCTTTGCTCTCTAATATTTAGCAATAGTTTTCTAACATCATTTACCACTGCACTCATATTTGTTCCTGTTTTGAAGCAGAATTCTTCTCCGAAGTTAGACTTTAAGTCAACAACCTGAAAATCAAAATCTATAAGTGCTAACCTTGTATTAGATAGCCCCACGGAAATCCCCAAGAAATATCCAACCTTAGGTATAACACTATATAAAATCGGGGCAGGACCAGCTTTGGGTTCCCGTTTAGGCATTTCTTTTTTGGTTATAAGGATCGTTTTAAAATTATTTGTATTGCCAAGAAGACGGTTAAGACTTGAGGATACAGTTGCCAAAGTTAAACCTGTTTCTTTTATAATATAACTACGATCGACTTCCCCTTTTTGACGTATTACATTTAATATTCGCCAATCGGTATTAGTCAATAGATGGAATTCCGGCATTAGCATTCACCCCTCATTGTATTATTTGTTAGTATATCGTTAAATGCCCGTTAAGTATACTAAACTAATCCGGTTATTTTAATTATATCATTAAATAGATGATATAATTAAAATAATAATAATAAAACATATGATAAGTTTAAAAAACATAATAACATGTTTAAAAAATGTAATTATATGTTGTAAACAGGCTGGATGTATGGTAAAATTTTGCCAATGGTGAATATAACCAATTTTAGAATAATTAATAATTTAATATCTACAACTGACTCAAACATGTGAAAGAAGGTGGCGAGAATTAATGAGAACTGAACCTATGCTGCGCCAATATAGACCGGTTACTGTTCAAAATAAGAATCTCCTGGCTTTCACGTTTCCTGCTGAACGCCCAGAAGTAAAGGAAATGTTTGTAACAGCTGAATATATAGGGCGTGATCCAAGGAATAAGGATCTGATTGAAGAGTCAATTGTTAAGTTATTCAAGGAGTCATTTAGTATTGACATTAAAACTTGTACTGAGAGAGAGTGGGCCGAAAAAATAACAATTAAAGGTGGAGCTCTCAAACAGTGGCAATCATTGATAAAGGAAACAAAAGAAAAAGAAAGTTTGAATAGCAGAAAGGCAGTAATCATTTTTATTGCGTGTTCGGCAGTACTTCTCATAGGTATAAGTTTATTGCCTAAATCAATACCAGTGCCAATACCAATATCGGCATCGGCATCATTAGCGACGAAGGCAACGGTACCGTGAAGAGAAAAAATAATTGTGTAAGAAGGTTTTAAGGCCTAGGCAAATACCCCCTCAGCAAGGCTGGGGGTATTTGTGGGAGTGAGTAAAATTATATTTTTATAATAAAATCTATGATTCCCCTGCAGAAAGTCTAAAATGATATAAAATATCAAGTCACTACAATTATTTTTGTGTCATCCTGAGCGAGAGCGAAGGATCTAGGGCTTAAGCAAGATCCTTCGCTTCACTCAGGATGACAATAAAACGTGATATTAATAGCATAACAAGTGGTTTCTGCAGCGGAATCATCTATAAAATCCTAAAAAATTAAGGGGTAGTATTGATGTGGGAACGAAAGAGCTCGAACATCGAAAAATTTAAACAATTGACGCGTACCCTGATGACAGGAGTCCTTCCCACTAGTCGGCAAAGATCGGGTCTAACCCTGAAACTCTTTGATTTGTGGGTAGAGACCCTAACAAACTCGGCAGCAAGGCTGCGTGAATTTGATCAAGCGGGCAAAACTCTTGTGCCAGCAGGAGAGTGGTTGCTTGATAATATCTCTTTTATCAAGGAGCAGGCTCTGTTTGTGCAACAAAAGTTGTCTAGAGGGTATTTCCTAAAGCTGCCTCGTGGGAAGGAAGAGCCCTACGATGTACGGATTTTTGGAATCTGTCAGAAGTATCTTCGGCAAACGGATGGACAGGTAAACGTTCAAAAGACAGTGGACTATCTGATGGAGCTTCAGAAGGTAACTGTGTTCAAGATGAGTGAATTATGGGCAGTACCGTTATTCCTGCGCATTGCCTTGATTGGGCACTTGAGTACTGTTTTTACAGAGGTGTTGAAACAGCAGGCAGCTTACCAACAAGCTGCAGGGCTATTTGAAACATGGGAACCTCTTCTGCGCTCGCCCAGAGAACTAAAACGGGCCTTGAAATTGGCTGACCAGATAATTGTTGAGTTAGATCCGGCTTTTGTTGTTTGTATAGTGGCTTGGCAGAGGGAATATGCAGAAGACACAAGCTTGATTCAAACCTGGCTGAAACGCAAGGCGAAAAATATGGGTGTGAATATAAAAAGTTTAGTAGCGCAGGAACAGCTACGTCAAGCTCAGAACAAAGAGACCACTATGAATCTGATCACCAGTTTGCGGGCTGTAACCCACTGGGTCTGGCAAGAAGATTTTGAAGGTTTATGTCATGTAGAACAAATACTCTGCCAAGATCCGGTAGGTGTCTACGATTCTATGGATTTTGCCAGCAGGAATCATATGCGCCAGGTAGTAGAGGAGTCAGCCCGGCGGCTCAAGGTGCCGGAAATTGAAGTGGCTAAAACTGTGTTAGCCCTAGCCTTGGCTGCCTCTGGACCAGAGCAAGAGGAAAACCGAAACAAGCATGTAGGCTTTTATTTGTTAAATTTCCGAGGGATTCAGGAACTTTACCATGCGTTTAAGGCCAGATTATCATGGAGGAGCCTGCTAGTATACTGGTCTAAAGAACATCCAATTGTTTTATACCTTATTTTATTGAGTGTGTTCTTTGTCACATTTATACTAGGTTTGATCGGCTTGGAGCAGGGATTCAGACCGCTAAGGGTTAGCACGCTGATTGTTGTATGCCTGGCCATCGGGATACCAGCAAGCGAGTGGGCTATTACCTGCTTGCATTGGCTGATTAATCATACTCTCAAAACCCAACCTCTGCCCTGCTTAGAGTATGCTGCAGGGGTACCACAAGAGGCGTTGACGATGGTTGTTATCCCGACGATTTGGTCAAATTCTACGGACGTCGAGAAAATGTGCCGCCATTTAGAGGTGCAGTTTTTAGCAAACCGAGACCCCAATATTCATTTTGCCATATTAGGAGATTTCCAAGATGCACAGCAAGAAGAAATGACTCAAGATTCGCGGCTTCTGAACGTTGCACGTAGTATGATAGAGCGTTTAAATGCTCAGTATTCGGCAACAGAGGGCTCTATTTTTTATCTGTTTCATCGCAAACGTTTGTGGAACCCTCAAGAAGGAGTTTGGATGGGGTGGGAACGCAAACGTGGTAAACTGATGGAATTTAATTCTCTGCTTAGAGGGAATCAGGACACCAGTTATAACGTGATTGTGGGTAACATGCATACCCTTGGGGATGTGCGCTATGTGCTTACCATAGACGCAGATACCGTACTACCACGCGAAAGCGCTAAGCGCTTGATCGGAATGATTGCTCACCCTCTCAATGCACCGGTGCTTAACAAAGAACAGAACAAGGTTGTGGAAGGATTTGGGCTGCTGCAGCCACGCATTACCGTAAGTCATGAGAGTACAGAAAACTCGCGGTTAGCACATCTTTTGGCGGGCGAGCCGGGAATTGATCCCTACAGCTTTGCCATTTCAGACCCTTATCAAGACTTTTTTGGGCACGGTATTTTTACCGGCAAAGGAATCTATGATGTTGAGGTTTTTGATAAGGTCTTGTGCGGACGTATTCCGGAAAATGCAGTCCTTAGTCATGACCTTTTAGAAGGCGGCTTTCTTCGTGCTGGTTTGGTTTCCAATGTGGAGCTGGTTGACGATTATCCAGCGACGTATTTATCGTATCTCAAACGCCTGCAACGTTGGGTTCGCGGCGATTGGCAGCTGTTGCGCTGGCTTTTGCCCTTCGTGCGGAGCAATGAGGGGAAACTGGTTCGATCGGATTTACCCGTCATCACACGCTTTCAGATATCCGATAACTTGCGACGTAGTCTTTTGAGTCCGGTACTTTTCATTGTGCTATTTTTAGGTTTAACCGTTTTACCAGGCCGACGTGCAGGGTGGGTAGAAGTGGTTGCTCTAACGCTTTTACTACCAGTTTGGATTCATTTGATTGGTCTCATTAGACAGAGAGGGATCTTTAAGCATAGTTTGCTGGTTATGGCTCAAGTCACGGTTAAGACCCTTATGCTCCCTTTCCAAAGCGCAATTTTATTAGAAGCCGTCGGACGTACGCTTTATCGCTTGTTTATTTCCAGGAAAAATTTGTTGGAGTGGGTCACGGCTGCCGATGCGGAGCGAGGTACGCCCAAGTCACTCGGTGGGTTTGTCGGGCATTTCTGGCCCGGCTATATTTGGGTAACGCTTTTTTTATTGGTGACGGCCATGCATAATTCGAGCAACTTAAATGTTACTCTTCCTCTCAGTTTGTTCTGGTTTAGCGGACCGTTCTGGGCCTATTGGCTTAGTAAACCTTTATCCGAGCAAAAGCCTGTTTTCACAAATTCGGAAGAGCAAGAATTTCGTTTGCTTGCTGGCCAAATATGGGATTTTTTTGAGGACTTTGTCGGGCCGCAAGATAATTGGTTGCCTCCAGATAACTTGCAGGTAGACCCACCCAGCGGTTTGGCCCACCGCACATCTCCAACAAACATTGGGCTAATGATCATCGCTACAGTAGCCGCGCGAGACTTGGGCTTTTTGACCACCACAAAAATGTTGGAGCGCCTTGAAAATACGATTCTGACAGTGGAGGCGCTCCCAAAATGGCATGGGCATTTATATAATTGGTATGACACCTTGAATTTAGCTCCGCTCCAACCGTGTTATGTATCAGCAGTGGATAGCGGAAATCTGGTGGCTTACTTGCTGACTGCCAAAGAAGGGATCAGTGAATGGCTGGAAAAACCGCTCGTCGATCGTACTGCATTACAAGGAATGTTGACTATTCTAGCCGGGGAGAAACAGCCAACCCTCTCGCTCACAAACTGGCGAATGAAACTAGAAAAGCTAGCGGAACATACGGATTTCTCGCTATTTGAGTGGTATCAGGCGCTCTTAGATGCTGCAAACCAGACAGAACTGCCGGATAAAGTAGTTCGAAAAGTACAGCAGGCCCTAGAGGAACTGAATAGTCTTGTGCCAAGCTTGGCCAAAACTCAAGTCGATTTTGAAACTTGGGAAATGGATGATCTTGCCCAAAAAGACTGGTGGGACCGAGGAAGGTTCTTAATGGAGCGTTTAGAGTGCTTGATTACCGCAACTGATTTTAAGCCACTCTATGATAAAAAAGTTAGTCTTTTGGCGCTCGGTTATAATGAAACGATCCAAAAACGAGCAACTACTTATTATGATCAGCTGGCGTCCGAAGCGCGGCAGGCCAGTTTTATGGGTATTGCGCTGGGACAGCTTCCTTTGGGTCACTGGTTCTCTTTGGGACGTACCCTGACTAAGGTGGATGGAATGCTGACTTTGCTTTCTTGGAGTGGGACTATGTTTGAATATTTTATGCCGGCACTTATTATGAAGAATTTTCATGAGACCCTTTGGGATAGCACCTATCAGGGGGTAATCGCGAAGCAAATTGCTTACGCAGAAAGCCAGAAATTACCTTGGGGAATCTCAGAATCGAGCTTTAATGCTTACGATTTCCAAAGGAGTTATCAGTATCAGGCCTTTGGAGTTCCGGGCTTAGGGTTTAAACGGGGGTTGGAACAAGATCAGGTTGTTGCACCCTATGCGACTGTGATGGTTGCCATGTTTGAGCCACAGGCCGTTATCGCCAACCTGCACCGTTTAGAAACGTTAGGGGCCCATGGTCAGTATGGCTTTTTTGAGGCGCTTGATTTTACGAAACGGCGATTGCCAAACGGCCAAAGTCATACAGTCATTAAAAGTTTTATGGCTCACCATCAAGGTATGAGCTTGCTAGCTCTGGATAATCTGCTCCAAGACGGGTGCAACATTCGTCGTTTTCATGCGGATGCACGCGTACAAGCCACGGAATTGGTTTTACAGGAGCGAATTCCTAAATCGGTTCTAGTGTTGACTCCAGATAGTACGCCATTAACTGTATCGCATCGGCGTGAAGAGCAGAGGGAAGTATTGCCTACCTGCACGAGTGCAGACCTGCCTTTGCCCGAGGCTCGAATTCTTTCCTAAACTGGTTCGGGAGGGCATTGTATTTAAACAAATACGGTCTTGTGTCAAGTGGCTTCATTTCACCACAACCAGAAGTAATCAGAGAGCTTTTGGTGGAATAAGATAGCGCTAAAATTGGTTCCCTTTAAATTCAGTGAGGAGGAATTTAAAATCTCCAATGGCTTGATCGGCAAGGCTTTTGGGGGTTTTATTTGCATTTGCTGGAGTTGAACGAATACGAGTTAGACAATTCGTTGAATTAACGATACAATTAATTAATTGGAAAAGACCAACTATAAAACCAAACTAACTTGAAAAGATTTGTGTAGTCTTAGTGTTTCTTAAAATACCTATATGGGAAGGATGGTGAACTTGTGAAAACTGGAAAAATTGAGGATGCCAAGTTTGGGTTTGTTCACCTCCATAATCATACGGAATTTAGCCTGCTCGATGGAGCGGCACGGATTAAAAACTTGGTCAAACGTGCGGTAGAATTAAAAATGTCGGCATTGGCTATTACAGATCATGGGGTCATGTATGGTACCATCGATTTCTATAAGGCTTGCTGTAAAGAGGGGATTAAACCGATTATCGGGTGCGAAGTCTATGTTGCTCCTAATAAGCGGACGGATCGAACGCCAGGGAGGGATGATACTAATCGTCATTTGGTTCTTTTAGCTGAGAATCAAGAGGGCTATCGCAACCTAATTCGGCTGGTTTCCATGGCACATATAGAAGGCTTTTATTATAAACCCCGAGTTGACAAAGAAATTTTGCGCAAGTATGCTGCTGGGATCATCGCGCTGAGTGCCTGTTTGGCCGGAGAAGTAGCGGATTATCTGGTGCAGGATCAATTGGAGATGGCAGTTCAAAGCGCTCTCGAACTTGAGGATATCTTTGGAAAAGGGAATTTTTTTCTGGAAGTCCAAGATCATGGCTTAGAGGAGCAACGCAAGGTTATTGCAGGAATGTGGAAGGTTCATGAACGCACAGGGATTCCGATGGTGGCAAGCAATGACGTACATTATGTTAACCGTGAGGACGCTTTTGTGCAAGATGCTTTGCTCTGCATCCAAACCGGTAAAACCTTAGCGGATACGGCACGGATGCGTTTTTCCAGCCAGGAATTCTTCCTCAAGTCTGAGCAAGAAATGGCTCTGTTGTTTGGAGAACATCCCGAACTGCTGGAAAACACGGGTCTGATTGCCAAGCGATGTAAGGTGGATTTTCATTTTGGCGATAACTTTTTGCCTATGTTTGAGGTCCCACCAGGGCACACTTTAAATGGCTATCTTGAGGCCAAATGTCGAGAGGCTTTTCCCTCTTTTTACCCACAGAGGACGGAGCGGGAACGTGAACGCTTAGACTATGAACTCAAGGTCATCTTCCAAACGGGTTTTTCAGGATATTTCTTGATTGTGGCAGATTTTTGCCGTTTTGCTAAGGAAAATGGCGTGGCCGTCGGGCCAGGACGAGGGTCTGCGGCAGCGAGTATGGTTGCATATTTATTAGGGATTACGTCGGTTGAACCGCTGCGCCATGATCTTCTTTTTGAACGGTTTTTGAATCCGGAACGAATTTCAATGCCAGATATTGACATAGATTTTGACCCAGAAGGTCGAGAACGTGTGATTCGTTATGTTACTGAAAAATACGGTGCGGACAAGGTATGCCAAATTATTACTTTTGGAACTATGGGGGCTAAAGCAGCGATCAGAGATGGGGGGCGAGTTTTGGCAATCCCCTTGTCCCGAGTCGACAAGGTGGCGAAAGCGATTCCGTCAGATTTAGGAATGACTTTGGAAAAGGCTTTAAGCGTATCCCCTGACTTGGCCCGCATGGTGGAAGAGGATGAAGAGATTAAAAGACTCTACACCTTAGCCCGGTCTCTCGAAGGAATGACCAGACACGCTTCAACGCATGCAGCTGGGATCGTGATCTCGAAGGAACCCTTGATTAATTATCTCCCCCTCCAGAGGACGTCAGAGGACTTTATAATGACCCAATTCCCTATGAAAGCAGTCGAAGAAATTGGACTTCTGAAGATGGACTTTTTGGGTTTGCGCAACTTAACTATTTTGCAAGAAGCTGTGCGACGAATTGAAGAGACCCAGGGGTTAAAACTGAATTTACAAACTCTGCCGCTGGATGATCCTCAGACGTATACGTTATTAGCTTCGGGAAACAGCACAGGGATCTTTCAGTTGGAAAGCGGCGGGATGCGCGCGATTCTGAAGGACCTTAAGCCGACGTGCTTTGAGGATATTATCGCTGTCGTGGCCTTATATCGACCGGGCCCGATGGAACAAATACCGGAATTTATCCGCCGGAAACGCGGAGGCGACATCACCTATCTACATCCTAAGTTGGAGCCTATTCTCAAATCTACCTACGGGGTTATCGTTTACCAGGAACAAGTCATGCAGATCGCCCGTGATCTTGGTGGCTATTCTCTTGGTCGAGCAGATTTGCTCCGCCGGGCGATGGGGAAAAAGAAAAAAGAAATCATGGATGAGGAACGTCAGAACTTTATTCGGGGTTTGCAAGATGAGAAGGGGCAATGGATTATCCAGGGTGCCCTGCGAATTGGTTTGCCGCTGCATGATGCTGAAGAAATTTTTGATTTGATGGCTAAGTTTGCGGAATATGGTTTTAATAAAGGACACGCAACTGCCTATGCCGTAATTTCCTATCAGACGGCGTATTTAAAAGCAAACTATCCACTAGAGTTTATGGCGGCTCTCTTAAGCACTGTAATGGGTTCGTCTGATAAAATTTCATTCTATATTCAAGATGCGCGGCTTTGTGGAATTCAGGTGCTCTCCCCAGATGTGCAGTATAGCCAAGTTGGGTTTTCTATTGAAGAGCAAGCAATCCGTTTTGGCTTAGGAGCCATTCGCAACGTGGGAATTAATGTTGTGGAGAAGATCTTAGAAGCCAGAAAAGACGGTCGCTTTAAATCCCTGGATGATTTCTGTACGCGTGTTGATCATAAGGTTTTGAATCGACGAGTTTTGGAAAGCCTTGTCCGGTCTGGGGCCATGGGTTCATTTTGTTCCCGGGCACAGGCGCTGGCGGTAATGGATCAAGTTCTAGATACGGCTGGGCGACGTCAGAAAGATCGGCTTTCAGGCCAATTCTCTCTCTTCGATTTGGATGAAGAAATGGATGAAGGGACTAAATTACCAGATCGTCCCGACTTTCCAGAACGAGAGATCCTGGATATGGAAAAAGAATACCTGGGCCTTTACTTAAGTGGGCATCCCCTTTCTGCGGTTCTGCCTCAACTTCAGCCTTACATATCTTCAGATATTCTGACTTGTCTAGAAGGTGAGGAGGAGAAGAAGGTAGCTCTCGGTGGATTGGCAACTGGTTTTCGGCAGAATGTGACTAAAAAAGGCGAGATGATGGCCAGTTTCGTTCTGGAAGATTTAACGGGTGGGATTGAGGTTTTGGTTTTTCCACGAGTTTATGCGCAAACCCGCGCTTTAGGCAATGACCAGGTGATCGTGGTTGGAGGGAAGTACATTGTCAGAGATGACGAAAGAAAAATCTTTGCAGAGAAAATTACCAAGCTTGAGGACTTAAAACCCTCGAAAGTGTACGAGCCGATTATTAGGCCAGAAAATAGCTCCCTTCCAACGGCAGGAAAACGTCTCTTCTTAAGATTCACTAATGATAGAAGTGAGCTAATGCCAACTGTATTAAATATTTTACAGCGTTTTCCTGGTAGTCAGCCGGTTTATTTCTATTTTGAGGATAATCAGAAGGTTATTGAAGGAAAACAGGAATTTTGGATTAATGATGGAGATGAACTGAAAAATACACTTCACGAAGTGATGGGTCAACGCAATGTGGTCTGGAAATCAGCTAAAAATTTTGCTTAAATGTTTTCGCGAGCAGGATTATTGATTTTAAAGGCGAAATCCATGAAAATATCCTGAAATATAAAGGAGAGACAGTGTGCGTACTGCGATTTATCCGGGAACATTTGACCCGGTCACCAATGGGCATCTCGATATTTTAATTCGGGCCAAAGAGCTATTTGACGGGGTGACCATTGCCATTGCTGCTGATAGTATGAAGACCCCATTATTTACCCTCGAAGAGAGAATGCAGCTTCTCATGGAAGCAACCAAAGACATGCCTAATGTCAGTGTTTGTATGTTTGAAGGGTTGACGGTTGAATTTGCACGACAATGTGGAGCAGTAGCTATCCTTCGAGGACTTCGCGCCTTATCTGACTTTGAATATGAATTCCAACTGGCCTTAATGAACAAAAAGATCGCTTCGGATATTGAAACGATTTTCCTTATGACCCAGAGCGAATTCTCCTTTGTTAGTTCTAGCGCGATTAAATGGGCTGCCAGTTTACATGCTAAAGTTTCGGATTTTGTACCATTTCATGTCGAAAAGGCACTAATGAAAAAGTACTCCTGCCCTAGAACAAGTGAAGATGACTAGACTTAGAGATACTCTTGTTGCACAATGAGAAGGGCTATGGTATCATAAATCGATTTTAATAAGGGGGATTTCACAAAATGTGGACCGTCATTTATATTGCACCCAACAAGTTGGTAGCCGAAAAATATAAGAAGATCCTTACTGAGGAAGGGATGCTTGTGCAGCTTCGTCCAATTGGTTCAGCGCATCTCGCTGAGCATGCTTCAGTTGAAATTCTCGTACCGGAATCTGAAGCCGAAGAAGCGCATGAAATCATTATTGGCGCCATAGGGAGCTAAATTATGTTCAAAGATATATTTAAAAAAACAAGATATGTCACGATTCAGCCTGCGCCGGTACAGAATCGTTCTTCCTCTGAGATTTCTCCACAACCACCAACGCTTAGTAAGAAAGAACTGCCTGACAGCCTTTGGGTTAAATGTCCGAAGTGTGGGGAAGTTCTCTTCAACAAAGATCTCGAAGAAAACGCACGGGTTTGTACGAAGTGTGAGTATCATTTCCGAATTTCTGCGAGGGGACGCTTGGCGTTATTGGCGGATGAAAACAGTTTTGAAGAATGGGATACAGAGTTGATAACTCTTGATCCGTTGGAATTTCCCGGTTATGAAGGGAAGCTATTGGAGGCACATGAGAAGTCGGGGACGACGGAAGGTGTGCTCACAGGACGCGCTAAGATCGAAGAGATTCCTGTTGTACTTGCTTTCAATGAAGCGAATTTTATGATGGGTAGCATGGGCTCTGTCGTGGGAGAAAAGATTGTCCGTGCGATCGAACGGGCAATTGAGCTAAGCTTGCCGGTGGTTATATTTTCGACTTCAGGAGGGGCTCGGATGCAAGAAGGGATTCTCTCACTTTACCAGATGGCCAAGACCAGTGCTGCATTGGGAAAATTGTCAGATAAACACCTATTGTATATTTCGGTACTCACGGATCCCACGTTCGGAGGAGTTACAGCCAGCTATGCTTCACTCGGGGACATTTTAATTGCCGAACCTAATGCCTTAATTGGCTTTACGGGACCGCGTGTGATCATGCAGACGATGAGGCAAGAGCTCCCCACGGGCGCGCAAACAGCTGAGTTTAACCAAGAGCATGGGTTGATTGATCTGATAGTGCAACGTGCTCAGATGCGCTCAGTTTTGGCGCGTTTGTTGCGGTACCATCAGGGAGGGGCTTAGTATGCTGCAACTGTTTGATTTTGAAAAGCCAATTGCGGAACTCGAACAGAAAATTACTGAACTTCAGAAATTTTCGGCAGATAAAGAAATTGACCTTTCTCAGGAAGTTGCTATTCTGGAAAAGAAAGTGGCCTCCTTGAAGAAGGAGATTTACGGCAATCTAGAGCCTTGGCAGAAAGTTCAGATAGCCAGACATTCAGAGCGACCTAATTTTTATGATTATGTTCCGTTGCTGTTTGAAGATTTCATAGAACTCAAAGGAGATCGGCTCTTTGCAGATGACCGCTCAATTGCAGGCGGGATTGCGCTTTTCCACGGAATTCCCGTAACAGTTGTCGCTCAGGTTAAGGGGAAAGGCACAAAGGAGAACATCAAGCGTAATTTTGGCATGCCTCATCCGGAAGGGTATCGTAAAGCGTTGCGTCTGATGGATCAGGCGGAAAAGTTTGGACGTCCGATCTTGACGTTTATTGACACTCCTGGGGCTGCCTGCGACTTAGCAGCTGAGGAACGAGGACAGGGTGAGGCCATTGCCCGATGTCTTCTTGCCATGGCGGGTTATCACGTTCCAGTGATCAGTACCGTCATCGGAGAAGGAGGAAGCGGCGGCGCCCTCGCTCTAGGGGTGGGCAATGTGGTCCTGATGCTTGAGAATTCCTTTTACTCTGTCATTGCTCCAGAAAGTTGCGCATCTATTCTTTGGAAGGATACGACCAAGGCGAAAGAAGCGGCAGCCGCCTTAAAGTTTACAGCACAAGATTTATTGAGACTTGGCGTAGCGGATGAAATAGTTCGTGAGCCTCTGGGTGGAGCCCATAAGAACCTAAGGCAAACCGCAGAAGAAGTTGCGCTGGCTATTTCGAAGTATCTTGTGCGTCTGCGTTTGGAGACTCCAGATGTACTGCGGACAAACCGATATCAGAAGTTGCGAGCAATTGGTGTTTACCAAGAAATTTCTGAAAAGTCCTCAGAAATTTTAGAAAAGCCTTGACTAAATAGTCGAATTAATGGTATTATGGTTAAGTCGTCATTGAACATCTGACGGAATAATTTGGGCGAGTGGCGGAATGGCAGACGCGTCGGTCTCAAAATCCGATATATGTGAGTATGTGGGGGTTCAAGTCCCCCCTCGCCCACCACAATGACTGAAACACAGTAATATACGGGTTTACAGAGTTGGTAAGAAATTACCAGCTCTTTTTGTTTTTAGACTATTACATGCAAAGGTGATTGACATAGGTAGATTATCTATATATAGTTATATATAGATAATCTACCTATGGAGGCGAGAATATGGCAATCGATAAAAGTCTATTAACGGGAAGTACCACTATGCTTGTCCTAAAGCTACTTGACGGAACGGATATGTACGGTTACCAGATGATTGAAGGACTTAGCAAACAATCAAACAATGTTTTTAGGTTAAAAGCAGGAACCTTATATCCACTGCTCCACACTTTAGAGCAAAAAGACATGCTTATTTCTTACGAAGAGACCGCTGATAATGCGAGGGTGCGAAAGTACTACAGGATCACAAAAAAAGGGCGCAAGCATTTGCACGAGAAAAAAGAAGAGTGGAAAACCTATACCGCTGCTGTAAATGATCTTTTGGGAGGTGCAGGTTTTGCAACAGTCTAAAATTACCGAGTATTTGGAAGCAGTGCGCCAACAAATACGCTGGAAAAGGGCGCAAGCTCCTGTTTTAGAGGAAATCAGGAACCACATAACCGACCAAAAGCAAGCCTTTATCAGGGAGGGACTTAATGAAGAAACAGCAACCGAAAGGGCAATTGCCGAGATGGGTGACCCTTTCGTTGTCGGGGAACAGCTTGACCGCGCTCATAGACCAAGATCGGATTGGCCACTGCTAGTCATGACAGCCGCTATGCTTCTTTTGGGGCTTGTGATTCAATATCTTGTGGGACCAAACATCCCTTTCGGAGCAGAGTCGTTTGGCAGACAGATTGTCTGGGCAGGGATAGCAATCCTCGCGATGTTTGCAGCATATTTTATGGACTTCACAATCCTTGGAAAGTACTCAAAGGGTGTCTTTTTGGTGCTCTGTGCAATAACGATCGCTTCTTTGTTTGGAGAGCAGGTAAGGGGTAGCTCGGTAGCTGCGATTTATCCGCTGTTGCTGTTTCCTACTGCTTTTGCTGGAGTTGTTTACAGCATGAGAAATAAGGGGTATGTTGGACTTGCCCTTTGCGTAGCAGCGTTTATGATTCCTGCTTACTTATCCATGCGCATACCTAGTGTAACGGTGCTCTTTTTGCTGTGTATTTCCTACCTTATTATTTTAACGGTGGCGGTTGGAAAAGGCTGGTTTAACGTCAGAAAACCATTGGCAATACTTATGATGTATATCTCGACTGCCATCATTTTATCTGCAACGTTTTTTACGATGAGGGATTATGGATATGTCATGAGGAGAATGCAAATAGTATTCAATCCATTGCGTGATCCGACAGCGTCTGGATATCTGGGGTCTATGGCACAACTGCTTTTGTCCCATTCGCAGTTGATCGGTCCGGGCTTGCCGATCAAAGGTTATGGAGATTATTCGGTATTTAGGCTTTTGCCTGATGCTAATACTGATTATCTTTTGACCCACCTGGTTTATAGATTTGGCTGGATTGTGTTCATTGGAATAGTTGTGCTAGTCTCAATTTTTATTATGCGCGCTATTCTTCTTTGTAAGAAGCAAAAAAGCATTTTGGGCTCTTTGGTTTCAATCGCGATCATCTCAACCTTTGTTATACAGTGCATCGTGTATATTGTTATTAATTTAGGTCTGTTGCTGCTTTCTCCAGTTTCGCTGCCACTAATCTCTTACGGAGGGCGAGCTCTAGTTACAAACATGTTCCTTATAGGGCTTATGCTTTCAGTATTTCGCACAGGAGATTTAGTGAGGGATAAAGCTGGGGTTGAGGGAACAGTAGTGAATTCAAGTTCCTTTATTCAATATGATAATGGACAGATTATAATTAATTTAAGAAATCCCTTTATTAAATGATTATTATTTATTTACGGCTAGTTGAAGGCACCAGCGTCCTTATAGTTATAAAGCTTGCAACACTTGCTTGTAAATTTAAGGAAATTATATTAGTATAAATCTGAGAATGTTCCCGTACTGTTTTCGTGATGATGCAGGAAATATGACTTTCGAGCCAGGAAAGGTGGTGTGCAATAGCAATGAAGAAAAGAATCGCCATAGGTGTTAGTAATTTTCGGAAAGTGCTTATTGAGGGCTACTTCTACGTTGATAAATCACTATTTATAAAAGATATTATTGATGATGGCTCGGAGATAATCCTCTTACCTCGTCCACGGCGTTTTGGCAAAACCCTAAACATATCCATGCTGCGCTATTTCTTTGAAAAATCAGCGCAGGATAACCGAGAGCTCTTTGACGATCTCGCGATCAGCCAGGATCCCGATTGCATGGCTAAACAGGGTCAGTACCCGGTCATTTACCTAAGTTTTAAAGAATTAAAGAATGACAACTGGGAAGACTGCCTGAATAGTTTCAAGTTCATGATCTGGCAAGAATACGAGCGACATAGCTATTTATTAGATAACGGCCTAATGAACGAAGATAATAGGGCTTATTATAAGGCAATATCCAATCGAAGTGCTAGTCTGATAGATTATCAAATGGCACTGAGTAAGCTTAGTAAATATTTGTGCGAATACCATAAGCAAAAAGTCATCATCTTGATAGACGAATACGATGTTCCTATTCAGCAAGCCTATTTAAAACAATATTACGATCCACTCGTTTCCTTTGTGCGCAACTTTATGACAGCCGCACTGAAGGACAATGATTGCCTAGAAAAGGCCGTCTTAACAGGGGTGATGCGAGTAGCGCGGGAGAGTCTTTTTTCTGGGCTTAATAATTTATCGGTGTGGACACTATTAGATGAACCATATAGCCAGTATTTTGGCTTTCTAGAAGCAGAGGTTGAAGAGTTATTAAATTATTACGAGATAGAGTCGCAGTTAGAGGAAGTTCGTAACTGGTATAACGGTTATATTTTTGGTAATACCGTGGTGTATAATCCATGGTCTGTTCTGAAATATACGCAGAATTGGAAGGGCGGTTTGCAACCCTATTGGATAAATACCAGTGATAACGAAATCGTCCATCGTCTGATCAGTCGGGGAGGTCCGACATTGAAGATGGAATTAGAAGACCTCTTGCAGGGTACTGCACTGGTAAAAACGATTAACCAGAACATCTCCATGGGCGAAGTAGAAAAAAATGACCAAAACGTCTGGAGCTTTCTGCTATTCAGCGGTTATCTCAAGTCGATAAGTCAGGACATCATAGATGGAGAGATGATTTGTAGCTTAGCGATACCGAATCGAGAAGTACAGACGATCTATCGAGATATCGTGAAATCCTGGTTTGATGATTCTGTCCATTCGGATTTTCTGAGGACCATGTTAAAGAGTTTGATCAGTGGGCAGACAGAGGTCTTTGCCAGTCATTTCAGAGAATATGTCCGAAGTAGTTTTAGCTACTTCGACACCGGAGGAAAAGTGCCGGAAAAGATCTACCATGCCTTTGTGTTGGGCCTCCTAGTGGGGTTGCGTCCTAATTATGAAATCAAGTCCAACCGCGAGGGAGGTTATGGACGCTATGATGTTGTGGTTATCCTACAGGATATAAGCCAAGCAGGCATAATTATTGAGTTTAAGAGTGTCGAGCAGGATGAGGCGAAAGACTTGGAGCAAATCGCTCAGTTAGCGTTACAGCAGATCGAAGCGAAGGAATACCATCAGGAACTGTTCGATCGGGGGATTCATAAAATAATCAAGCTTGGCATCGTTTTTCGGGGGAAAGAGGTATCGGTGAAAGCTAAGGATTAAGATTTTGTGCTCACTTCCAACTGCTCTTAAAAAGGTTGTGCTTATGTTATTTTTGCATTAATTATATGTTAAATTTAATTTATTAATATCTATTGCAACACTTTTATCGACAGGTGCTGCTTTTGCAGACACGTCAAGCAGTAATACAGTACAAGCGTCAAAGATTGCACAAGCACAATCATGTGCAACTAACGGCTCGTACAAAAGCCATTTGGATAGTCTTGTAAGTTCAGGTACACTCGATAAGGTTCAAGAAGAAACCATTAAAAGTGCGATCCCAACGACTCTAAAGAACGGCATGGCTAAAGGTGAATTCAACAGAGGACAGTATAACGGTCAAGCTAAAAACGTTCTAGATGGTCTAGTAAAAGCCGGTACAATTACCCAGGCTCAAGAAGACTCTATTCAAGGTTCTTAAGACTAAGAATGAGTTTATCTGACCTACCGCTATAAGAAAAATGAGCAGGTCGTTGGTTCAATTCCAATCATCGGCTCCATAGGACAAAGACCCCGCAGCATAGATTGTGGGGTCTTTGGTTTTCGCCTCTGATCGCCGCCAAATCGATGTACAACTCAACATAACGTCGCCAAACATTGCTAAAAATCCTCAAATACAAAGCTTGGGGATTTTTAGCAATGTTTTATTAAGCTTTAAGGGGGTGGAATTTAAGAATGAAGAGTAAAACTTAGACCGGCAAGAAAAGAGGCCGTCATTTTTTGAAACGGAATACATACAGTGTCTTTCAAAAAGGGAAGGTTTTGAGGCTTTGTAATAGAATAGTTAATATTTGGGGTAAAAATCTCGATGTGTAGTTTTAGCGAGGGGGTGTTGACGATGCAATGCGACTTGTTGATAAAAAATGGAACTATTGTGGATGGTACTGCTATTCCAGGGAAAGAGTGCGGTCATATATTAAAATGCAGCTAAATAATTTGAAGAAAAGGTGGAGGTTTTTACGAGCAAGGTATTAATGTATATGTATGATGAAATGGCAGATTTCGATTGCCATCATCTGAGCTTTTATTGATTTCTATTGAAAACCATCGGCAGGATCAAAGTCAATGAGGAGTTGTTAGAAATGGTTCAAAGAATAGTTAGGTTATTAGGAGTTTTCGCACCTATTCTATCGGTGATCATTGCTTATCAAATATGGTTTGGATTCAAGTATACGATTAGCGGGTCTGATTTTACTACTGGGACCATTACGGCATTGCAATTTGCAGTGGAAGGAGGATCGACAGCTATTTTGTTTTGGCCGATTTTCCTATTTTTGTTATCTATTGTAGGCGCGCTTGGAGCCTGGAAAAAGGTTAAACCACTGGTTTGGGTTGTAGCTATTACGTTTATAATAATTTCCGTGTTAGGTGCATAGAGTATTGGTTTACCTGTAGTGCCACTCGCATTATTGTTTATCGCAATTAGCATACTTTTGCATTTCAGTGACAAGAGAGGATGATAATGCTGGTTATATTAGCACAAGTATTTATAGGGTCTTCACTTTCTTTTTCATTAACTATTTCTTTGCTTGGAATATATTTTAAACGACCATATTTTTTAGTTATCGGTTCCTTACTGAGTACTGGCTTTGCTTAAAGGAGTATAAGTTGGCTAGGAGCGGCGTTAATATGTGATCCTTCAATTCTCCTGCTTGATGAACCTGCGATTCTATTGTATTGGGCACCAGCCGTTTGTTGACACGGATAGTGGCGTGCAGTGAAGCATGATAAAGTTGGTTGGAATATGTTAAGGTCCTTAAAGAAAAGGTCTTTTAATTTTTCATAAGACAGGTTTCGCCTAATTTCGCAAGGAAGCTATGAGATGATTGAGCCATCTTAAGTTAATACCCATTGGCCGTAAGTAGAAAGCTGTGCTTCCATAAGGAGAATTAGGAGACTGGCTTAGTAAGCGTTTTGTCTATACTGCGAATATGAAGATTATAGGAAATCGACGAAAACGAGAGTAAAACAGACTTTGGCATTTTAGTTAAAACACGCTTCCAGTGTGCAAAAAAGTAGAAATCGAAAACACCTAAATCGTCACTCACGGTCAAATTTGGCCAAAAATGAGGAATTTACTTTTTGATAAGTGGACGTAATGTTCGTTATGTGACACTGTTCTATCAGGGAGGGGTAACTAGTGAAAAAACTACTGGGGCTAGTTTTGCTGGTCATAATGTTTATTTCGGGGTGCGGAACTCCTAAGGGTTCGGCGACGACAATCGACTTTTCAAATCTTACACCGAGTCAAGTGGTTGAAACCTATTACAAGAGCATAGCTTCAAGCGATTACTCTACGGCCAAAGCCTGCTTGGCTGATGACATTAGCCAGCAGTATATAAGCGCCCCAGACTCCTACTTCAAGAATATAAAACAGTTAACAGATCTAAAAGTTTCTACTCCGGCTCCTATTAAACTAAACGGCAAGAACTTTGACGAAGTTCAAGTCACGGCTGACTTTGTCGCGGAGTACAAAAAGGTAATCACATCTAATAATGGAAAACAAACAAGGTTTATTTACGTTGGCAAAAAGGAAAAGGATTCTCCATGGAAGATCATTA
>JARLHV010000048.1 GCA_031292055.1 Desulfosporosinus sp.
ATACCTATTAATAGCCGGTGCATGACCGTCAGCGTTTCACAGCCACAGACCCGGATTCAGCCCACAGGCTTTACCATATATGGCCTGACTCGCCAGGCAACTCGACAGCGTTAGCAGTCTAATCCTGACTTTACCGACATGCTGTTGTCCCCCAGAGGCTTTCGCATGAAGTTAGTCGGTTGTCTTACATCGCACCGCAGGAGCGATGATTTATAAAAAAATATATATGAAACGCACAACGTGCGCACAGGAAACGAAAGGAAAATGTGGAAAGTCTAAAGTGAATTATTTGGCGGCTTAGTCAACTGTTTCGTAGAGAGATGTGAAGCTGCTATTGTCTATGGACAGGAGTTTTATTCTATGGGGGAAAAATGACTTACATTTATACACCTGCTATATGGCCGTTTTTAGCAACGATAAGTATGAACCTGTCAATGACTTTTTATAGTTTAAATAGTCAACGCAAGAATGGTGGGACTGCTTTTGTTATAACATTGCTATTCAGTTTATTATGGGGTGTAGGGACAGCAATGGAAATAAGTACAACCAACTTAGAGTCAAAGCTTTTTTGGGCTAAGATCGGATTCCCTGCATATACTTTTGGACCTTTAGCTTGGCTGATAATGGTTTTGCAAGTTACAGATTCACGGCGTTGGACAAGCACAAAGAGACTATTATTGTTGGGCATTATTCCTGTCATAACGGTTATTCTTGTTTGGACAAATGACTTTCACGGATTGATATGGCAGACTGTCTCGATGGGAAACGTAGGAAGATTTTATTATCTTACAGTCAAACACGGCTTGTGGTTTTGGATACATGCTGCTTATTCTGACGGGTTAAATCTTTTTTCGGTAGTTCTTATAATACGATTTTGGCGGAAAAAAGCACCGCTGTACGGCAGACAATTCAGGTACCTGGCTTTATCAATACTGTTTGTCATGTTGGTCAATGTCGCCTATGTCTTGGGAATTGGTCCCCATATTGATACAACTCCGATAGCTTGGAGTATTTCAAGTTTGTTCATAACTTGGAAATTATTCCGAAATAACTTGTTTGACCTTGTGCCAATCGCACGAAGCAGCGTGATGGAAAGCATGACCGATTGCATAGTGGTGTTGGACTTGAAGAATCGGATTGTCGATATGAACCCCTCAACTCGACATATTTTTAATTGTAAAGCGGCTCCCAATATCGGGCTTAGTGCGTTGGATTTTTTTGCAAAGTGGCCTGCTTTGCAGGAGACTATTTTAGAAGAAAGAGAGTATGTTGAATTTGAATACATGTTAAACAAAAAATATCGGTATTATGAAACGTCATGTTTACCGATAAAAAATGAGAGGGGAAATTTGTTGGGAAAGTTTTTGATCATCCGTGATGTTACAGAGAAGAAAATTACAGAAGACAAGCTTTTGCAACAACGACAGGAAATAGCAGTAAAAGAAGAGCGGGAGCGGATGGCTCGGGACCTGCATGACAATCTTGGACAAGTATTGGGTTTCGTTAATGTTCAGTCTCAGGTAATCACGGAATATTTGAAGCATGATCAACTGCAAACAGCGGTTCGGTGTCTTCAACGCTTAACCGAGGTAGCACAGGAAGCTCACCAGACCGTAAGGGAAACTATTTCAGGCATGCGTGGGGATATGACGATAAGAGAGAAAAAAACGTCGGACTTATTTAAGGAATTTGACAAACTGGTAAGCTTATTTGAGCAAAATTATGGCATTACTGTAGAAATTGATTATAATGGAGCAGACCGCTTTAAGTATAATTCTAAGGCAACCGTACAAGTCTTGAATATTATCAAAGAGTCAATGATCAATATAATCAAACACTCACGTGCCAGCGCTATAAAAATAATATTTAAAGAGAATTGCGATGGGTTAAACATAGCAGTTATTGATAACGGATGTGGATTTGATGTAAAAGGCACCCTCTCAAACCCTGCGAGTAACTATGGCCTGTTATTTATGAAAGAGCGTGCTGTAGAGATCGGTGGTTGTTTGAATATGTATTCTGAGATCGGCAAAGGAACAACCGTAAAAATTCAAATTCCTAAACAACCTGAAGAGGTGATTCTTTTGTGGACGCCATAGCGGAAAGAGGAAGTGCAAACAATGAAAATTCTTTTAGCCGATGATCATCCGCTGTTCTTAGATGGTTTGCAAAATCTCCTGGCGACACGAGGGTATGAAATTGTGGCCACAGCCAGAAACGGTAGAGAGGCTTTGGCAAAGGTTCAAGAGTTTAGGCCCGATATCTTATTAATGGATATTTTTATGCCGGAATGCAATGGTCTGGAGGCAACGCGTTTAATCAAGGCGCTTATACCCGAGTGCAAAATCATCATGCTAACGTTTGCGGAAGATGACGTTAGCCTGTTCGAGGCTATTAAAAGTGGAGCATCAGGTTATTTACTTAAAAGCCTGCATGCGACGGAACTCTTCAACTTACTGGCAGGGTTGGAACGGGGTGAAGCAGTATTTTCTCCAGGGTTGGCAGACAGGATTCTAAAGGAGTTTGCTCAGAATTCGAAAAATGGCAGGACGGGTTCGGGCAACAATTTGGAAACAGTGGGAGGACTTACTGATCGGCAAGCCGAGGTACTCAGGCTGGTGGCCCAAGGGAAGCTATATAAAGAAGTTGCCGCCGACCTGGGATTAAGTGAACGTACTATCAAGTATCATATGGGTAGAATCTTGGATATTCTTCATGTGGAAAGCAAAGCTCAGGCAATTTCTTATGCAGCGGGCAAAGGATTTTTCGACTCTTAAAAACCAACAATGCGTGTCTTGGAAAAGAAAGAAGTACAGTCTCATTTGGCAAACGGACTGTACTTCTTTCTTTTGTTCAGGCAAACATAGTGCCAATGTGTAATTATTTTGCCGTACTGTACTAAATATTCTGATGCCACTGTACTTATGGACATTGTTGGAGTATATGAGTGAATTATACAATACCTATTGAAGAGGTGATGAGACTGTAAGGAAACATAGATTATCACTTTTGAGATGAGACTCAACTTGGAGGGGGAAACTATGCCGTGGAAAAAATATAAAAGTTCTAAATTACGCAAGCCCAGTAGACAAGAAGTCATCATAATATTTGGAACTGTAGGGCTAGGAGTATTAGCTGTAGTTGCAATGAAGTTATTTAGGTGATAAAAATATTCAGGACCTGAGTGTTGCCTTAAGACGTTTAGTTTCTAAGAGCAAACCGAAGGCATCCTCTATTTTATTGACAACCACATCTGCTGCTATGAGGGCATGAGTGGAAGCTCCTTCAAACCCAAGCACGGCAATGCCTAATTGTGCTTGTTTAAGCATTAATTGATCGTTTACTCCGTTCCCCATAGCAACTATTTCGCGGGAGCCAAATTGGGCTAAGTAATTAGCTTTCTCTTTAGCATGCTCTGTGCTTTTCAAGACACTTACCTGAACAGGCAGCCCCATGCATTGTCGGACTACGGTACCGTAAGTGTCTGAAGTGAGAATGTGGATTTCCAAAAATGTCGCTAAGCGGATGAGGCTATTTCTGACAGACTCAAGCATTTGCCCATCTAAGGCTAATGTCCCATTGAAATCAAGAACTAAAACTTCCAGGTTGAGAGTTTCCCGACCTGGAATAACTGCCTGAATCATAAATTTACCTCCTTATTAAAGGCTACGATTCTTTCCCGTGTTTGTAAACGTGGACATCTGTTGTGAAAACTAAGCCTTTTGGTACCATTGCACAAATCTCGGGAATAAGGGGATCAATCTTTTCCGCTGCATCTACAATTTCCAGGATCATTGGCAAATCGGAAGAAAGCTCTAATAAACGAGCTGTATGGAGAACTTTATCCTGCCCGTAGCCTTCAATACCTCGGCTGACAGTTACACCACCGATCCCTTTTTCCTTGAGCCAATGAACTAAATATTGATAGAGAGGTTTATTTTTGTAACGTTCGCTTTCTCCTAAATAAATTTTAAGTAACTTTCCTTTACCTAACATCTTAATACCTCCTCAGAATAACTTGTGCTTATTAAAACAACCCTTAACTCAAACTATAATTCTGGCATTCAATTAAACAGAGAACGGCCTCCTTCTGATTAACATTATAACCTCATAACCAAATGTTGAAAATGTGGTAGGAAATTAATTATTATAGATAGGTTCAGTAGAGAAAAATCTGCTGAGCTTATTTTTTTCTGTGATCTTAAAGTACAACAATGCGGAAAAGTGGAAAAGAAAATTATTTTTATTTATTTTGGGAGGAAATGAAGAAAAAATGGGGAATGATGATATTATTTGGAGTGATTTTGGAGTGATTTCATACACAATTTATTATAATAATCGCTAGGGATGATTCCGCTGCAGAAACCCTTTGTTATGCTATTAATATCACGTTTTATTGTCATCCTGAGCGAAGCGAAGGATCTTTTGTCCCTAGATCCTTCGCTTCGCTCAGGATGACACAAAAATAATTACAGTGACTTAACGTTTTTAGACTTGTCGAACAGTGGAATCATGGATTGATTTTAAGAAAGTTGGTTAGTGTAATGGCAGCTAAGAATTGGTCTATACAGGATGTGAAAAGAAAGCCTGGCAATATCGTAGAATTTGTGTTAGCGAACAAGCAAAATTCGGCGCAAGTAAGCGTAACCTACACCAATGATAAATTGGTAACTATTGGAAGCGATGACAACTTACCGCAATACATTATGACAGAAATGAAAAAGTACCTCGCTAGTATATCCGTTTTTAGATGTCGTTGTCTGGGGTTATGTAAGTATTGCGTCAAACCAGAAGGTGAAGGGACAATATTCTCAGATTCAGGGGTTTGTAAACATTATTCGGGTCTTGCACGTAACGTATCTGCGGGGGAGATAACTATAAAAAATAATCCCCGAGGGTACAAGGAAATGGATCGTTGTAAACTCGCTGTTACTAAAGAAAACTAAGAATATCGACACCAAGGGCTGTTATAAGCTATATTTGATGGCAGCGATATTTTTTTCCACGTAGGCAGGATAGAATTTATGAATTCCTTAGAAAGAAATTAACCACCTTTCCTACCCATGTTATAATAAAATGAGTAGGAAAGGTGGTAATGAGGTGGGGCGAATAGTTAGATCATGGAAAATATGGATAGGAATTGGGCTGTTTTTATTGGGAATCCTGATTCCTTATTGGTTAAAACCCCAACTTATAGGATTGGATCGCGTACTTCAAATGATAAACTATAAAACAGATGGCAATGCATTAATGGTGGACGCTTTCCTTATTGTATCCATTAATACTATTATTTCCATACCCCAATTTCTCAGTGTGGTGATGTTGGGAGATGGGATGGCCGATATTTTCAATCGCTCTGAATTAAAAACCATCATACCCTTGACTGTGGTGCCAATCGCTTATGTAATTGTCAATAAAGTGACGCCTTTAAACTATAGTTTTGGGGCCACAGATATTTTTCTTTGGCTAACAATCGTAGTGATGCAGAAATTAAGTAAACAAAAATTAAATATGGGGATGAAATTACTGGTTTTTTCGCAACTGATTTTTGGCGTTGCCTGGTTAAACCAAATTCCTTTTCTGACTTCTTATGGTTTCGGACAGGGCTCTTTATCGCTAAAGGTGAAACAGGCAGCGCTTCAAATCGGATTTGGTCAGGTTCTGGAGTTATATGCCAATGTTTTGTTTTTTATCTTCGTAGCCAGCGCAATCACTTTATGGGTTTATTTGATTTTATACATGGAGAAATGGGCTATTTCACAGGACTTACACCGTGCTCAACTTGAAGCTCAGCAATCTCGTTCAGGACGTGAAGTTCTCCATCTTGTCCACGATCTGAAAACGCCACTTGCTGCTATCGAAGGACTGGTTTCTTTGATGGAGATACGATGGCCGGATGTTAAGATGCAAGAATACTGCCAGACCATCTATGGTTCCATTCAATCAATGAGCAAAATGGTCTCGGAAATTTTATATGAGGATCGTAAGAACTGGTGTGAGCTTAAGGATCTCATCGATTATATTCGGTCAAGTCATCTCAGTGGTACGAATTTGTCGGTGGATATAGAATTCGAGGGAGAATCACAATCAAGTCTTTATATTAATAAAATTAGGATGACTCGAGCGATTATAAATTTGCTTGATAACGCGTTGGATGCCGTTCAAGGGCGGAAGAATGGAAGGGTAATCTTGCGCGCCAAAACGCTGACAAACATAGTGAGATTAGAGGTAGAAGATAATGGCTACGGCATTTTAGCGAATGATCTAAAAAGAATCTGGAAGACCGGATACAGCACGAAAAACCATCCTGGAGTAGGTTTGGCCTTCGTACGCCAAGTTGCGGAAGGACACGAAGGATCCATCAATATTAAAAGCGAAATAGGGCAGGGCACGAAGGTTTGGATAACTCTGCCCTTGGGAGAAAGCCAATGAAAATTTTAATTATGGATGATGATCAGTCCCTTCGCTATATGTTGAGTGAAATATTCACGTTTGTCGGTTGGAATCCCGTAGCCTATCCTAATGGGAGAGCGGGAATTGAAGGTTTCCTCAACCATGGGGCGGATATCATTTTAGTGGATTATCACATGCCTGAAATTGATGGCTTAGAAACGGTTCGCCTGATTCGGGAGCAAGATCAGCAAATACCTATTCTTGTACTCACCGTAGACGAAAGGCAGGAAATTGCCGATCGTTTTCTGGATGCAGGAGCCACCGATTTTGCGCTGAAACCTGTCAAAGCTCCAGATCTGATTGCTCGCGTTCAATTGCATAAGCGGCTGTTAGATATGATGAAAACTTCTCAAACAACCACAAAATCACAATACGAAGCATTTGTAACCAAAGGAATTAGCAAACCAACCCTGTCTTATATAGAACAATATCTTACAGCTTGTCGGCAACCTTCCACAGTGGAAGAAATTTCCAAAGAAGTAGCGTTGGCTGTTCCTACTGTTTATCGATATTTGACGTATCTTGTCTCAAACGGTAAGGTGCAGTCAATTCCTAGTTATCAAAAAATGGGAAGGCCGAAAAACCGGTATGATTGGATTCGACTTGAACCATCATCAACTTCTTAGAGATATCCCTGGGCTTGGCGTTAGCCAAAATTCACTTTAATTAGACAATTAACTCAATTCATTTACTTTTTCTCTTATTTATTTCTTTAGTTGCTCTAAACCTTTTGTTATAATTAGCAAAAATCGATTGCGAATCGATTGCAAATCGATTAAAGGGGGAGAAATATGACTATCGCAAAAAAGTTTGTTGTCGGGATGTCAACCACTGTGCTACTTGCTGGTCTGCTGACAGGGTGCGGTGGAAACTCTGCCACATCAAGTAGTGGCGGGAATTCTAAGCAACTATTGAGAATGACTTTGTTGGCAGAACCGCAAGCCATGGACACATCAATTGCCAACGCCGCTGTATCATTTGATATTCTTAATCAAATTAACGAAGGTCTCTACCGTCTGGGGAAAAATGGGGAACCAATACCTGCTTTAGCTGCTGCGATGCCGGTGATTACAAATGGAGGAAGAACTTATACTATTAAACTGCGAGATAACCTCAAATGGTCGGATGGTTCAGCATTAACAGCTAAAGATTTCGCATATGCCTGGAAACGTACCTTAGATCCTAAAACAAAAGCAGATTACGCCTTTATGGTTGCCTGGATTGAAGGTGGAGATGCTTATATGAACAGTAAAGGCAGCGCTGATCAAGTTCAAGTCAAGGCAATCGACGATAAAACGCTTACGTTCACATTAGTAAATCCAATTCCGTTTATGACCTCGCAACTTTCTTTCCCGGTCTTTTTTCCAGAAAATCAAGCATTTGTAGAAAAATATGGGGATAAGTATGCGGCCGATGCTGACAAGACATTGTCTGACGGTCCTTTTACGCTCAGCAAATGGGATCATGAACAAAGTTTGACCTTAGTGAAAAACGAAAAGTATTGGGATAAAGATAATGTGAAACTAAACGAAGTGGATGTGCAAATTGCAGCGGACAATAACACATTAGCTAACTTGTATCAATCGAATGCCATTGATGAGGCACAAATTTCGCGTGACCAGGTGGATCAATGGAAGGCAAAGCCGGATTATCTCGTTGAGCCCCAACTCTATATTACATACGTAGAGATGAACGAGAATGTCCCGGCTTTGAAAAACGACAAAATCCGCCAGGCTTTAGCGTTAGCGATTGACCGGAGTAGTTTAGTCGATATTGTGTTCCATGATGGAAGCCAATCGCCTACTGGATTTGTACCAAGCGGAACAAAGGATGGCAATAATAAAGAGTTTCGTGCTGATGCGGGAGATGTGCTGCCAAAATATGATCCTGCCCAAGCCAAAACATTATTAGCCGAAGGACTGAAAGAAGCGGGACTTACTTCCTTCCCAACAACTTTGAAATTTACCGGTGATGACACTGAAGATGGGAAAAAGGCCTTGGAATTTATTCAAGGCCAATGGAAACAAAATTTGGGAATTGATGTCACAGTGGAGTCAATTCCACACAAGCTACGGATCGAACACGGACAAAAACATGAATTTGATTTGTTGCTATTTAACTGGGGAGCGGATTATAATGACCCAATGACGTTCCTGGATTGCCATGAATCAACTTCTTCCTTTAACGAAAGCCAGTTTAAAGATCCGGAATACGATCAATTGATCGAAAAAGCCAAGGCAGAACCGGATGGAGCAAAACGTGCTCAATATTTAGTCGATGCCGAAAAGATTTTGGTTAAGGAAATGCCGGTGGCTCCTGTCAACTTCCGTGCTTATTCCTATCTGGTCAAACCAAATGTCAAAAATATTCTCTTCTTCCCTTATGGTTCTGAGTGGGATCTCAAAAACGCATCTGTCGAATAGTTAGATCAAGAAGATAGAGGGGTTCCAACCGGAACCCCTTCCTTTTTAGTTTGTAGGAGGTGTTATCATGTCTCGTTTTATACTGCGGCGGTTTTTTTATATGTTAATCACGTTCTGGATGATTGTTACCGTGACCTTTGTGCTCATGCATAATTTACCAGGGGATCCCTTCGCTAATTCTGAGAAACTTTCCACCCAGCAGAGGGCGTTGTTGTCCAAACAATATGGCTTGGATCGGCCAATTCTCGTTCAATACGAAGAATATCTCCTTCACATAGGCCAAGGGGACTTAGGAGTATCGTTTGCTTATCCCACCCGAAAGGTCACGGACATCATTAAAGAGTCGTTCCCGGCATCGGCTGAACTCGGAGCTGAATCGATTATTTTTTCTGTTTTGGTGGGTTTGATTCTCGGGATTACGGCAGCTCTCAAACATAATAAATCCTGGGATTATACGGCGATGTTTATTGCTATTGTCGGCGTCTCAATTCCGTCTTTTGTGCTGGGACCTATTTTACAATATTGGGTTGGTGTGAAATGGGGGATTTTACCTGCTGCACTTTGGGATGGACCCGCCAACCGAATCTTACCCGCCTTGACCTTGTCCTTTATGACGATCGCTATAACGGCGAGAATGATGCGTACGTCCATGCTTGACGTCCTTAATGCGGATTATATTAAAACCGCTCGCTCGAAAGGGTTGTCTCAATTCGCCATTATCCTCAGGCACACACTGCGTAATGCGATTCTACCAATTGTGACGGTCCTTGGACCGATTACGGTAAATGTTATTACGGGAACTCTGGTGGTGGAACAGATTTTTGCAATACCAGGCTTAGGAAAATACTTTGTGCAAGCTGTTTATTCCAATGATTACACTTTAATCATGGGTTTAACCATTTTCTATAGTCTCCTGCTCATCGTCGTTATGTTCTTGACGGATATTGCCTACGGATTTATTGACCCTCGGATTCGTTTAGCGAAAGGGAGGAATTAAGACTATGCCGGAAATCACAGATGACTTGTTTGCCCCCGCCCCAAAACAAGACCAGCAACAGAAAATTACTCGACCGTCGATCACCTATTGGCAAGATGCCTGGCGACGGTTGAAGAAAAATAAATTCGCGATGGCCGGTTTTTATTTTTTAATTGCAATCACCTTAATGGCAATTATTGGACCATATTTACAAAAAAGTGGGTATGAGCTGCAACATCTGGCAGCAAGAAATGAGATGCCAAATGGAGCTTACTGGTTTGGAACGGATGAATTTGGCCGGGATCTTTGGGTTCGACTTTGGTGGGGAACCCGTATTTCGTTGTTTATTGGGATTATGGCTGCGTTGATGGATTTATGTATTGGAGTTCTTTATGGTGGAGTTTCCGCCTATTACGGTGGAAAAATTGATGATATTATGCAGCGTTTTATCGAAGTAGTATACTCCATTCCGTATTTGTTGATTACAGTTTTACTGATTGTGATGATGGGAGCGGGAATCTGGACGATCATATTCGCTTATGGCATAACAGGTTGGATTTCAATGGCTCGTCTGGTTCGGGGACAAGTCCTCTCTTTGAAAGAACAAGAATACGTGTTAGCGGCCACCTCTTTGGGTGCCAGCTCTTGGCGAATTATTACAAAACATTTAATTCCCAATGCACTTAGTTTTATCATTATTCAGATTACGTTTACGATTCCCCAAGCTATTTTTACAGAAGCTTTTCTTTCCTTTCTTGGACTCGGAGTCAAGGTTCCTCTGGCTTCATTAGGAATGCTTCTCTCGGATGGCGTCGGTTCTATGCGCGTTTATCCATGGCGGTTGTTGTTCCCTGCCCTGGTTTTTTCTTTGATGATGGTTTCGTTTAATCTTCTTGGAGACGGTTTGCGCGATGCGCTTGATCCGAAATTTAGAAAGTAAGGAAGTGTTCGTGTGAAAAATATTCTGGAAGTAAAAGATCTCAAGGTTTCTTTTCATACGTATGCGGGAGAAGTTCAGGCAGTGCGAGGGGTTTCCTTCGAGTTAAGGAAAGGGGAAGTCTTGGCAATTGTGGGAGAATCCGGGTGCGGAAAATCCGTAACTTCTCAAACCATTATGCGCTTAATTCCGAGCCCGCCTTCAATAATTAAAGCAGGCTCAATTATCTTTGACGAAACGATAGACTTGGTTCAACTCAGCCTGAAAGAAATGGAATCAATTCGGGGTTCCGAAATTGGGATGATCTTTCAAGATCCCATGACGTCCTTAAATCCTACCATGACGATTGGCAAGCAAATCACCGAAGGTTTAGTCAAACATCAAGGGCTCACGCAAGAAAAAGCCCAAAAACAGGCAATCGAACTCCTCCTATTGGTAGGTATCTCTCGTCCAGAAACTCGGATAAAACAATACCCTCATGAATTCTCAGGCGGGATGCGTCAACGAGTGATGATTGCAATTTCTCTGGCCTGTCGTCCGAAATTATTGATTGCGGATGAACCTACCACAGCCCTTGATGTCACCATTCAAGCTCAAATTATTGATTTGTTAAAAGATTTGCAGGACAAAATCGGTTCTTCCATTATTATTATTACTCATAATTTAGGGGTTGTCGCCGACATTGCTCAACGTGTGGCCGTAATGTATGCAGGAAAAATAGTGGAACAAGGAACAGTGGATGACATTTTCTATTCTGCTCAGCATCCTTATACCTGGGGCCTTTTGCATTCCATCTTACGGCTTGATGATGAAGAAAAGAGCGAATTGGTACCTATTGAAGGAATGCCACCGGATTTGTTAGACCCTCCGCTAGGGTGTGCTTTTGCTGCACGGTGTCCGCACGCCTTGAACATATGTTTAAAGGAAGATCCGCAAACTCAAATTATCCAAGATGAACACAGTATGGCCTGTTGGTTAATGGACAAGCGTGTTAAGGTGAAAATTTGCTGAAAGGAAGGAGGAAACACTGTGTCTGAAACTATCTTGGAAGTTAATAATTTGAAAAAATATTTTGGCGTTACAAATGGCGTTTTAAAAGCTGTGGACAATGTCAGTTTATCCATTCAACGCGGAGAAACATTTGGCTTAGTTGGAGAATCGGGATGTGGAAAATCGACTTTGGGACGCACGATTATGCGTTTATATAGTGCAACTGACGGAGAGGTTCTATTTAATGGCGAAAATGTTCATCAGTTGAAAGGCGGTAGGTTGAAACAGTTTAATCGTGAGATGCAAATGGTATTTCAGGACCCTTATGCATCTCTGAATCCACGCATGACTGTAGGGGATATCATTGCCGAAGGGATTGATATCCATAGATTATATAGTGGGGTCAAACGGCGGGAACGAGTCGCAGAGTTGCTGCATACAGTAGGCCTTCCTGAAGAACATGCTTCCCGATTCCCGCATGAATTTTCCGGGGGACAAAGGCAACGAATTGGAATCGCGCGTGCCCTGGCAATTAAACCCCAATTTATCGTGGCCGATGAGCCCGTCTCGGCGTTGGACGTTTCGGTTCAAGCTCAGGTCATCAATTTATTTAAGCGTCTGCAAAAAGAAAATGGACTGACATACCTGTTTATTTCTCACGATTTAGCGATGGTCAAGCACATTGCTGATCGTTGCGGGGTGATGTATTTAGGAGCATTGATGGAAGTCGCTAAAGCTAGCGAGTTATATCGTAAACCCCTTCATCCTTATACCGTAGCCTTATTATCCGCGATCCCTATTCCCGACCCTGAAGTGGAACGGAAGCGGGAGAGAGTTATTTTAGAAGGGGATGTACCTTCTCCGATCAATCCTCCACCCGGTTGTCGCTTTTTTGCCCGGTGTCCAAAAGCTATGCCTGAATGCCAAGTTAATGCCCCGCGTTTGATTGCCGTGGAAACGGAACATTATGTGGCATGTCATTTATATAAGTAGCCAGCTATAGCCGTCAAGTTATAGAGGGTATCGTCTGAAACCTTAAGAGAAGTAGGATACATTGGTTGCTTTGGATAGTTGGTTATAATTTGATATAATTAAAAAAAGGAGGTGAATAATTTGAAAGAATTTTTATTCAACCAGCTTAAAGTTGTACGAAGTAACACGATCAATGAAGTAAAAGAACTCAGTGAAAGTCAAGTAGATACAATACCTGAAGGCTTTAATAATAACATCCGTTGGAATCTCGGTCATGTTTATCTAGTTCAAGAGCGATTTGCTTTCGGCTTTACACAAGAACCGATGCAAATGCCGGACGAATTTACGGATTTATTTGGCAAAGACAGTAAACCCTCGGACTGGAAGGTGCAACCCCCAACCTTACCAGAGCTAATTAAAATGTTAGAAGATCAAACAAGCCGAATTAAAGAAAAGCTAAATAACCGCTTAGACGAAGCCGTTGTAAATCCATTAAGTATGCCCTCGGGCTTAACTTTGAAGACGATAGGGGAATTTCTGACATTTTCTATGTATCATGAAGGTATGCATGTTCAAACAATTAGAATGTTGAAGAGATTTGGCACCTAAAAACATTGTTGCGAAGAACCCCCTCTTAGGCTTAATCAGCGGAGGAGGGGGTTCTTTTTGATGTATCGTCGATTGATGAAGTTTCGATGTTCAGCTTTTAGCTGAACGAGTTCACTTAAAAAGTAAAAAAAATTTATGGCTTTTGCTTGTTTAAATCTTCACATTCCTGAGCAAACTGATATTAGAGGAAAAGTTTTAGAAACTCTAATAGAGAGAACGGATACGAGATGTTCAGGAGAGAGGGGTTTAGACAGTATGAAAGTAATTGGGATAACTATAACCTTGATCATAATTTTGGTGACCGGTGCTTTTTGGGGACCTATTCGGGCAGGAAATGCACTAGAAACCTCGAATAGGGAGGCAGTTGCTCAGGACGTGGCAATCGCTCCAAAGCCGGATCAATTAATTCGTTTTCACGTTCTCGCCAATTCAGACAGTGAACAGGATCAAGCATTGAAGCGAGCAGTTCGAGATGCCATTCTAAAAGCAGTTTCTCCACAGTTAGCAGTTTCTCAGTCTTTAGAGGAATCACGGCAAATTCTTAAGAAGGTTCGTCCAGACATGGAGGATATTGGGCGGTCAGTGGTGAAAGCCTGGGGTAAGGATTATGCAGTACATACAGAGTATGGTCATTTTAGCTTTCCTACGAAGTCCTATGGATCATTGGTGCTACCGGCTGGTGACTATGAAGCATTACGCGTGGTGATCGGAGCAGGCCAAGGAGCAAACTGGTGGTGCGTGCTTTTCCCTCCGCTTTGCTTTATTGATATTGATCATTCCACGGCTGTTCAAGTGGATGGAAAACCGGGGATTCCGATTAAAAATAACTCTACAGTTTATCCATTCAAGCAGACAGCAAAAGCTACGGCGAGCTTACCGAAGGTGCGTTTTTATTTTTTGGAAATGATACAACGAATTTTGGGCTGTGTTAATACAAATATTTCCTAAAAAAGAGGATAAAAGCTAAAATTTTAAATGTTAACAGATAGTTTCGTAACTTTGCCATTGACGTACTTGTCTCTTTAGGATATAATCTCTCTTGTTCACTAAATTCCTGAAAATATTAATAGTGTTTCAAGATTTATCGAACTCGGAGAGGTGGCTGAGTGGTCGAAGGCGCCCGCCTGGAAAGCGGGTACATTGGGCAACCGGTGTCGAGGGTTCAAATCCCTCTCTCTCCGCCATTTTTGGAAGATTTTAGCCAAAGTATTCGACTTCGGCTTTTTTACTAGTTAGAAAGTATTAACTAACGTTTTTATACTTTCAAAAATGTCCCTTCTCGCCATTTTTGGCTACAGGGACATTTGGTCATTCATGGCCAACGCATAAGTACGACTAAGGCTAGCGCCTGCGTCTGCGGGGTCCCTTCTCGCCAGCTATGGCTACAGGGACACTCGGCCATCCTTGGCCAGCGCTTGGCGCTAGCTAAGTCTTCTATATTTTGTTATAATTAGTTTAGCCGTACTAGATGGGGAGGTAGCGGTTCCCTGTAACTTGCAGTCCGCTCTAGCAAGGTGGAAGTCCCGCGAAAGGTCCTCGCCTGTGAAGCTGTCTTTGGTGGGCAGCGATGAGATTTTGGTCTTACGCAACAGGACACTCCGAACCGTGTCAGATCTTGACGGAAGCAGCACTAAGGAGAGCGTTTTGTGTGCCGTAAGGTTGCCTGAATTGAGTTTGCCGACCAAGGTAACGTTCGGAGGTGATGGTTCAATCAAGGGTGTACGGCTATTTATAAATTAAGATAAAGGTGGTCAATGTACCATCTTTTTTGGTATAAGAAACACTCTGTTTTATCGAGGGTGAAAATATGGCTTATTTAGCACTTTACCGTGAATGGCGTCCCAGAACATTTAAGGACATTGTAGGGCAAGAACATATAACGAAAACATTGGTGAACGCCCTAAAGCAGGAGAAGATCGCTCATGCCTACTTATTCAGTGGTCCGAGAGGTACAGGTAAAACAACTGCGGCTAAAGTCTTGGCAAAAGCCTTGAATTGTGAACAGCGGGATGGAGAGGAGCCTTGTAATCAGTGTGCTTCTTGCCTCAGCATTGACCATGGTTCGTCCATGGAAGTATTTGAGATTGATGCCGCTTCAAATCGTGGGATTGATGAAATACGTGACTTGCGTGAAAACGTCAAATTAAGTGCTTTACAAGGGAAATATAAAGTTTATATTATCGATGAAGTACATATGTTAACGACAGAGGCTTTCAATGCTTTACTTAAGACCTTGGAAGAGCCTCCGGCACAGGTTGTTTTCATCTTAGCAACGACTGAGGTTCAAAAAATACCCTTGACGATTCTCTCACGGACACAGCGTTTTGAGTTTCATCGCATCTCCGTAGAAAATATTCAAAAACGCTTGGTTGAAGTATGCACGTCTCTGGGTAGGCAGGTCAATTCAAATGCCTTAGTAGTGATTGCTCAAAAGTCAGAAGGAGGTCTTCGAGATGCCTTAAGTATAATGGATCAATGTCTTCTTCAAGATGACCCAATTGGAGTGGAAGATGTGTATCAGGTACTGGGGATGGTCGGGGAAACCTTTAGCGCCCAGTTAGTAGAAGCGCTACTCTCCTCTGATTACGGAAAGAGCTTAACCTTTTTAGCAGAAGGCATTGAGCAAGGTCGTGATCCGCGGCAGATTATTAGAGAACTCTTAGATTACCTTCGTCAAATGCTCTTGACCATTGCTACGGGGGAAACTCCTTTAGTAGCACCTCATATTCAAGCTCAGTTGGTCAAACAGAGCGAACAGATTGGAATTTCCCGAATGTTGCGCTGGATCTCTATTTTATTACAAGGAGAAGGTCAGCTCAAATATGCGACTAACGCCCGGTTGGCTGCTGAACTCTTGTTGGTTCAGACCATTCATGAAAGTCAACCCACATCGCTCAGTGGTCAGGAAGAGATTTTGAAGCGGTTATCTGTAGTGGAACAACAGATTCAAGGAACATGTTTAAACCGTGGGGATACTCCTGAAGAAACGTCTCCTGCCGGTTCTAAAGTTGGCCGAGCGATCCCGAACGATTTGACGTCATCCCTGAAGCCCCCCAAGGCAGAAACTAAAGTAGTTGATTCAGGGATCGCGCAGGGGCCCCTACAAAACCTAAGTATAGAGGGGATCCAAGCACGCTGGAATGAGGTTTTGGACCAGGTCAAAAAACGCAAAAAATCCACCCAGGCCTTTTTGATGGAAGGTAAACCGGTTCAACTTGAGGAGAATACTTTGACGCTACTTTTTCGTGAGGGATGTTCCTTTCATAGGGATAAAGTTAGCCAAAGCGAAAATCGGCAGACTATCGAAGCGGTTCTCAAGCAATTATTTGGTAGTTCCCTGACTTTACAAAATTTCATGAGCAATGAATTTCAAACCAAGGAAACGCCAGAGAGTCAAGAGTTGAAAACTCAAGAGCAAGCCTTGGTTGACAAGGCTAAGGACATGTTTGGAGCGGAACTGGTGGTTGTCAAAGATGGGTAACTCCAAAGAGTTTAGAAGCTTTTAGACATTAAGGAACGCTCTAATAAAGCGTACGAAAAATAAGAGATAGGATGTGTGTTGAAATGGCAGGTTTAAAGGGAATGGGCGGCGGCGGTATGGGTGGCAATATGGGTCAGATGTTAAAGCAAGCTCAGAAAATGCAAGAGGATATGGCAAGAGTACAGGAAGAACTTCAGACTAAAACGGTGGACGCCTCTTCGGGTGGTGGAATGGTTCAGGTCATCGTAAGTGGCAAAATGGAATTAGTTGAGTTAAAAATCAAACCTGAAGCTGTTGACCCAGAGGATGTAGAAATGCTGGAAGATCTTATCAAAGCAGCCTTAAACGAAGGGCTAAGGAAAGCTCAGGAAATGGCTAACAATGAAATGGGTAAGCTGACCGGTGGTTTAAAGATCCCCGGCTTATTCTAGGCGATCTATGGATTTCTTACAATACCCACAGCCTTTGGCAGATCTTATTAGCAGCTTAGCCCGTCTACCAGGGGTTGGCCCCAAAACAGCTGGGCGGTTAGCTTTTTACCTCCTTCAACAACCGCGGGTTTCAGAGGATTTAGCGAGGGCTATTGTTGTGGCTAACCGAGATATTAGGAAGTGTTCTATCTGTTCGAACTTTACAGATCAAGACCCGTGCAGGCTTTGTCAAAATACGCAGAGAGATCAAACGGCACTCTGCGTTGTGGAGCATCCACGAGATGTTGTCTCCTTAGAGAAAACCAGAGAATTTAAAGGTCTTTATCATGTTCTCCATGGTGTCCTTTCCCCAATGGACGGAATCGGTCCGGAGCAGTTGACCGTCAATTTGCTTTTGAAACGCTTAGATGGGGTGCGAGAAGTGGTCATGGCGCTCAATCCTACCGTAGAAGGGGAAGCAACTGCCTTATATTTGGCGCGCTTGCTCAAACCTTTGGGAATTAAAGTAACCCGGATAGCGCATGGATTGCCCGTGGGTGGAGATCTGGAATATGCCGATGAGGTAACTATTGCCCGGGCTTTAGAAGGACGACGACAACTTTAGACTATTACTATAAATAAAGCATGCTCACTGAATAAACAAAATTCAGTGAGCATGCTTTTACTTTTAACTCGAAGTTCTTCTTTGTCCGATCAGTGCATAATTATGGACTAGCACGGGACGAGGAGGAAAATCTATGACCTTGGTCTTTCTTGGTCTGCTCATTTTACTCATAGGTTTAGTTGTACGTTCTACCTTAGGTAAACCTAATCTGTTTTTGAAGATTATTATTCATATGTTAGGCGGAATTGTCGGACTTTGGCTATTCGACTTTCTACTTAGCATGCTTGGATTTGTAATTCCGATTAATTTTTTTACGATAATATTGGTCGGACTTTTAGGGTTCCCCGGAGTTTTAGCTCTGGGGGTACTGCAGTTATTAGGGATCTGATGGGGCGGTCAGGCATTAGCCAGGGCGCTAAGGGATTGAGGTTTCTAATTTGCCTAAATATAATTCTTGACGAGTGAAACAATTTTGAGGTATATTGACTTTAACTATGTTGGCACTATTCAGAATAATCCTGCAATAGTTCCTTCAATTTGTTCTAAAGGGATTAATTTTGGGTTTTTTTGTGAGAAAAAGTATGTTATAAGTTGTATAACTTGTTGTACAAATGCTCGTGTTATGCTATGCTGTTATAAAACAGGTGTAGGGTGGTTGGTTACTGGCAGAGAAGAAAGTCCCTGTCCTACATAATCCCTAAAATTAAATTAAGCACATGATTAGGAGGATGAAAATAATGGCAAAAATGAAAACTATGGATGGTAACGAAGCGGCCGCTCACGCGTCGTACGCGTTTACAGAAGTCGCCGCCATCTTCCCGATTACCCCCTCTTCGACGATGGCCGAGTTGGTCGATGAATGGGCTGCTTTTGGGAGGAAAAATGTCTTTGGACAAACTGTTAGGGTTGTGGAGATGCAATCCGAGGGAGGCGCTGCTGGTGCGTTACACGGTTCACTCCAGGGTGGGTCTTTAACTTCTACTTATACAGCGTCACAGGGCTTACTGCTAATGATCCCCAATATGTATAAAATTGCCGGTGAGCTGCTGCCGTGCGTATTTCATGTGAGTGCTCGTGCTTTGGCAACGCATGCCCTTTCGATTTTCGGTGACCATCAGGACGTTATGTCCGTGCGTGCCACTGGTTTTGCAGAGCTTGCTTCAAATAGTGTACAAGAAGCTATGGACTTGGGCTTTATTGCCCATCTGGCAACGATTAAAGCTCGTGTACCGTTTCTGCATTTTTTTGACGGATTTCGCACTTCTCATGAAATCCAAAAAATTGAAGTGCCAGAGTATGAGGATGTTGCCCAACTGTTAGATTGGGAGGCACTCCAAGCTTTCCGTGATCGTTCTTTAAATCCTGACCGTCCGGTTCTGCGCGGATCGGCCCAAAATCCAGACATCTACTTTCAAGGCCGTGAAGCCTGCAACCCGTTCTATGATGCAATTCCTGACATAGTTGAACATTATATGCAAGAATATAAGCAGCTTACCGGACGTGAATATCACCCTTTCCAATATTATGGCGCCGAAGATGCAGAGCAGATCATTGTGGCCATGGGCTCGATTTGTGACACGATTGAGGAAACTATTGATTATCTCGTAGCTCAAGGGGAAAAGGTTGGAGTTATTAAAGTTCACCTGTACCGTCCATTCTCCAGTGATTACTTTTTTAAAGTTTTGCCAAAAACCGTTAAGAAAATTGCGGTGCTTGAGCGTACCAAAGAATCGGGCTCTCTGGGTGAACCGCTTTATTTGGATATTAAAGAAATTTTTTATACAAGCGATATCAGACCGGTGATTGTTGGCGGTCGTTATGGCTTAGGTTCTAAAGATACGACGCCTTCTCAAGTATTGGCTGTTTACAAAAACCTCAAGTCTGAAAGTCCGAAAAATGGTTTTACCATCGGTATTATCGATGACGTAACCCATACTTCCCTGGCTGAAGATGAAATCATTGACACTGCACCGGAAGGGACGATTGCCTGCAAATTCTGGGGCCTTGGTTCAGATGGTACTGTTGGAGCCAATAAACAAGCGATTAAGATTATTGGAGATCACACCAAGCTCTTTGTACAAGCTTATTTCCAATACGATAGTAAGAAATCCGGCGGAAACACGATTTCCCACCTGCGCTTTGGTAAACAACCGATTAAATCCCCTTATTATGTCACAGGTACAAATTACATTGCTTGCTCTAACCAAACCTATGTTTACAAATATGACCTCTTAAAAGGCCTTAAGAAAAATGGTAACTTTTTATTAAACTGTAACTGGACTGCAGAAGAACTGGAAGAAAAACTTCCAGCGACCATGAAGCAGTCTATTGCGAAAAACAGCGTTAACTTCTACATTATTGATGCGATAGCGATCGCCAATAAAATTGGTCTCGGTTCTCATATTAACATGATCATGCAAGCTGCTTTCTTTAAACTAGCCAACGTGATTCCTGTCGAAGAGGCGATTAATTATCTAAAAGCTTCGGTCGTAAAAGCTTATGGCAAAAGTGGCCAAAGTGTTGTAGATATGAACATTGCGGCAATTGATCTCGGTGTATCTTCCTTCGTTAAAGTAGAAGTACCAATGTCTTGGGCCAATCCAGACAACGCCCAGGTTCAAGCTGCAGCGGCGGTTGATGAGCCTGATTATGTGAAAAATTTTGTCCGCCCAGTGAGTGCGTTAGAAGGAGATAGCCTTCCGGTTAGCATTTTCTCAGGCCGTGAAGATGGCACTGTACCACTAGGAACCGCCGCTTTTGAAAAACGTGGGATTGCAGTCATTGTACCAGAGTGGCAGGTGGATAAATGTATCCAGTGTAATCAGTGTTCGTACGTTTGCCCGCACGCAGCGATTCGGCCATTCTTAATGACCGAGGAAGAGGTTAAAAACGTTCCGGAAACGTTCGCAACTAAGAAAGCGACGGGTAAAGGGACGGAAGGTCTACAATTCCGCGTTCAAGTGAGTCCGTTGGATTGCACGGGTTGTGGCAATTGCGCCGAAGTTTGTCCAGCTAAAGGGAAGGCTCTGATCATGGAACCAGCGGATGAACAAATTGAGCGTCAAGCTAAAAACTGGGAATATGCTACGACTATACCGAACAAGGGCAAATATTTTGAATTAAGCTCGGTTAAAAATAGTCAGTTTGCTCAACCGTTACTTGAGTTTACCGGAGCATGTCCTGGGTGTGGTGAGACCCCTTATATTAAACTTATCACTCAACTTCACGGTGACCGCATGATGATTGCCAATGCTACGGGCTGTACTTCTATCTGGACCGGAAGTGCTCCCGCTGTTCCTTATACGACCAACGAGGAGGGTAAAGGACCGGCCTGGGCTAATTCCCTGTTTGAGGACAATGCCGAGTTTGGTTATGGTATGTACGTGGGAGTTAGCCAACACCGCGCAAAACTCGTTGATTTAATTAAGCAAGCAATTGAGATGGAAATCAGTGCTGAGTTAAAAGAGGCTTTCCAAGAGTGGCTCGAGGGTTGGAATGACGCGGAAGGTTCCAAGGCGGCGACCGTCAAGATCTTGGCAGGTCTCAAAGAATACACTGGGGATAACAAAATCCTTGCTGAAATCCTGATCAAGAAAGATTTTCTCATTAAAAAATCTCAGTGGATTATTGGTGGCGATGGTTGGGCGTATGATATCGGATTTGGAGGATTAGACCACGTTTTAGCTTCTGGAGAAGATGTGAATGTCCTTGTCGTCGATACTGAAGTTTATTCTAATACCGGCGGACAGTCCTCCAAAGCGACTCCCTGCGCTGCTGTAGCTAAGTTTGCGGCAGCTGGTAAAAAGATCCGTAAAAAAGATCTGGGCGTTATTGCTATGAGTTATGGTTATGTCTATGTCGCACAAATTGCTTTAGGTGCGGACATGGCTCAAACGCTTAAAGTTATGAAAGAAGCAGAGGCTTATAAAGGGCCGTCCTTAATTATCGCTTATGCGCCTTGTATCAACCATGGTATTAAAGCGGGTATGACCAAAAGCGTACAAGAGGCAAAGCTTGCGGTTGAGTCCGGCTACTGGCATCTCTATCATTTCAACCCGGATTTGATCGATCAGGGTAAAAATCCCTTCAGCCTTGATTCCAAGGAGCCGATTAAGCCTTTCCGTGATTTTATTATGGGTGAAGTTCGTTACTCTTCCTTGTTGAGTGCCTTTCCAGATAGTGCAGAGGAACTCTTTGCAAGTGCTGAAAAATTTGCCAAGGTTCGTTATGATTCCTATAGGCGGCTTGCTGAGCAAAAATGGGATTAATCAGTTATTCATTAGTTGTATAATAGATGATGATTTGAAAGAGCAGGTTTATCCTGCTCTTTTTTTATATATGACCGATTCCACTGCAGAAATCCTAAAAACGTTATAACCTTGATTCCCGTGAAAAATTATACCTACATTAATAAACCCTGATTTTAACCACAGATTACACAGATTAACACAGAATAAATACATTTTGGCTCTAACCTACAAATCGCTTGTAACTCAATTGCTAATGCCGCCTGATAAACCGCTTCGAGAAACCCTGGTCTAAGTGTCCGGTGTACCTCCCTTGCTGCACCAATAATGGCATAGGTCTGTGAATCCCGTTCCACATTCTCCATCCCCTTTATCCTTTGTCTGTGTGTTTCTATACTAATCGTTCTTAATCTGTGTAATCTGTGTAATCTGTGGTTCCCCGTTCAGAATTCCCCAACGCGTATTTACAGTGTTTTTCCTTGTAGGTATAAAAAAATGCGGGATTTTAGGTTATAAAATATCAAGTCACTGCAATTATTTTTGTGTCATCCTGAGCGAGAGCGAAGGATCTAGGGACAAAAGATTCTTCGCTTCGCTCAGGATGACAATAAAACGTGATATTAATAGCATAACAAGGGGTTTCTGCAGCGGAATAATGACCATATATTCTGTATCTGACATCCAGAAATCCAAGGCACAATAATAAAGAGAATATGTCAGAAAATTACGATCATTGACGAATAAAGAAAAATGGGTTATACTGGATTATTTCAAGGGGGACTGTCTGGAGTTGGAATTAAAGTAGTTTTCTTTAGTTTTCCTTTGGCTAACTCGCTGTGATGGTGTTCGAAAGGATATCATCGCTTGTGAATTATTATTTTTGAAGAAATAGGAATGTTGTGCTATGCTAGATAGTGAAATGGTCTGGTGGTCTGACCGTTATATTTCTGAGCAAATTATTAATCTTTTCACAAATTAAAACCTATTTCTTGTAGCTGGATTCTGGGAATAGAGCGAAGATCACCTTCCCAAAGTCTCGAAGTTAATTATTGCATAATAGGAGGGTACAAAATAATGGCAAAAATGAAAACTATGGATGGTAACGAAGCGGCAGCGCATGCCTCATATGCCTTTACAGAAGTCGCCGCAATTTTCCCAATTACCCCTTCTTCGACGATGGCCGAACTGGTCGATGAATGGGCTGCTCATGGTAGGAAAAACATATTTGGCCAAACTGTTAAGGTTGTGGAGATGCAATCCGAGGGGGGCGCTGCTGGTGCTGTACACGGTTCACTTCAGGCCGGAGCTTTAACTTCCACTTATACAGCGTCACAGGGCTTACTGCTAATGATCCCTAATATGTATAAAATTGCCGGTGAGCTGCTGCCGTGCGTATTTCATGTGAGCGCTCGTGCTTTGGCAACACATGCTCTCTCGATTTTCGGTGACCATCAGGACGTTATGTCCGTGCGTGCCACTGGCTTTGCGGAGCTTGCTTCAAATAGCGTACAAGAAGCAATGGACTTGGGTTTTATTGCCCATCTGGCGACGATTAAAGCTCGTGTACCGTTTCTACATTTCTTTGACGGATTTCGCACTTCTCATGAAATCCAAAAAATTGAAGTGCCAGAGTATGAGGACGTTGCCCAACTGATAGATAGGGAGGCGGTTCAAGCCTTTCGCGATCGTTCTTTAAATCCTGAGCATCCGGTACTGCGTGGCACAGCTCAAAACCCAGACATCTACTTCCAAGGCCGTGAAGCTTCCAATCCTTATTATGCTGCAATTCCTGACATTGTCGAACATTATATGCAAGAATATAAGCAGCTCACCGGTCGTGAATATCACCCTTTCCAATATTATGGCGCCGAAGATGCAGAGCAGATCATCGTGGCTATGGGCTCGATTTGTGACACGATTGAGGAAACTATTGATTATCTCGTAGCCCAAGGGGAAAAGGTTGGGGTTGTAAAAGTTCACCTGTACCGCCCGTTCTCCAGCGATTACTTCTTTAAAGTGTTGCCAAAAACCGTTAAGAAGATTGCAGTTCTTGATCGTACCAAGGAATCAGGCTCTTCCGGGGAACCTCTTTATTTAGATATTAAAGAAATTTTCTACGCAAGTGCTAGTAAACCAGTAATTGTCGGCGGCCGTTACGGCTTAGGTTCTAAAGATACGACGCCTTCTCAAGTATTGGCTGTTTACAAAAACCTCAAGTCTGAAAGCCCGAAAAATAGTTTTACCATCGGTATTATCGATGATGTAACCCATACGTCTTTAGCTGAAGATGAAATTATTGACACCGCTCCGGAAGGGACGATCGCCTGCAAATTTTGGGGCCTTGGTTCAGATGGCACTGTCGGAGCTAATAAACAAGCGATTAAGATTATTGGGGATCACACTAAGCTCTTTGTACAAGCTTATTTTCAATACGATAGTAAGAAATCGGGCGGAATTACGATTTCCCATCTGCGCTTTGGTAAAAAAGAAATTAAATCCCCCTATTATGTTACCGGTACAAATTATATCGCTTGTTCTAATCAAACCTATGTTTACAAATATGATCTCTTAAAAGGTCTCAAAAAGAATGGCATCTTTGTCTTGAACTGCCAATGGACCGTCGAAGAAGTGGAAGAAAAACTTCCGGCGGCCATGAAACAATTCATGGCCAAAAATAAGGTCAACTTCTATATTATTGATGCCGTAGCTATTGCTGGTAAACTTGGACTCCGTTCTCGTACTAATATGATCATGCAGGCCGCTTTCTTTAAGCTCGCTAACGTCATTCCTGTTGAAGAGGCTATTAACTATCTAAAAGCTTCGGTCGTGAAGTCCTATGGCAAAAAAGGCCAAAATATTGTGGATATGAACATTGCAGCGATTGATCAAGGCGTATCTTCCTTTGTTAAAGTAGAAGTACCTGCAGCTTGGGCTAATGCTGATAATGCTCAGGCTCAAGCCGCAGCGGCGGTTCAAGAGCCTGCTTACGTAACGGATATTCTCCGCCCCGTGAATGCCATGGAAGGGGACAATCTTCCGGTTAGTGTTTTCTTAGGCCGTGAAGATGGCACTGTACCGCTAGGAACCGCCGCTTTTGAAAAGCGTGGTATCGCTGTCACGGTACCAGAGTGGCAGATGGATAAATGTATTCAGTGTAATCAATGTTCATATGTTTGCCCGCACGCAGCGATTCGCCCCTTCTTAATGAACGAGGAAGAAGTTAAAAACGCTCCGGAAACCTTCACTGCGAAGAATGCGACAGGTAAGGAGGCAGCAGGTTTGCAATTCCGTGTTCAGATCAGTCCGTTGGATTGCACGGGTTGTGGCAACTGTGCTGAAGTTTGTCCGGCTAAAGGTAAGGCTCTTATCATGGAGCCAGCGGCCGAACAAATCGAACGTCAAGCTGAGAACTGGGAGTATGCGGTTACGCTTACAAACAAGAGCAAGCTGTTTAACGTGACGACGGTTAAAGCCAGCCAGTTTGCCCAACCGTTACTTGAGTTTAACGGAGCATGTCCAGGTTGTGGTGAGACGGCTTATATTAAACTTATCACCCAACTTTACGGTGATCGCATGATGATTGCTAATGCCACCGGCTGTACCTCTATCTGGTCGGGAAGTGCTCCGGCAGTTCCTTATACGACTAATGAGGAAGGTAAAGGACCTGCTTGGGCCAACTCTTTGTTTGAAGACAACGCCGAGTTTGGCTATGGTATGTCCGTGGGGGTTAGTCAACAACGCGAAAAGCTGGCTGATCTGATGAAGCAAGCGCTGGGACTTGAAATTAGTACTGAGCTAAAAGAAGCTTTCCAAGAGTGGCTCACGGGATCCGATGACGCGGATGCCTCCAAAGCAGCAACCGTTAAGATCCTTGCCGGGCTTAAAGGGTACGTTGGAGATAACAAAGTTCTCGCCGAAATCTCTGCTAAGAAAGACCATCTTATCAAGAAATCCCAGTGGATCATCGGTGGAGATGGTTGGGCCTATGATATTGGATTTGGAGGTTTAGACCACGTCTTAGCTTCTGGAGACGATGTAAACGTCCTGGTTGTCGATACTGAGGTTTATTCTAATACGGGTGGACAATCCTCTAAATCGACTCCGTGCGCTGCTGTAGCTAAGTTTGCGGCAGCCGGCAAAAAGATTCGCAAGAAAGACCTTGGGGTTATTGCCATGAGTTATGGTTACGTTTATGTAGCACAAATTGCTTTGGGTGCAGACATGGCTCAAACGCTTAAAGTTATGAAAGAAGCAGAGGCTTATAAAGGACCGTCCTTGATTATTGCTTATGCGCCTTGTATTAACCATGGTCTCAAGGCGGGCATGACTAAGAGTGTACAAGAGGCTAAGAAAGCAGTTGAGTCTGGCTACTGGCATCTTTATCACTACAATCCAGATCTGATCGAGCTTGGCAAGAATCCCTTTAGCCTTGATTCCAAAGAGCCGACGACGTCCTTTCGGGAATTTATCATGGGCGAAGTGCGTTATTCTTCCTTGCTAAACACTTTCCCAGAGAGCGCGGAAGAATTGTTTGCAGGCGCTGAAAAATACGCCAAGATTCGTTACGATTCTTATAAACGCCTTGCTGATCAAAAGTGGGACTAAAGAGTGAACTCGTGGTATCTTAGATAGTGATTTGAAGGAGCAGGGCAACCTGCTCTTTTTTCTTTATGCCAGATCATTCCAAACGTTGTTTTGGTCAGCAGTGCGTAAATATATTGCTTCGTTAGGAATAAGATGAGAAAAGACAGAAAGGGGTGTTGGATACGGGTAGTGTACCGATGATTGGAAATTTTGTACGTGAGTCGTTGGATCTGCACTTGTTTTTTGCCCGGATTATGAGAGAGCACGCCATTTTTATGCAAGCTGGGTTTCTGGCCAAAGACGTTACTTATGTTCAGCAAGCGGAGCAATTTAAGTGCCAATATGATGAGATCCTTAAGGAAGCCCTTATGTTGAGCGATTGCACAGCCTCTGAGCAGGTTTTGCAATCTGAGGAATTGGTAACTGATAAAACATTGCGGGCTGAGCAAAAGACACAGGAGCTGACCGGGATACCGATTGATAGGGCATTAACGGCAGAAGAAGTTAGGTTAAACCCTGATCTGGGGACAATTCCGGCAGAGATTGAGCCACAGGTCAGGGCCTTAAATCAGAAATCGATGCTTATAACAACCTCTTTTGCAGAATTCAAGGCGATGGTATTAGATCGAGTGACCCATTGTTGTCTGGCATGCAATCTGTTTCCTTTGCAGTTTGAACATGTCTACAGGGAGGCTCTTTTTTACCTTAAGGTTTTGAAACGTCTGCAAAACAATCAGTTCGTGGATTCACGTGTTGACTTGCTTGAACAAGAAATATTTTGGGATGAGATTATGGGTGAACATGCCAAGTTTGTCCGGCATCTGTTAGACCCGTCTGAAAGGGCACTCTGTCATAAGGCGAAAGAGTTAGCAAAATCGTTTGAGCGGTTGGAACAAAAAATGAAAGGCGAGGGGTTACCCGCCTCTAGCTTTGGCCGGCTAATGCATGAAAACATCAGTGCCACGTTATTGATCGCCGAATTTAAAGCTACAGGTACGGAACTCATCTTGGCGTGTCAAGTAAAATCAAAGCTATCTCCGCTTATGACCGATCATACGTTGAGAGAAGCAAATTACTACTTGCGAGTTTTACAGACATGGAACCCTGGCTATCTCGGTCGGGGTTAAAACACATTCCTTGCTTAGTTAGCATTATTATGGCTTGCAAAAACAAGAGCGTTTCACACCTGAAAGTTGTGAAATGCTCTTGTTTTTGTAAGGGGAGCGGCTTGGGTTGCGCGTAGAAGAAAATCAGACCGTAGAGCAATTCATGAATTGCCCCTACATGAGCATAATAGACTTGTTGACGGATAAAATATGTGAGACAAGGAGAGAGAGCATGCGTAGTTGGCTGAAAATGATTAAAGAACTCACACTTCGTCCCAAGGGGGAACGTCAGATCAGAAAATCTCCCTCATATTCTTTTGACGAGGACCTGAATAAACCATTATCTGGGACTAAAGTGAAAGAAATCTTATCGATCAATAGCGATGTTGTATTTCGGGAGTTTTTCCTGCAAGGGAAAGAACGTATACCCTGTTTATTAGCGGCAGTGGATGGCATGGTTGATAAAAATCAATTGGATCAGTTTATATTGAAGCCGCTCATGGTAGATTTGGCGGGAAATCCGGAAATGGCTCAACTGACATTAGCAAATATTGTGGATAAAACACTCCAGAGCTTACTTCCAGGACTTGAGTTTAAAAAAATAAGCAAGATGGGAGAGGCCATCGATGCAATTTTGTCGGGTGATGCGGTTATTTTCTTCAGTGATTCGAGAGAGGCACTGGTTTTTGGTGCCAGGGGATGGGCTAATCGCGGCGTTGCTGAACCGATCACGGAGTCGATCGTCAAAGGACCACGTGAGGGATTTTCGGAAACGCTTCGAATCAATACCTCTCTCATACGGCGTAAGATTAAACACCCTTCCTTACGGATTATTTCTTTAAAACTTGGTGATTTGACAAAAACAGATCTTGTTGTTACCTATATCGAGAAAGTAGCAAGTCCAGATATTGTCTCTGAAGTTTTCAGGAGGCTTGGTACCATTAAAATGGATGGAATGTTAGGGAATGGATATATAGAGGAAATGATTGAAGATAATCCTTATTCGCCCTTTCCTCAAGTCTCTTTTACCGAACGTCCCGATGTCTTGGCAGGCAAGCTTCTGGAAGGGAAAGTGGGTATTATTGTTGACGGGACCCCTATAGTCCTTGTGGTGCCAGCAGTATTGACGCAGTTTTTAAATGTGAATGAAGACTATTACCAACGGGCCATGGTTGCAATTCTTTCGCGTTTTGTTCGGTATTTAGGAGCATTCGTAGCCATGTTGGCACCGAGCATCTATATAGCAGTAACGACGTTTCATCAGGAAATTATACCGACGGATCTCCTGATGAGCATATCGGCAGGCCGACAAGGAGTGCCCTTTCCAGCGTTGCTAGAGGCTCTGACGATGTTAGCTGCTTTAGAAATATTGCAGGAGGCGGGGCTCCGTTTACCAAAGCCTATTGGGTCGACGATCGGAATTGTAGGGGCTCTTGTCATTGGGGATGCAGCTGTGAAGGCCAGTCTTGTCAGTCCGCTCATGGTCATCATCATTAGCTTGACAGCTATAGCGAGTTATGCCATTCCGACCTACGATTTGAGTCTTGCAGTCCGGCTGATTCGAATCCCACTGATGATCCTGGCGGGTGTTCTTGGTTTCTTTGGGGTTTCGGTAGGGCTGTATGTGATCATAATTCACCTGCTAACGCTTCGTTCTTTCGGAGTACCTTACCTAAGTCCGATCGCTCCTTTGCGTATTCGGACCTTGTTGCAAGATACGTTTGTTCGGGCACCATGGTGGGCGTTGAAGCGTCGGCCTCAGCTGATCGATGTTAAGGAACCTCAATCAGGCAGGAAAGGGAAAGGGTAACGATGGAGAAAATTTCGACACATCAATTTATGACGTTAGGAGCAGCGGTTCTTATGGGGGGAACGTTTCTCCTCTTAGCATCGGGGGTTACCGAAGCTAGTGGGAGGGATGGTTGGATGACTGTCTTGCCGGGATTTACTCTGGCAATTCCTTACGGTTTAGTGGTGCTTTCACTTTTGGTACAGTATCCTCACAAGAACTTGTTACAGATTTCAGAAATACTCTTAGGTAAATGGCTAGGGAAAAGCATTGGTCTTATCTATATTTTAATTACAGGTTACTACGGGGGATTGGTCTTGGCCGTTTTGGGAGATATCTATGAACGATCAATTATGCCGTTAACGCCCCTGTGGTTATTCTACTTAGGTGGTTTACTACTTGTTCTCTACTTGGTAGGGAGTGGGATCGAAGTGTTTGCTCGTTTCTCTGAAGCGGTCTTTCCGGTCATTGTAATCGGCTTGGTCTTGAATGTTCTGCTCGCCATACCGCGCATGGAACAAGGAGAACTTTTGCCTATTTTGGCGGATGGGATAAAACCGCTTTTTTTCGGGGTGCTCAAAGTGATGCCTTTTGCGATGGAATATATCCTCTTCTTAGCTGGACTCGCTACCTTTCTACCAACTGGGAAGAATGAGCTTGGTCAATTGAGAACAGGCTTGTGGCGAGCTGCTTTTATGGTAGGAATCCTGGATATGGTGGTTGTCATCATTCAAATTCTTGTTTTCGGACCAGTAGAAACTATCCGCTTGGCTAACGGAATACTTGAATTAGGAAAATTGGTAGAAATAAGCCGGACGGTCTCTGGAATTGAATCCCTATTTATGGGAGTTTGGCTGGGAGCCTTGGTTATAAAAATAAGCGCCTTTTTTTTTATGGTGACATGGGGTATGGAATCCGTCTTTAACTTGAAGGGGTTAAAATGGAACTATTTAGTGGCTGCCGTATTTATGGGGATTGCGTTAGGGTTCACACGAGGGCCTTATATGTTGAGGGAACTTGCATTCGTGGAAGATTATCTCATGTTTCCAGTGGCACTGATTTGGATACCGATCCTTTGGGGAGTTTCATGTTGGAAGAAGGGAACTGGTGTACAATGAAACGTAAGTGGTGCAACAAAATAGCGCTGGTCTTGGCTTTGCTTGCCAGTATGTTATGTTTAACTGGGTGTTGGGGAAAGCGAGAAGTAGAGGACTTATCTCCTTTGATCGGACTAGGATTCGATCTCGGACAGAAGCCCGGTACGTATCTGATTACGGAACAATTTGTAAAGCCTAAAAAAGGAGATACAACCATTTCAGCGGATGTCGATCGGACCTTTAGTTTAGAGGCTTCAAGCTTAAGGGAAGCTTACGAGATGATCTCTAAAATTGCTTATCGCGTCCCTTTCATGGGTTCGCTGAAGGTGATCGTCATTGGGGAAGATCTGGCCAAGGCTGGTCTTATGAATGTATTGGACTTTACGCAACGTTATGCTGAATTTCGTCGTTCAATGTATTTGGTTTTAGCCAAAGGAAAAGCGCAAGATATATTAAATACAAAAATGCGCTCTGGGACGTTGACGGCCATGTATATTAAAAATAACATTGAATCAGGGGACACTATCTCAACCTTCCCAACAGTTCGTTTAGGGCATTATTTCACGGTTTTAGCCAGAAAAAGTACGGCACCAATTATCCCGGTGATTGAGAGGACAAAATCGGGAGACGGCGGTATCGAATACAAATCAGAGAGCAAGGAGGCCCAAGAGCTACGGATACAAGGAGCAGGAGTTTTTCGAGGGGACCTTTTGAGTGGGTTTCTCAACGATGAGGAAACTAAAGGGTATATGTGGTTAGAGAATCAAGTTCAACAGCGTCTAATTGACACAGTGGATCTTGATAAAAGTCAAATCAACTATGCGGGACAAGTCCTGAATTCCACGACAAAGTACCATGTGAAAACTATTGACGGAACAATAGGGTTAGAATATAAGATCAAAGTGAATATTGCCGTCGACGAAGTTTTAGGAATGAAAGAACAAGTTTCTGAGTTGGAGTGGGTGGATCTCATGCAAGAGGCAGAACAGAGGTTCACTAAGGTAATTGAGAATGAATGCCAGAGTTCTTTCCAAAAGGAAAGGGAGTTGAGTCTGGATTTCCTGGGAATCGGACGGCATATCGAAGAAAGAAATCCAGCGTATTGGAAGACGGTAAAGGATCAGTGGCAGGAGAAGATTGCGGACTTTCCGGTTTCACTGGATGTTCAAGTTACGATCCATCATTCGGGAATGTCAGATAGTAGTGCCACGACTAATTAAACTAGAGAGGGGTAAGACTAAGAGGTAGATAGAAGTAAATGGGGGGAATATAATAATGATTAAGACGCTCGATACCTTTAATATCCCAACGCAAAACCTTGCTGAGATTCATGAAAAAGCTAAAACTCAGGAAAGCGTTTCAAATCAGGGAAACGTTTTGCCAGTCTGCTATCGGTGTGCACAGGTTCCCAAAAATGGCCTATATGATGGGTTTCGGGTCGAGGGGATGTTTTTTTGTTCGGAATGCCAGCAAGAGCTTTTCAATGCTGAGCAAGATTCCCCTGAATATCAAGAATTTTTATTTTTAATTAAGGGACTTCTTTTTTAAGCTATAGGGGGCAATTCCTGAATTGCCCCCTATAGCTTGGTGGATTAGTTAGAGGATTAGCCAATGTGGATGAAAAATTCCCTAACTTATGATAAAATAGATGGAATACCATGTGTCAAGTGTATTTTGGCGAAGACGAGTCAGGTGAATGGAGGTTCATCAGTGGGTGCTCTTGGAGAGGGATTGAGACGTTATCAAAAACAAGGATTTTGCTCTTTCCACACTCCTGGCCATAAAGGTCGACAGGAGTTTTTTAATGACTTAGATTTTCTGGGTTTTGACTTAACCGAGCTTCCGGGACTTGATATGTTTCATGCACCAAGTGGGATAATAGCGAAAGCACAAAAACGGGCAGCTGAGATTTTCGGTGCGGAAGAAACGTTTTTCTTAATTAACGGAGGAACGGTTGGAAATCAAGCGATGTTTCTCACTTTGGAAGATACAGCTTCGAAACGTGTTATTGTAGAGAGAAGTTCTCATCGTTCCGTTATGGCGGCATTGGTCCTAAGCGGTTTGCGGCCAGAATACCTAAGGCCTACTATTCATCCTGATTTTAACCTAGCATTGGGGTTTGACGTGGAGAAGCAAGGGATTCCGTGGCAGGAGGTCGCTGCTTGCCATGTCACGTACCCAAGTTATTATGGGACAGCCTTTAATTTGAACCAGTTATTGGATGAAAGAATGCGTTGGGGGTTTAATACCCCGATTCTTGTTGATCAAGCACATGGGTCGCATTATCTTGGACCTCTATTTCCGCCAAGTGCTTTAAAGCTTGGTGCAGACTTAGTCTTACATAGTTCTCATAAAACATTAAGTTCCTTAACCCAATCGGCCATGCTGCATGTTCAGGGGTCTCGAGTCTCTCGCACCCGGTTAAGGCAAAGCCTGGAACTTCTGCAATCTTCAAGCCCGAGTTATTTACTTCTGGTCTCGTTAGAACGGGCCGGAGAATTTGCTTTGGATGGAGGACGTTGGGAGTGTCTTCAAGAAGAGGTCGAAAACCTACATCGTCAAGTGGAGAGTAGCTTCCGTATTCTCTCTGCAAAAGATGTCGGAACGTATGGTATCCATACAATTGATTGGTCGAAAATTCTAATCAATACTTTGTCGTTGGGTATTTCTGCTCCCCGTTGTGTGGAGTACCTTCGCAAAAATTTTGGGATTGAACCGGAGTTATGGGATGAGGAGAATATCCTCTTTATGTTAGGAATTGGGAATACGCCGGGGGATATTCAAAGGCTTACCAAAAGTTTAGAAAGTTTAGCGAAGTTCGCTCATTCGGCTAGTCGGGTTGAATCAGAAAAGCGAGTAAAAAACAAGAGGTTTAGAATTCCTCCGCCGCCTCAGTTAGTACTTTCCCCTCGGAATGCTTTTTTTGCCTCTAAACGCCAAATCCCTCTTAAGGAAAGTTTAGGGCAGATTGTCGGAGAAACGATCTCCCCTTATCCACCAGGAGTTCCAATCATTGTGATGGGCGAACAAATGACAGGCGAAGTTCTAGGTGCGCTACTTACTGCTGGAGAGGGGCGTTGGCAAGGGTGGGATGGTTTTAAAAGCCAAACAATTTGGATTGTCGAGGAGAGATAAGGGATGAAGATGGTGATCGCGATTGTTCAGGATAAAGATGTCAGTAAACTTCTGGAATGTGTGATTCAAGCAGGGTTGCGAGCCACGCGTTTGGCAAGTTCGGGGGGGTTTCTGCGTTCGGGAAATACGACGTTGCTCTTTGGGGTCGAAGAGCAACGTTTAGAAAGCCTCCTGGCGATGATCCGCGAGATATGTTATCAACGGGAAGAGATCTTGACACAGGCCCAGCCTGTTATGGGACCGATAGACACCTATATTCCTTTTCCGATCGAAGTTCCGGTCGGTGGAGCGACACTATTTGTTCTGGATGTTGAACAGTTTATTAGGGTGTGACGATATGAATCGACAGTTAGAACTTTTGGAGAAGGCGGCACGTGAAAATCGCTTGGCGCATCTCTTACTCTTTCATGGCGGAAGTGCCCTGCAACAGAGGGAGGTGGCTCTCCGCTTAGCACAGATTTTAAACTGTAGCCAGCTTACGCCGCAGGGACCGTGCCAAACTTGTTTAGCTTGCCGTAAAATTATCAGCGGAAACCATCCAGATGTTTTATGGTTAAAACCGCTTAAAACGACCATCGGGATCGAGCAGGTCCTCGCTTGGCAACCAAAGGTATACCTTAAGCATTACGAGGGGAACTATAAAGTTTCGGTCATTGAGCAGGCCGATGCGCTGACGTTACCGGCCGCCAATGCCCTGTTAAAGGTCATTGAAGAACCACCGGAGCGGACCCTGATTATTTTAAGTGCTGAAAATGCGGAAGGAATTTTACCTACGATCCAGAGTCGGGCTCAGCTTGTTTATTTCCCCAATCTTTCCGAGGCAACTTGGCTAACGGGATTGGGAGAGGTGGATCAGCAAGAAGCTGTGCGAGCTTTTCAGTTAAGTGGGAAAAACCAAAATTTAGCAACTGCTATTCTTGAACATGGTGTACAAATAGTGCAAGATTGGGTCGAAAAGTTTCGGACTGCAGTTGATAAAAGAGATTTTCTTAAACTTTTTGCTCTTTTTCCGATCGACAAGAATCAAGCCGTTCTTTATTTGCAGGTCATAGCGGTACAGGCGCAAGCAGGGATTCAAAAAGGTATTATTCAGCCCTTTGAGCTTTTGGCAATCGGGAAAGCAATTGATGTACTACGACAACAAGTAAATCCGAGACTTGTGATTGAAGTGTTAGCTATAGAATTATTCCAACAAGGAGGGGCCCGCTGTGATTGAGGTTGTAGGCGTTCGCTTTAAACACGCTGGGAAAATATATTATTTCTCCCCGGGAGACCTTGAACTTGCTGCCTCTGATAAAGTGATTGTTGAAACAGCAAGGGGTATTGAATTTGGAGAATTGGTCATCTCCCCGCGTCAAGTTGCTGACGAGGAAGTGGTTTTACCTTTGAAACAGGTCATTCGTAAGGCAACAACAGCGGATGAACAGTTCGTCGAACAGAATAGAATCAAAGAAAAAGAAGCCTTCCAAATCTGCTTGAAGAAAATTTCAGAACACCAGTTGCCGATGAAATTGGTTGATGTCGAATATACCTTCGATGGAAATAAGATTATCTTTTCCTTTACAGCAGAAGGACGAGTTGACTTCAGGGAATTGGTGAAGGACTTAGCAGCAATATTCCGGACGCGTATAGAGCTAAGGCAAATTGGGGTGCGCGACGAAGCAAAAATGCTTGGAGGAGTCGGTTCTTGTGGACGAATTCTCTGTTGTACGTCTTTCTTGGGAGATTTTGAGCCGGTTTCGATCCGAATGGCAAAAGATCAAAAACTTTCGCTGAATCCAACCAAAATTTCCGGAATTTGTGGTCGCCTTATGTGTTGTCTGAAGTATGAAAATGGTTGTTACAAATCTGAAGATAAAGAGCATTGTGCACGTCATAAGGTTCAAAATGGAGAAATGATGCCAGAGGCTTCGGATGAACAGAACCTCCGTGCGGACAGCGCCTTCGCTGCTAAATCCGACGGGAGAGTGCAACGCAATAGGAAAGGGGAAAAGCCCAAAGGAAAGAGTGAGAGAGTATGAGTCAGTTGACCCAAGCCCTTACGGAAGTGGAAGAAAAATTGCGTTCTCTTCTGGAGGAGGTTAACCGTTTAAAACCATATGTTCAAGCTTTGGAAGAAGAAAATATCAAGTTAAAACGGGAATGGACCCTTCCTGAAAAGGAAACAGAACGCGTTATAGCCAATGCTGAACACATTCAAGGAGTCGCTCATGATAATCTTGTCCGCCTGTATCAAGAAGGTTTCCATGTCTGCCATCTGCATTTTGGGCAACCGTTAGAAGGAGATTGCCTGTTTTGTATGGGCTTTTTGAGGAAGGATTAATCAGACCAGGCAAGGAGTCGAAGGTATGTTGGCTAAAGGTACGTTGTATGTATGTGCGACGCCGATTGGAAATTTAGGAGATATCACAGTGCGAGTTTTGGATACGTTACGGGAAGTTGATTTGATTGCAGCTGAAGATACACGGCATTCTCGCAAGCTTATGCAGCATTATCAGATTACGACCCACATGACCAGTTATCACGAGCATAATGAAAAGAAGAAATCCCTAGAATTGGTGGAGAAACTTAAGTGCGGTCAAACGATTGCGCTCATTTCTGATGCCGGCTTGCCGGGGATTTCTGATCCGGGCTGTGAAGTAATACGTCTTTGTCAGACGGAGAATATTCCGGTCGATGTCTTGCCGGGTCCGAATGCGGCACTTACAGCTTTGGTGTTATCGGGAATGCCTACGGAGCATTTTGCTTTTCATGGGTTCCTGCCGGCTACGACAGGCGCAAGGAAAAAAACCCTTGAGCAATTAGTTATGCTCCCTCAAACACAGATCTTTTATGAGGCACCTCATCGCTTGGTTGCAACGTTACAAGGGATCTCAGAGTGCTTTGGAGAACGCGAGGTGGCAGTTGTGCGTGAGCTGACAAAATTGCATCAACAAGTGCACAAGGGGACCGTCTTAGAGTTAAAAGCAGCCTTTGAGGTGACAGCACCACGAGGAGAGTGTTGTGTCATTATCGCGCCCTACGTGCCTGTGAAACCAGTCGGAGGACCGCAAGAATGGTGCCTAGAGGTTAAAGCAGGAATAAGCCGAGGATTAAGTAAAAAGGATGCCATGAAAGAAGTAGCCAAGCGTTATGGGGTAAGAAAGCCAGACGTATACCAAGCACTTCTGGAGCTTGATCCACTCGATAGTTTCGAGGGATAAAGAAAAAAGAAGGCCTCAAAGGCCTTCCCAGTTAAATTAAGCGATGGATCTGTCCGTCCAAGGGCTTCTGTCTATGTAATTAGCTTGAGAATTAAACGGCTTTTGATTCAACGTTTCCAGCCACAGTTTCTCCCATAGCAATTGCACATTCACGGCAGACGTTCTTGCCGTGAAAAAGTTGATTATCGCTTGCATTACCACAAAATACACAAGCAGGCTCATACTTTTTAAGAATGATTTTCTCTTGGTCCACATAAATTTCCAGAGCGTCTTTTTCGTCAATACCTAAAGTACGGCGAAGCTCAATCGGCAAAACAATACGACCGAGTTCATCTACTTTCCTCACGATTCCAGTTGATTTCATCATTAGATTACCACTCTCCTTTACAACAACATTCGACAGGAAACTACAGACTTATGATACCAATCGTTCCATTTAAAGTCAACCAATTTTTTTAGTAGTTTTGTCTCTGGATACCTTATTTAAGAAATTATTGAGTTCTTACATACTGATTTTTAATTGTGGGTATACTTGACAAATCTGAGTTTCCAGAGACAATCAAGACCAACGATATTGAGATAGGAGACGTAAAAGGTGAAATATTATATAACTACTCCGATTTTCTATCCGAATTCAAGTCCGCATATTGGAACAGCTTATACAACGGTTGCCGCAGATGCGCTTGCTCGTTATCATAGATTACTGGGGGATAACGTTTACTTCCTAACTGGTACGGATGAAAATGCCCAGAAAATTGTACGTACCGCGGAAGCACATCATACTGCCCCTGAAATTTATGTTGATGGCGTGGTAGAACGCTTCAAAAAATTATGGCAAGCCCTGGATATTTCCAATGATGATTTCATTCGGACAACGGAAGAACGTCATCGCAAAGTGGTTCAACAAATCTTTACCAAACTGTATGAACAAGGAGATATCTATAAGTCAGAGTATTCAGGCTGGTATTGCACTCCTTGTGAAACGTTTTGGCTGGAAAATAAATTGCTTGAAGGTAAATGTCCCAATTCGGATTGTGGGCGAGATGTGGAACTGCTAAAGGAAGAAAGCTATTTCTTTCGTCTTTCGAGATATCAAGCTGCTTTGCTTAAACATATAGAAGAACATCCGGAATTTATCCAACCGATTTCCCGTCGCAATGAAATGCTGCGCTTTATCGAAGGCGGCTTAGAGGATCTCTGTGTTTCGCGCACGACATTTCAGTGGGGGATTAAAGTGCCCTTTGACCCGAAACATGTTGTGTATGTATGGTTGGATGCCCTGATTAATTATATTTCAGCGCTCGGTTATCCCGAGGAAGAAAATTATAAGCGGTATTGGCCAGCCGATGTGCATATAATGGGCAAGGACATTGTGCGTTTCCATGCTGTGATTTGGCCGATTATTCTTTTGGCTCTGGATATTCCGCTACCTAAAGTTATTTATGGGCATGGTTGGTATTTGACTAAAGAAGGCGGCAAAATATCTAAATCCCGTGGAAACGTGCAGGATTCTTTCGAGTTGATTCAAAGATACGGCTCAGACGCCATCCGTTATTTCTTGTTGCACGAGATGCAAGTGGGATCCGATGGCACGTATTCTGAAGATAATGTGGTTGAACGCATAAATAGTGACTTAGCTAATGATTTGGGGAATTTTATTTCACGGAGTTTGGCAATGGTTGTCAAGTACCGGAAGGGGATTGTTCCTCGTCCTGGTCAAGACGGTGTACTGGAGCAGGAATTGAAAGAATTGAGTCATGAAATTAAAAATATTGTCGAGAAGAAGTTTGAAGCGTTCGATCTAGCCGGTGCGCTTGAAGAAATTTGGCGCTTTGTGGCACGTTGCAATAAATATGTCGATGAAACTGCTCCTTGGTCGCTTGCTAAACAAGAAGATCAGCATGAGCGCTTAGACACAGTTCTCTATACGTTTGTGGAATGTATACGAGTTATGGCAATTTTGACAGCCCCTTTTATGCCAGGATTACCGCCTAGAATTTGTGCGTTGCTTGGCAAAGATGAGAGGTTAATTCGCTGGCAAGAAGCAGATCAATGGGGCATATTAGAGCCTGGAACTCAAGTGCACAAAGGCGAACCGCTTTTTCCGAGAATTGATATTTCTCAATATGTGACAACAGAGGAGACGAAAATAGTGGATCAAGATCAAACCCAAGATCAAACCCAAGCCCAAGCTCAAAACGAAACCAGTGAACCTGTTCCGGCGCTCGAGTTTGAGCCTATCAAAGAAGAAATCAGCATTGATGAGTTTGCCAAACTGGATTTGCGGGTTGCGAAGATCCTAAGTGCTGAGAAAGTAGCAAAGACAGATAAACTTATGAAGTTAGAAGTCGAAGTGGCGGGCGCTGTGCGAACGGTTGTTTCAGGTATCGCCAAACACTATGCCCCAGAGGACCTTGTCAACCAATATGTTGTCCTGGTTGCCAATTTGAAACCCACCAAGCTGAGGGGAATTACGTCCCAAGGCATGATATTGGCGGCTTCGCAGGGGGACGTGTTGGAAGTCCTGATGGTCAACAAAGATCTTCCTGGGGGAGCGCGAGTCAAATGATTTGGGATACACATGCACACTTAGATGACCTTGTCTATACAGAAGACTTTCAAGAAGTCGTAGCACGGTTGCTATCGGCCGGGATTTCTCGGGTGACAAATGTAGGGTATGATCTCTCTTCTTCGGAACGATCTGTGAAGTTAGCTCAAGACTACGATTTTATCCATGCTGCAATTGGCATACACCCACACAATGCCGAAGAGGCCACCGATGAAACTTGGGCTAAGCTCTTACTGTTGGCGAAACAACCAAAAGTGTTGGCTTGGGGCGAAATAGGGTTGGACTATTATCGCGATCTGTCTCCGCGCTTAATTCAAAAAGAGGTCTTCGTGCAACAGATCAGCTTAGCGAATGAAGCTGGATTACCGATTGTTATCCATAATCGGGATGCTCATCAGGATGTTCTGGAGATTATAAAGGCCCATCCTCCCAAGTACGGTGGTGTCTTCCATTGTTATTCTGGATCATGGGAAATGGCGAAGATTGTTTTGAACCTGGGATTTTATCTTTCTTTTGCTGGGCCAGTGACCTATAAAAACGCTCGCCATACAGTTGAAGTGGCAGCCCAGGCCCCACTGGATCGTATTCTTGTGGAGACAGATTCTCCATATTTAACTCCGGAACCGCGTCGTGGCAAGCGGAATGAACCGCTGTATGTTCGAGAAGTTGTTAAAAAATTAGCTGAGATTAAAAACTTGTCTTTTGAAGACATTGCTTCTCAAACCATGCGTAATGCAGAAATCATTTTTAGGCGCGCAGAATAGAACCTTTGCTAAAGGTTCTTTTTTTTATTTTATTTCATAAGGTTTTGTTAAGGAGGGATAAAATGTATTCGCTACCGATTACCACGTATTCCGATTATTGGCGTGCAACTAAAGTCTGGAGCTCGTACTTCGGCGGTTTGGCAATATTTGCTGCCAGTACGCAGTATTCAACGCTGAGCGCCCCAGATATAACGCAAACGTTGCAACTGCCAATTCAGCTGACTGCACAATCCTCAACTGCTAAAGAATTAAGTTCTCAACTACTCTTGCTTGATTCTAGGCAGAGGGTATTTAGACAGAGTCCAGTTAGTCGAGGGGTATCCAGCCAAGGTACAGCTAGTCAAGGTATAATCAGTCAAGGTGAAGTGAGTCAAGAAGCAGTGAATCAAGCTGAAAACAATCAGGGTACAGCCAGTCAGGAAGTATCAAACCCAGAGTTTGGCAATAGGATCACTAGTAGTACCCAAGTGGAAGAAAAAGAAATTCCGTTTGACACACAATATGTGGAGTCGGATCAACTTCTTCCAGGTATGAGTAAAATACAGGAGGAAGGGGAAAAAGGTATATTACGTCAGGTGGTAAAGACGTTTGAGGTCGGTGGACAACCTAGTGATCAGCAAGTACAATCCTCCTTTGAGCTTAAACGTCCGAAGAAGAAAGTGGTTATTCAAAACTCCAAACCGGTTGTAGGGGAAGTTTTCGAATTAGCTAAAATGAAGATTAGTCAAACATTGAAGGTTGAGGCAACAGCTTATACGTATACAGGAAATAAAACAGCTACAGGCATCACCGCGCGGGAAGGATTGATTGCAGTTGATCCTAAGGTCATTGCCATGGGAAGCAAGGTTTATGTCGAAGGGTATGGATACGCCATAGCCGCAGATACGGGTGGAGATATTCGTGGAAATCGAATTGATGTGTTCTATTCAACCCTCCGTAAGTGTCTTGATTGGGGACGAAGGCCTGTGCATATTTATGTATTGCAATCCAATTAATGGAAAAAACTTTGACAACAAACTACTTATCCATTAAAATGAGGTTGCTAGGTCAGATTAGGTTTTTGGAGGGATTGAATGTTTCACATAATTTGGAGTCGGGCTTTATCCTTGGTTCGGACGTCTCGTATAGCCCAAATGGCTGTGGCAACGTTTACTATTTTTCTTATAGTGGTTGTGGTACTTGTTTACAATGCCAAAACAATCAATGCTCAGATCGATGGAAAAACAGTTTGTATTACGACGATCTCTGGGACTGTCGGTCAGGCACTTGCGCATTCGAATCTAAAGACTTATCCAGAGGATATCGTTGTTCCTTCCCGAGACACAAAGGTTACTAAGGGATTAACGATAATAGTGACGAGGAGTGTGCCGGTTCATCTTGTAGTGGATGAACAAACATTTGTTACACGGACGCCAGCAAAAACTGTCGGTGAAGCGCTTACCGATTTATCGGAGCGTTATGGACTCCAGATTAAGGACGTAGATGAAGTGAATGTTGCGCGTACGGATGCTGTCGCAGACCAAATGGAAATCAAGGTGCGGAGAGCTATTCCTATTCTTGTTCGGGTCGATGGTAAGACCATGGATACATATATTGCGCCAAGAACCGTTGCAGATGCGCTTAAGAAACTAGGGGTTGTCTTGGGTGTAGAAGATAAGGTTTCACTGGCCCTAAATCATATGCTGGCGCCTAATGAGCAGGTGAACGTGGTTCGGGTTGCGGAACAAGTAGAAACCGTACAAAGTGATCTTCCGTATCAAAGTATCATCCAAGAGGCGGATTATCCCGTCGGATTACCGGACCAAATTGTCAGTCGCGGCTCAAATGGTCTTCAAGAGCAGACGGTAAGACGGACGTTAGAAGATGGCAAAGAGGTTGATCGTAAGATACTCAGTCAGCGAGTGGTTACCCCCCCTACCAATCAGGTAATTTCTCGTGGTGCCCAAACTTCAGTTTCACGGGGTGGAGAGACTATTCAGTTTAAGCAAGCTTATGTCATGCGAGCGACGGCCTATTGTATACCCGGCGGGATAACAAAAACAGGCGCGTCTGTCCGTTGGGGAATTGTTGCAGTCGATCCCAGTGTTATTTCTCTTGGCGAAAACGTCTATGTTGATGGGTATGGAAAGGCTCGCGCTTTAGATACTGGTGGAGCAATCCGCGGTAATCGTATCGACCTTTACATGAATTCCCAAGAGGCAGCATCATCATGGGGTGTTCGCAATGTTATGGTTTATGTTCAATAAAATTGCTTGTTTATTTATCAAAATAGGCCTTCGCTTTTAAAGCGGAGGCTTATTTTAATGTGAGTTAGGAAGTATAACTTTATTTATCCGCACATACTCTTAAATTGTAACCATGAAACGGGGGAGTATGGGATGCGTCAACCAGTAAGGATATTAGGAAAAAAAACTGCGATATTACTTGTGCTGAGTGTAATGGGTATGCTCGTGCTTTCTGTGCTTTGGCAAGGCTCTGCCGCCGTAATTAGCCATTCTGCAGAGGGGCATGTTGTAATGCTGGACCCGGGGCATGGTGGATATGATCCCGGAGCTATTACCGCTCAAGGTGTTTATGAGAAATCAATTAATCTCGAGATTGCTCAAAAAGTTAAAGAAATGCTTGTGCCCAGTGGGATAGCAGTTTTTCTTACCAGGGAAGAAGATATTGACTATGCTCCGGATGGGGTCAAAGGAAAAACCACCAAAAAACAAATTGACTTAAATCGCCGTATTGAAATGGCGAATGAGGCCAAAGCCGATGTTTTTGTGAGTCTCCATGTCAATGCAACAGCGACGGGACAGAATTCTGGAGCGGAAACGTTTTATCATTATAAGTCTGAATCTGGCAAAGAGTTAGCTGAATTGATTCAACAAGAATTGATTAAAATACCGGGAATGAATCGTAGAATTGCCAAACCGGGGGATTTTTACGTTACTAAAAACACAAGTATGCCTGGCGTCATTGTGGAAGTGGGTTATTTATCCAGCCTTAAAGAACAGAAAAAGCTTCAGCAATCCTGGTATCAAGAGCAATTAGCACGTGCTATTGCCAAAGGGATTGCAAATTATTTAAACCTTCCATAATTGACCTGAAACGGTTAAATATAGTGCTTAACAGTTTAATACATAACGCTCTTTGAAGCGGGGAAAATAAAGTCAGTAACCGAATCTAAATTAAGGAGTTGAAGCGTAACATGAAACGATTTCTGACTTTTATAACGATCAGTGCCCTGATGTTGGGTCTTACCCTGACAGGATGTCGAAATGCACCTACTGTTCCACCGACAACCCAGCAGCAAACAACGCAAAATACACAACCGCCGCAGGCCGAGGCTGGTGCGACACGAGATTCTGTAATAGGGTCAGATAAACGAGTGGTTATGGGATTTTACACTGACCCGGAAGGGCCGACACCTGGATCGAAAGAATCAATGCTTAAAAATGCTAAATTACTTGATGAAGTCGCGTTTTTTTGGTACTCTTTTGATGCAACGGGAAAGGTTACTCCGAGTGGTAAGGTTGATTTGAGTCTTAAAGATAAGGCTCAAAAAAATGGGTCCAAAGCCTATGCCTTGGTGCATAATATGAATTTAACTGGTACGGTTGGCTTCGATGCGAATCTAGCTCATCGCGTTTTTTCTAACCCTGACGCTAGAGCGAAATTAGTGACAAATCTGGTCAAACTGGTTACGAAAGATGGTTGGGACGGCATTTCGGTGGATATTGAAAAAACGCCACCTGGAGATCGAAACAATTTTTCTGCCTTTGTCGCGGAGCTTAGTAAAGAATTAAAGGCTAAAGACAAAGTCTTAAATATTTCTATCCCCGCTAAATTTGTGGATTATCCTTCGGATTTGTGGTCAGGAGCGTATGATTATGCGGCTATTGGAAAATCCGCTGACCAAATCATTCTTATGACATATGATGAACATGGATTAGGTACAACTCAAGGGCCGGTTGCCTCACAGGGCTGGGTAGATCGTGTTATTAGTTTTGCAGTGGGAAAAATACCCAAAGACAAGATTATAATGGGTCTTCCGGTTTATTCGTATGACTGGGGATCGAACAAGCCCTTAATGCCCGATTATTTATCCTATGTTCAAACTATTGATCGGGCCAAAAAACATGGAGTAGAGATCCTTACTGATCCTAGTGCCAAAGTGCCTCAATTCATATATACAGCAAATGGTACGCGACACGAAGTTTTCTTTGAGAATGTCGCCAGTTTGAAGATAAAAATGGATTATGCCCTCAAGCACAAGTTGCACGGCGTTGGCATTTGGAGGTTAGGAATGGAGGATCCTGCGATCTGGAATTCGATTATCAAAGATTTTGGGACAAATACAGCTAAAAAGTAACAACTATAGCTAAAAAGCAACAGAGATAAAAAGGGGCACGAGGATCGTGCCCCTTTTTATCTCTGTTTTTAACTAGGCTGATCCGTATCCCTAATCTAAAAAATTTGAGTCTTTGCACAATCTCAGTTAAGATGTAAGAGTTGGAAACGGAGGAATCGAGAATGATAAAAGAACTTATAGTTGTTGAAGGAAAAAATGACGCACATGCGGTACGACAGGCCCTTGGGGAAGTTGATATAATTTGGACGGAGGGTTATGGGCTAACCAAGAAGAAATTAGACTATATTGCAGAAATGGCAAGCCGTCAAGGGGTGATTGTTTTTACAGATCCGGATACGGTGGGGGAGCAGATTCGCAATCGTATCCGAGCGTATGTCCCTCAGGCGAAACATACTTACTTAACGAGGAAAGCAGCTACCAAACAGGGAGATATTGGGGTCGAAAATGCAGCACCACACGAAATTCGCCGCGCCTTTGCCCATATTCAACAAGAGCAGGAGACGCCTGTTGAAAAGTTTACGATAGAGGATTTATTTTTAGTTGGTCTTGTGGGGTCAAAGCGTGCAAGTGAATACAGGTTAGAACTTGGGCGCAAGCTAGGGATTGGGGATACCAATGCAAAACAGTTCCTCCATCGGTTAAACCGTTTTGGCATCTCGCGCGAGTCATTTTTCCAAGCAATAGAGGAGGTTAAGCATGGAGAGCGCAGCTGAATACACGCAACGACTAATTAAGAGCGGGGCACGCGCTCAAAAATCTATGGGTCAGAATTTTTTGATGAGTGATGAAGTGATTAATAGTATTGTTTCAGCCAGTATGTTACAGCCGGATGTTCCACTCGTGGAAATCGGACCCGGTCTGGGGGTATTAACCCGGGTTCTGGCCCCAAGGGTAAAAAAGCTGTGGGCAGTAGAGTTGGACATACGTAAAATTGGAATTTTAAACAGAGAGCTTAAAGGTCTTCCGATCGAGATTGTCAATCAAGACGCCTTAAAACTGGACCTGAAGGAGCTATGGGGAGATGAGTTAGGGTATTTGATAGGAAATTTGCCCTACTATATCACAAGTCCTTTGATCATGCATTTTCTTGAGCAAGCAGATCGCTTAAGTGGGATGACGATTATGGTGCAAAAAGAAGTGGCTGATCGGATTGCAGCGCCACCAGGAAGTAAGACGTATGGTATATTATCAATTGCAGTTCAGATTTCAGCTCAAGTCACAAAAGTGATGGATGTTTCACCGAGTGCATTTTGGCCTGCTCCCAAAGTTACTTCAGCGGTGATTAGATTAGATCTACGCCCGTACCCGGGATTTGACGTGGACAAAAGAGATTTTTTTCGAGTGGTTAAAGCAGCCTTTAGTCAGCGGCGCAAGACTTTGGGAAACTCACTGGCGGGCGGCTTAGGGCTAAAAAAAGAAGAAGTCCTCGAACGCCTGCAAGGTGCAGAGATCTCGGCGGGGCGGCGAGCAGAAACGTTAAGTATCGAGGAGTTTCAGGAATTAACAAAATCCTTTCAGTTATGAAAAGAACGTCATTGCAGAAAATTATTGTTTTTCAGCATAAAAGGCAATAATTTTTCGAACGATAAGGAGGCCTAAACATAGAATTAGGACGTTCAAGATTAACGGAGGGTGAACTAGGGTTGAGTAAAATAAGCAATGGTCGTTTTATGAAATGGTCGAGTGTTATTGCCACACTATCAACTACAGTGTTAGCACTCACAGCCTTGATCACTGTCTTTTTAACCGTAACAGCATGGAAAGTACAACAAGATGCATCGCGTCCCTATTTCGTTTTGATAGAGTCCCCTAAGGTTGAGCTAGGCAATGAACTGAGCCTGGAATTGAAATTCAATAATGTCGGAATGCACCCGGCCGTCAATCTTTCCAGCGAGACGATTGTCTTTGATGATCGTTTCGCTGGAAAGCCGATTCACCATGATGAATCGGCCATAGTTAACGAAATTTCTAAAGATGCCTCGTCGAGCTTAGTTATGACCATACCTAGTGATGAGATTAATCCACAACAACTCAATATTAATGCCTATTATGTGGTTGTGGATTTACAGTATGCGGATCCCATCTTGAATAAATCCTATAGCCAAACAATCTACATGAAATGGAATGGAGTTCAAGAAGGGAAATTACAACCTACCGTGCATGTAAAGGTGGAAGAAAAGTCAAAAATATTGGATTATTTTCAGAAGCAGGGTATTGATCTAAACACGAGGAGCTAGGAATTGGAATGACCGAATACGGGGTGAAAAGATCCTGGAATAATAACATGCTGTTCATAAAACATGTCTGGTGAGGTTAGGGAATGCTCCCACTGCTGAAGGAGATCAAAACGTCGTTCTGGGTGGTAGCCCAATAATTCATGTTTGCCAAGTGAGCGAGTTACAGGTTTATCTTGGCTGAGTGTTAAGCCCATGAGGCAATCTCCAATGATGGTTTCAGCAATCAGGCGAGCGTGTTGCCGATGTTTTCTAGGAGAGTGTAGTGTTTCGTGGGAGATGGAGGTGGCCACTCTAATGAGAAGGCCTTTTTTCTTTGCCCAATACAGAGTGAGCGGCGGAATCGCAATCGCTTCAAGTGGAAGGAGTTGCAACGCGTGTTCAGAAAGCGCATGAGGCCCGTGTGTGGGGGTTGAAAGGCCGAGGCTTTTAAAGAGATCAAGTTCGCGATTGAGCTTAGCGCGGAATTTAAGAACGAGATTGGCAAGTTTTTGACGATGTGTAATATATGGGTAACAATTTGTTAAGGCGACATCAATTCCAAATTGGACGGCGGTAAGAAGGGAAACAAGATTTTGAGAGATATCTCCAGACATATCACCATCAACAAACAGTGCCCCCTTGACTCCTAAGTGACGGGCATAAAGTGCGCCGATTGCTCTTGGTATATCTATGCCTAAGGGGTCGGAAAAATAAAGAATATGAATGCGAGTATCGGGTATTGAACGAGCAAGTTCTAAGGTTCGGTCGGTACAACCATTAAGAACGATAATAATGTAACTGACTGGAAGGCGCAAAACAGTGGTTAAGACAGCCAAGATGCTCTTTTCTTCATTTTTGGCTGGTATGACTGCTGCGAACATCTTAGCCCCCCCTTTTTTAGAGTTAACATTGCTTTACTATATGCCGTTTGGGCTTTCTACGACATAGTATATAGCAAATACGGTAGTCGTTATTTGAACTACGGACAACGATTAGGAGGTTAGGCTATGTTTTGTGTTGGAGATATTGTTGCACGGCCCTCACATCGACAAGATATTTTCTTTAACATTGATCAGATAGTCATAAATGCTAACGGCGAAGGTTTAGCTATTCTCAAGGGGCTTAATTTAAGGATACTAGCAGATGCTCCGATCTCCGATCTTGTTTCGAAAAGCCCGGTTGAAGTTGCAAACTATGAACGTGAAGATAATAAGATGATTTATCAGAAATTACACAAACTGACCAGTCAAAGGAAAGTGGAGCAGGACGATCAAAGGGAATTTTTCGAGATTCCGGGACGGGTGTTGCAGCTTGATGGGGATCAAGAGTATTTAAGCCAATGTATCAAGACGTATCGGCAAATGGGCATTGAAGCTAAAGGAATTTGTAAATCTGAGATGGAACAACCGAAAGTAATTCGGAAAATATTACAAGAAAATCCGACGGATATCCTGGTATTGACAGGTCATGACGGATTTATTAGTGGAAAAAGGGATTTTCACAGTATGGGCAGTTATCGGAGTTCACGTTATTTTGTGGAATCTGTCTTGGAGGCCCGACGATTTCAGCATAACCGGGATGCCCTGGTGATTTTTGCCGGAGCTTGTCAATCCAACTATGAAGCGATTCTTTCGGCAGGAGCAAATTTTGCTTCCTCTCCTAAACGCATGTTGATTCACGCCTTTGATCCTGTCTTCATTGTCGAGCGAATTGCTTTTACACCAACTGACCAGATTGTTTCGGTGAAGGATATTCTTATGCATACCATCACGGGGACGGATGGGATTGGTGGGGTTGAGACGCGGGGGCAGATGCGGCGGGGGTATCCGAGGAGTCCTTATTAAATCAACAGATTGTTATTTTGAATCATAGCGTGCATAAGCGTGACCCAGGTGGTAGCAAATGTTTTGAGAAAAACTACCGTCTGGGTCATGCTTTTTATTGTTAAGGTTGAATGATCACTGAGGTTCTAATTTCGACTCGTTGAAACAAGTGTTCGACGTCGTGGTTATGCATGCGGATACAACCTTTAGACACGGCTTGCCCAATACTGGACGGGTTATTTGTTCCGTGAATCCCATAATGAGGAATTGAGAGCCCCATCCATCGGCTACCAAAGAGACCGCCGGGATAAAGTGTTTTAGTGGCGATGGTGTAGCGGCCGTGGGGGGTAGGGGTTGCTCCTTTGCCAACGGCAATTGGGTACTGTCGGATCAGACGGTTTTCTTCATAGAGCTCGAGTTGTCGACGGGCAGTATGAATGACAATTGAACGGTTAGGCATTGAGCGCGAGCCTCCTTTCGCTAGATATTTAGCTTCTATATCATGGTATGTGAGTAGTTTCTGAATGTTCTTTGCATAATTAGACCCTCTTTAGGTGGAAAATATACAGACTGGAGGGATCCATTTGGCAGAACATGTAGAAGGAAAGCTGCTTATTATTGGTGGAGCAGAAGATAAAAAGGGAGAATGCAAAATCCTCAAGCGTTTTGTGCAAGAGTCAGGTGGCAGGGAAAGCCGGATTACGGTTTTGACCGCTGCTACAGAATACCCACTCCAAGTAGGGACAGAATATCATGCTTTGTTTCTCGAACTAGGGGCCAAGGAAGTGCAAGTGCTGGATGTTTTAGACCGTACTCAGGCGAAAAGACAAGGCGCCTCGCAGGAATTCAAAAAATCGACAGGGGTCTTTTTCACAGGAGGTGACCAGCTGCGAATTACCGGTTTACTGGGGGGCACGTTGCTCGGAGAGATGCTTCAACAGCTCTATGAACAAGGGGTAATCATTGCGGGAACGAGCGCTGGGGCTTCTGTCATGTCGGATACGATGATTGTTGGGGGGGAAGCAGGAACAGCGAAGAAAGACACCTTGACGATGGCACCAGGATTAGGATTGTTACGTTCTGTTGTGATAGATCAGCACTTTGCTCAGCGTGGGCGAATTGGTCGGCTCTTATCGGCGATTTCTCAAAACCCTTATGTTCTCGGCGTAGGGATTGATGAGGATACGGCAATTTTAGTTCAGTCTGATGCCCAGTTTTCAGTGGTTGGCAGTAATACGGTGACCGTGGTAGATGCGTCTTCCTCCACAACAACGAACGTTTCGGAAACAACGCCGGGTCAAGCCTTGGTTTTGAGTCCGATTTTAATGCATGTTCTATCCGATGGCTATGGATTTGATCTAAAACGTCGAGTTTCCTTACTTTAGCCAAAGAGATTGTCCTAGCGAAGGAATACCAAAAGCAAAAAGGGTTAAAACTAAGAGAGTATATTACCCATTGCTGCTGAAGGGGGAACAACAACATAATGGAGATTAGAGAAATCCAAGCGATCGAAGGGGCCAATATTTACAGTCATCGGCCAATTATTCGAGCGATTGTGGATCTCCAAGAATGGACAGAACGATTTAGTAATGAATTAGGAGATTTTAGTCTGCGCCTCGTTGAAAATTTACCGACCTTGGCAGACCACTATTGTTCACGGGGAAAACTGGGCGGATTTCTAGAACGCTTAGAAGAAGGAACTCTTATTGGGCATGTCATTGAACATGTAACCATCGATCTTTTGACGCAAGCTGGGCAAACTATTAAATATGGCAAAACGATGGCTAGTTTAGATCAACCAGGTTGGTATGAGATTATCTTTAATTACGAAGCCAAAGAGGGAGCAGTTGAGGCCTTTAAACAAGCGTTTTCTTTAGTGAAGACCTTGCTGAATCAAGAATCTTTTGATGTAATAAATGCTGTAAACCAAATAAAAAAAGTTATGGCTGACTATGAATTAGGGGTTTCAACGCAAGTAATCGTTGACGCCTGTCAGGAACGGGGAATTCCGGTTGATCGTCTCAATGAGGGCAGCCTGCTGCAATTGGGGTACGGTCGGAATCAACGCCGTATTCAAGCAACAATAACAGGTGCGACTTCAAGTATCGGAGTAGACATTGCCTGTGATAAGGAAATGACCAAGAAACTCTTGAACGCTGGTGGGGTTCCTGTCCCTTGGGGATATATTGTCAGGACTGAAGAGGAAGTTACCCAAGCCTTCTTAGCGATGAAAACGCCCGTTGTGATTAAACCTTTACACGGTAACCAAGGAAAAGGAGTGACCCTTCGGCTAACCAGCGTGTCAGAAGTGAGGTCTGCGTTTAAGGTCGCTCAAACATACGGGGATTGGGTTATTATCGAAGAATACATTGCGGGGCAACATTATCGTTTAGTTGTGGTCGGAGAACGTCTAATTGCTGCAGCAAAGAGGGTTCCAGCCCATGTGATTGGGGATGGTTCATTAACGATTGCGGAGTTGGTGGCTCAAACGAATACAGACCCTCTACGGGGAGATGACCATGAGAAGGCTTTAACCAAGATCAAAATTGATCCTGTGGTGATCTTGACCCTTGCTCAGAAGCAATTAGAGCTATCATCTGTTCCCAAACAAGGGGAAGTGATCTATTTGCGTGACAGTGCAAATTTGAGCACAGGGGGGATCGCATGTGATGTGACGGACCTGGTACATCCTGATAATGTCGATTTAGCAGTCTATTCGGCCAAGCTGGTTGGTTTGGATGTTGCAGGGATTGATTTAGTCATTGAGGATATCGAGTCTTCCTATCGCGAAAAAAACGGGCACATTATTGAAGTCAACGCTGCCCCAGGGATTCGCATGCATCATTTTCCGAGCGTAGGTAAAGCACGAGAGGTAGGTAAGGCTATTGTAGAGCAAGTGTTACCTGCGGGAAATGGAAGAATACCTATAATTTCCATAACGGGTACTAACGGGAAGACTACAACAACTCGGATGATTAATAAAATGCTCACAGATCAGCAACTTCTGGTGGGGATGACTTCTACGGATGGGATTTATATTAATCAAAAATTGTGGGTTAAAGGAGATATGACCGGACCGGAGAGTGCCAGAATTATCTTAAGGCACCCTGATGTTCAGGTGGCTGTTCTGGAAACAGCACGCGGGGGGATTCTGCGGGCAGGCTTGGGGTATGAATATGCCGATGTGGCGGTCATTACGAACGTTTCCAATGATCATCTGGGTCAGTATGGGATAGAGACGCTTGAAGATGTTGCCCATGTCAAGAGCTTGGTTGCTGAAGTCGTCAAACCTTATAGTTATGTGGTCTTAAATGCGGATGACCCGTATGTTGTGACTATGGCGCGGCGTACAAAGGGGAAAGTTATCTTTTTCAGTACTGAAAAGGATAACTTTCATGTGCGCAAACATTTGGGCTTAGGTGGGACAGCTGTCTTTGTGCGCCGAGGTGTGATCTTGATTTGCCAAGGTTGCCAAAGCTTTAGAATCTGTTCGGTGAAACAGATTCCGGTGACATGGGAAGGAAAAGCTAAGCATAACATTCAGAACGCCTTGGCAGCGGTCGCGGCGGGATGGGCATTGGGACTAAGTGCTGTGGCGATTCGGAATTCTCTGCAGGATTTTTCCTCGGATGCTGAGCACAATCGGGGACGCTTGAATCTTTATGAGCTGGAGGGCGTTCGTGTTTTCGTAGACTATGGACATAATGTTGCTGGAATTCAAGAAGTTGCCAAGACCCTTAAACAGTTTAAGGGCGGTTCTCTGGTGGGATGTATAACTGTACCCGGTGATCGGCCGGATGAGTCAGTACGTGAGGTGGGCCGGATAGCCGCACAAGGGTTTGAGCGTTTAATTATTCGTGAAGATGCTGATTTGCGGGGGCGTAAATCAGGGGAGATTGCCCAACTCCTTTATGATGAAGCGGTGCAAAGTGGCATGAATCCGAATAAAATAGGAGTCGTACTTTCGGAAATAGAAGCCTTTCGCAAGGGGTTAGACAGTTGCGTTCGGGGCGACATTTTCGTGATGTTCTACGAGAACCTTGAGCCGATTGAAGCAGAAATTCGTCTGCGTTTGGAACTTCAAAAGGTATTAACCTATGAATCAGCGCAGAATGGCTGGGTCGTTGGCGGAGAATTTTAAAAGTTCAAACGATAGGATTAAGGTGGGGCGAGGATGATCTTCGTCCCTTTTCTCTAAGATTTAACAGGGAGAAGTGCTGGAACTTCAACCTGAAAATATGTATAATAAAAAGAAATACATTCGTAATGTTCGGAAAGGGCAATGCAAATGGAACAATCTTTTCTAACAACGTTCGCATACGCCAAGATTAATCTAGCCTTAGCCATTCACGGAATTCGGGAAGATGGGTATCATGAACTTCAAAGTGTCATGCAATCCATCACCTTGCATGATCTTGTCCGGGTTCGGCGGCGCGGAGAGAAGGTTGTATGTCGTTGTGGAGCGTTAAGTGGCTCAGGAAATTTAGCGTATAAGGCAGCTGTGTTATTTCAGGAACAGTGTGGTCAATCGGGAGGGGTTGAAATTGAGATTGAAAAGCAGATTCCTGTGCAGGCCGGACTAGCTGGGGGCAGCACGGACGCCGCGGCGACGCTGCGTTTATTAAATCAACTTTATGGGGACCCCCTCGATAAAGAGGTATTGCTTGCGCTGGCAGGGAGATGTGGTGCAGATGTCGCTTTCTGTCTGCGGGGTGGAACGATGTGGGCGACTGGACGGGGAGAACGGCTTGAATTATTGCCCACAGCTCCCCAGATGGAGCTTGTCTTAATTAAACCGTTTGCTGGAGTGAACACTAGGGAGGCCTATCGCCAATTTGACCTGGTTGGGCAGGGAGGACATTTAACGCGCAGTGATTGGGAAAAAGCCTTAAGCCAAGGTTCGCCGCAGCAAATTGCCAGGCTACTTTATAATGATTTAGAGCCGGCCTCGATCCCAATGGTTCCGCAAATTTTGGAGATTAAGCAACATTTGCTTGAGGCCGAGTGTTATGGGGCCTTAATGTCCGGAAGTGGTTCTTGTGTCTTTGGGATTGCTCACGGAAAACAGCACGCCTTGGAAGTGGCAGGACAGTTGAGAAAAAAAGGCTTTAATAATGTTTGGGTTACAAGAACGGTCGCAAATGCAAGAGGATGAAAGGGGAGATATTCGTGGAAAAACGCTTGGTACCAGTTATACTTGACGGTTATAAACCATTACGGGAAATTGTTTTTGAATCCATGCGTGAGGCGATACTCAGTGGGGTTCTTAAGCCAGGGGAGCGGTTGATGGAAATCCAATTGGCCGAAGAAATGGGGGTTAGCCGAACCCCTGTACGTGAAGCAATCCGCAAGCTGGAACTGGAGAGTTTTGTCGTCATGATTCCACGCAAGGGAGCGTATGTTGCCGGTGTCTCCTTAAAAGATGTCGCAGATGTTTTTGAGATTCGTTCTGCGTTGGAGGGTTTGGCTGCCGGGCTGGCAGCGGAACGTATTACAGAAGAGGAATTGGAACTAATGGAACAGGCCTTGTTTTTTAGGGTCAGTGAGAGTGAAATGGACTTAGAACAGATTGTAAAATCGGATACCGATTTTCATGCCTTAGTCTATAGAGCGAGTCGCAACGAACGGCTGATTCAGATCTTGGAAAATTTACGAGAACAGATTCAACGTTTTCGAGCAACTTCCTTGGCTGTTCCAGGGCGGAATAAGCTGGCGATTGAAGAGCACAGGATGATTGTTGAAGCTTTAAGAAATCATGATAGTGAGGTAGCGCAGTCTTTGGCGATGTCGCATATTGTTACGGCTGAGAATGTCATGTTCGAAGCCATTAGTCTTAAGAATGATCCGGATAAGGTGGATTAAGAAGCGTGGAGAAGATGAAAAGAGCAGAACGGATGGTGGCCATCACCCAAGTGTTGATGTTAAAACCGAATGTCCTGACTCCGTTAACCCTATTTGCGGAACGGTTTGGTACGGCCAAGTCCACCATTAGTGAGGATCTAATGGCAGTTAAGGGAAGCTTGCTCCTTTCTGGGCAAGGTCACCTTGAAACAATTCCTGGAGCAGCTGGGGGGGTGCGTTATATCCCGGAAATTGCCAAGGAAGAAGCAAATCAAGTTCTTGCCAAGCTTGCTGAATGTCTGAGCAATAAAGAGCGAATCCTGGCGGGCGGTTTTCTGTATATGAATGATATACTGTTTGATCCATCGGTGCTACGTCCTTTGGGCCTTATTTTTGCTGGCGCTTTCAGAGATAAAAAACCTGAGGTTGTGGTTACCATTGAAACGAAAGGAATTCCGATTGCTCTTGTAACGGCAGAAGCTTTAGGGTTGCCTATGGTGGTCATTCGCAGTGGCAACAAAGTGACAGAGGGTTCCTCCGTAAGTATTAATTATGTTTCTGGATCATCTCGACGTATTCAAACCATGTCACTTTCTCGTAGGGCCCTGGATCCTCAACGCCGTGTCCTCATTATTGACGATTTTATGAAAGCGGGTGGAACAGCGCTGGGGATAAAGAATTTAATGTCAGAATTTGAAGCAGACGTTGTGGGAATTGGGGTCTTGGTGGAAGCCCGAATTAGCGAAGACCCCAAGCTTGTGGAAGGATATTTATCCCTATTACAGCTTAAAGAACTGGATCTGGATAAGGGCAAAATGTCAGTCGTGCCTAGGGATAATTTTTCAAGCCTTTTTTGAGGACGTTTCGATAGCCAGGAGAAATTTTTCTGATTTTTAAGCAGGATTTTTTTACCATGCAGAGAATACCATTATGGATAAGCCCGAAGGATAAGTGGGAGGGTGGTGATTCATAATGAATATTACCGATGTGCGGGTTCGGAAGATTAACACGGAAGGAAAGATGAAGGCAGTAGTTTCGGTTACCTTTGACAATGCTTTCGTCGTCCATGATGTCAAAGTTGTTGAAGGTATGAATGGTATTATTGTAGCCATGCCTAGCCGGAAAACACCCGAAGGGGAATTTCGTGATATCGCCCACCCCATTTCTGCTGCAGCACGAGAAGTGATCCAGACGGCTGTTTTAAAAGCTTATCAAGAAGCCCTTTAAACGCACATAGAGCTGTTTTAGACATGTTAAAGGAGACCTTCGTCGTTAGGTCTCCTTTTTCCATAGATTATTAAAACTTTAACATAAAAGAGGATTTTGAGCGGATTTGACGAATAAAGTACTTTTGGGATGTAATAATAACTTGAGGTTAAACTAAAGCTGGAGGCGAATCAGAGTATGCCTAATTTGGTAGCGGTGATCATGGCTGCAGGAAAAGGGACAAGAATGAAATCGAAGTTGCCGAAAGTCATGCATTTATTGGCAGGGAAAACTCTTATTGAACATGTCATTAACACAGTGACCCAAGTTGGAATCGAACGTCCCTTGGTTATTGTGGGGCATGGTCGAGAGGTTGTCGGGGCCAGTATTTGTGATCGCGCTGAGATCGTGGTTCAAACAGAGCAACTTGGAACAGGACATGCTATTATGCAAGTCCTACCTTATCTGGAAGGAGTCCGGACCGTTCTTATCTTAAGTGGAGATCAGCCGTTACTTAAACCCGAGACCCTGCACGCTCTCATTAAGTTGCACGAGACTCAAGGGGTTAGCGCCACGGTATTGACAGCTAATATGGATCAACCTTTTGGCTATGGGCGTATTATAAAAAGTGGTGAAAATCTTATCAAAATCGTTGAGGAAAAAGACGCAACCTTTGATGAACGACAAATCAAAGAAATAAATACAGGGACGTACTGTTTTAAAGGATCGGCACTCAAAGAGGCCTTGACGAAAATCACTCCTCAAAATGCGCAAGGGGAATATTATCTGACGGAAGTCTTTGATATTTTTTTAAGGCAAAGGGAAAGAATGCTGACGTATGTTACTGCGGATTCCCATGAAGCTTTAGGCATTAATAGCCGGGGGCAATTGGCGGAGGCCGAAGGGGTTTTGCGCGCGCGTATTCTGGAACATTGGATGATGGAAGGGGTTACGCTGGTAGATCCTGCTTCGACCTTTATCGAAGCAGACGTAGAACTTGCCCAAGACGTGACGATTTTACCCTTCACCCGTTTGCTGGGTAAAACCCGGATCGCAGAGGATGCTGTGATTGGGCCTCAGACTAGTATGGAGAATTGCACGGTGGGGCGTGGTTCGGAAGTGACCTATACTGTGGCTAAGAATGCGGTTATCGGAGAACGCTGTCATATTGGCCCGTTTGCCTATTTACGACCGGGCACAAAATTAGAAGCAGAAGTAAAAGTAGGGGACTTTGTAGAAATTAAAAATAGTTGGATCGAAACCGGAGCAAAAGTGCCTCATTTGAGTTATATTGGCGATGCACACATCGGGAAATCTGCCAATATTGGAGCTGGTACGATTACGTGTAACTACGATGGGGTTAACAAATCTCTCACTAAAATAGGAGATTATGCTTTCATCGGTAGTAATACAAACTTGGTTGCTCCAGTTGAAGTGGGAGAACACGCTGTTACGGGCGCAGGGTCTACAATTACGAAGAATGTTCCTGCCGAAGCCTTGGCGGTTGAACGGAGCCAGCAGGTGATTAAGGAACATTGGTATCGCAAGAAGATGAAATAGGGGGCTAAAAGAGGCATGGTGGCAAAAGAATTTAAGATTTTTTGTGGGAATGCCAATCGGCCGTTGGCGCAAGAAATTGTGGACTATCTTGGAGTTCCGCTTGGTGAAGCGAACATAAAACGTTTTAAGGATGGGGAAATCTGTCTCGCCATTGATGAAAGCGTTCGGGGTTCGGATATTTATATTGTTCAGCCCACCTGCTATCCGACCAATGACAACATTATGGAATTGTTAATTATGATTGATGCGGTTCGTCGGGCGTCAGCGCGTCGGATTACCGCAGTGATGCCCTATTATGGCTATGCTCGCCAAGAACGCAAATCAAGGGCACGTGACCCGATCACTGCTAAATTAATGGCGAACATAATTACCTCCGCAGGTGCAAATCGGGTCGTAACCATGGATTTACATGCTCCAGCGATTCAAGGATTCTTCGATATTCCCTTGGATCACTTGCCCGGAGTTCCAATTCTAGCAGAGTACTTTCGAGAAAAAGGCTTGGAGAACCTTTGTGTTGTTTCCCCGGATTTAGGTGGGGTGACACGAGCTCGGAATCTCGCTGAACGGATCGGCGCTTCTATAGCTATTATCGATAAACGTAGACCAGAACCTAATGTTTCTGAAATTATGCATGTCATCGGCGAACTGAAAGGGAAGACCGTAATTATGATCGATGACATCATCGATACCGCCGGAACAATTACTTTGGGGGCTCAAGCCCTTGTCGAACGAGGTGCTAAGGAAGTGTATGCGTGTTGTACTCATGCCGTTTTATCAGGGCCGGCCATTGAACGTTTGAAGAACTCTGTTATTCGTGAGCTGGTTGTGACGAATACAATTCCTATAGGTAAAGAGAAAATGATTCCTCGGATTAAGGTGTTGTCTGTTGCCCCGCTCCTGGGTGAAGCTATTGTTCGTATTCACGAAGATCTTTCGGTCAGTAAACTCTTTAGTTAAAAAAGACCCCTGGGGTATCATCCCAGGGGTTCTTTGGTTAGGGGTATTTCCGAACAAGGTTCGTTAGCCGGTGGGAGCGTTTCAAGTTCTGGTATAAGGATGGGCGTCTTATCCAGAGCGGATTGTGAAGCCGGAGCTGTTTTAGTTTTATCTTTTTTAAAGTAACTGCTGATGGTATGAGTTGTTTCTGAGGCCAGATGAGAGGTGGAGTGAAGCAGATTTTTAAAGGTCTCGCTGAGTCCTTTGTCCGCGACGGCTAGGGCGTTTTCACTGCCTTTTTGGGCTATGATCACATCGTGTCCAATGGTTATAATGTATTCTGCAGAAATCCACGCCTTGCCGCTTAAGAATCCTTCGAGTTTACCGCCTGAAATCTCGATTTGGGTTATTGCCCCCGTTTTTGGATCGACGTAATATTCTTCGGCGGTTCCAAGCGTTTTCCCTGTTTCTGTGACCATTTTTGTACCAATGATGGTCAGTTTTTCCTTGACCAAATCTAATAATTCCGGAAGATTTGAGGTCTTCTCTACGTGGGCTTCCTTGTCAATGGTGATCGCATCATCGCCGACACTGACGACTTTAGAATAGGGAATAATACGCTGATCCTTAAAAAGACCTTTTGGGTCTACAACGATTGCAGCCAGGGACTTCGTGCTAGCATCAAGAATTAAGCTTTTGACATAGCCAATTTGCTGCCCTTCCTGGAGAGAAATAATAGGTAAGGATAAATACTTGCGACTGGGTTTCATAGGTTCACCCCCTTATTTGGTGATGATTCATTTCTGGTTCTTAAAGAATGTATTCAGAGTATCCGCTGAATATGCTAGGGAGGAGATTATTAATGAAGGTTATTGTTGGTCTTGGCAACCCGGGGCCTCAATATGCTGAGACGCGCCATAATGTTGGATTTTTGTTGATTGACTTGCTGGCAGAGGCCCAAAACCTTCAATTTCGTGAGAAATTTCAGGGATTATGGACGGAAGTTAAGATAGAGGGAGAACGAATATTGCTCTTAAAACCTCAAACATATATGAATTTGAGTGGTCGTTCGGTAAGTGAACTTGCCAATTTTTATAAAGTTCCAGGGGAAGATTTACTAATAGTCCAGGATGATATGGATTTACCGTTGGGTAAAATACGTTTGCGTAATCAAGGAAGTGCAGGCGGGCATAATGGCATTAAATCTATTCTGGCTGAACTCGGAACAGATAAATTCTGGAGACTTAAATTGGGTGTGGGTCGTCCGTCTACTCAAAATCCGAGCGTAGATATTCAAAATTCGAACCACGCGCCACGAACTACGATTATCGACCATGTGCTTTCTCCCTTTGCAGAAGATGAACTTGCGCAACTAGATGAAGAGTTAGGACGTGCGGAAAAGGTAACCAACCTCTGGATTAAAGGAGAAACTGGTCGTGCTATGAATCTATACCATCGTTAAGTTAAGTATAACCTCTTGTGCTAGCGGCAATTCTACTAGTGAGGGAGGTGATCTTGGGATGAAGATATTAAAGATATGTCACGCCTGTGATCGAATTATTGGAGAGATTGAGTTAGATGACTTGACCTACCTTAACGCGGACCCTATAATGGATATTGTTGGGAATGTTGCCTATGCGCTTTGTGCGAGTTGTCTGCACGAAATGGAAATTAAGCCGAAAAATGTTTATCATTAGTGGAGGCGGTACGATGCATCGTGCCCCTGCCGGGTTTTGGGCTGTTGTAGTAAGGGCACGATGCATCGTGCCCTTACCGGATTAGAGGTAGGCAAATTCGTGATTCGTAGTTCGAGAATCGTGGTTCGAAGCTCAGGTAATTATCCTCAGATCGACTATCGAATAGCGAATAGCGCAGTGGGGGTCCTTTGGTGGACGTTCATCTTTTTTGCTGCCTGAAAGGATGAGCAGTTTGAATACAATCTACGATTATCTTCGCCGAGGGCTTGACATTATGCAGATCGATCAGTCGTTAAGCAATCGAGAATGGCCCCAAATGATTTATGATTTAACTGGAAGTCAAAAAGCAGCCTGTGTGGCCCAGCTTTTACAAAAGTCTAAACCGGGCTTGATTCTGACCTATTCGGAAGAGCAAGCTCAAAAGTGGGCTAATGATTTGCGGACATGGTGCGCTCCAGAAACCATCCTGCATTTACCCACAACAGAATGGCTGCCTTTTGAAGTATTGGGTCGAAGCAGGGAAACGACTTCGGAACGGATTAGTGTATTGAACCGACTAGTGCAGGACCCTAAGTGTACGGTTGTGGCGTCCATCCTTGCTGTAGAACGGCGCGTATTCCCTGTTGAACGCTGGCGAGATTATACGTTGACCTTTGAAGTCGGGAAACGCTATAGCCTGTCCGAAGTTCTTACGGCCTTAACTGCTGGAGGGTATGAACGGATCGAGACGGTTGAAGGGAAAGGACAGTTCGCTTTAAGAGGCGGAATTTTGGATATCGTACCTTTAGACGGAGAAGCCGTGCGGATTGAGTTTTATGATGATGAAGTTGATTCTATCCGGACCTTTGACCTTGGAACCCAAAAATCTGTCGCTGTTCAGGACAAGGTGCTTATTTCTCCGGCGATGGAGTATGTTGTCACTAGAGAGGAGTTGGGACAACTCCGCTTAGCGATTCGGGCAGAAGCTCGCAAAACGATCGGTCGCCTGCAGCGTAGCGGAAGGCGGGAAGCGGCTGAACGTTTACAAACTAAAGTTGATTTCTTAGCAGAACGACTTGAACAGGGAATCCTCGACGAAAATGTTTATCCTTTTTTAAGCTTAGTTAATACCCCGCTCGTCCCATTTTTCTCTTATCTTACTAAGGACCATTATTTAATTTTAGATGAGCCGTTACGATTAAAAGAGCAATTAGAGTTTCAAACGAATGAACGTTTACTGGAATTTACACATCAGCTGGAACACGGCGAAGGATTTGTCCATCCGGAAACTCAGTTTATTAGCTACGATGATATTCTAACCTACGGAGAGCAACATCCCTTGATTGGCCTTTCAACATTACTGAGGCAGGCTCCAGGGCTCTCACCAAAGCGAATTTTCACTCTGAAAGCGCGCCCCTTAACGGGTTTTATGGGCAAAACCAGTAAATTGGTCGATGAGATAGGACACCGCAAGGAAGACGGAAATGTCGTGGCGCTGTTTGTCGGCGATGAAGATCATGTTGAGCGTTTGATTCAGGGTTTAAAGGATCTCGGAGTGACGGCATCCCGCAAAGAACTTGAGGATGCTGTCGAGGAAGGACAGGTTTATGTCTATCCGTATTCCCTTGATCAAGGCTTTGAGTTACCGCTCGGCAAGCTCGTCGTTTTGACAGAAACTGAGATCTATAAAAGGGAGAGCAAAGTGGCGGGCAAGAAATCTAGCCCACCTGCGCAGAAGAATATATTTATCTCGGATCTTAAACCGGGAGACTTTGTGGTGCACGTCCACCACGGGATCGGCCAATTTACGGGTATTGATCGCTTAGAGGTCGGTGGTATAGAAAAAGACTATTTTGGGATCCGCTATGCTGGAGAAGACCGGCTCTATGTTCCTCTGGATCAACTCCATCTCCTGCAAAAGTATTTGGGAAGTGGTGCAGAAACCCTGCCTAAACTTTACAAACTTGGGGGGACAGAGTGGTATAAGGTAAAGAGTAAAACACGCAGCGCCGTCAAAGATATGGCGATTGATTTAGTAAAACTTTATGCTCAGCGGGAGGCAATCCAAGGATTTGCTTTTTCTCCGGATAATGTCTGGCAAAACGAATTTGAAGAGAAGTTCCCTTATGAAGAGACCCCGGATCAACTCCAGAGCATTGCGGATGTCAAAGTTGACATGATGCGCCCACGGCCGATGGATCGCTTACTTTGTGGAGATGTAGGGTATGGCAAAACAGAAGTCGCCCTCCGCGCGGCATTTAAAGCGGTGATGGATAGCAAGCAAGTAGCGGTTCTTGTTCCCACAACTATTTTAGCCCAACAACATTTTAATACCTTTAAAGAACGGTTTATAGGGTATCCGATTACGATCGAAATGCTGAGTCGCTTTCGGTCCCCGAAGGAGCAAAAGGAAATACTCAAAGGCCTCAGGGAGGGACGAATTGATGTTATTGTGGGTACGCACCGTATTCTCTCTGAGGCCGTCAAATTTAAGGACTTAGGATTGTTGGTTATTGATGAAGAGCAACGGTTTGGGGTTACTCACAAGGAGAAACTGAAAACATTAAAGGGTAATGTTGATGTGCTGACCCTTTCGGCAACTCCGATTCCGAGGACACTGCACATGTCTTTAGTGGGCGTTAGGGACATGAGTGTGATTGAGACTCCACCTGAAGGTCGGTATCCAGTGCAAACGTATGTTACCGAATTTCGGCCTGACGTCGTACGGGATGCCATACGGCGGGAGATTCAACGCGGAGGGCAAGTGTTCTATGTCCATAATCGAGTTGAAGATATGGACCAGGTTACCCAATATTTAAGTCAATTGGTTCCCGAAGCGCGGCTCGGTGTCGCCCATGGTCAAATGCGCGAAACGGCGTTGGAACGAGTCATGCTTGCTTTTCTGGAACAGGAAATGGATGTCTTGGTTTCCACGACCATTATTGAAACAGGATTGGATATGCCCAATGTCAACACGCTTATTATTGATGAGGCCGATCGTTTTGGGTTATCCCAGCTCTATCAATTGCGAGGGCGTGTCGGGCGATCGAATCGCAAAGCGTTTGCCTATCTTTTATATAAACCGCAAAAGATTCTCACCGAAATTGCAGAAAAACGCCTGTCAGCAATCCGTGAGTTCACGGAATTTGGGGCAGGATTTAAAATAGCCATGCGAGATTTAGAAATTCGTGGGGCGGGGAACTTGATCGGTGCCCAACAGCATGGGCATTTAGCGGCGGTGGGTTTTGAATTGTACAGTCAGATGCTCAAAGAAGCGGTTCAGGAACTGCGTGGAGAAAAGGTTGAGGAAGTCAGCGAACCAAGCATTGAACTTCAGGTAGATGCCTTTTTGCCGGATCCCTATGTTGTGGACCGTCAAACTAAGGCGTCGTTGTATCAACGCTTGGCAATGGTTCAAAATGAAGGACAACTTAGTGAGATGGTTGATGAATTGGTGGATCGTTTCGGAACTCCAACGCGTGAGGTCGAGCACCTAATTGAAATCATCCGGATCAAATTGTTGGCAAGCTCTCTAAAGATCGAACAAATTCAACAAGCCAAACAAAGTGTCGTCATTCGTTTTGCAGCAGATTTGGATTTTATAACGGGAGAGCATTTGATGGCAGTCGCATCTGCTTCCCCTCACCCCTTGTCTTTTAAGACAATGCCTAATGGGAATCTGGAATGCAAAATTCGGCTGCGTACGATTGAGCAAGAGGCGGTAATTGAAGCGGTATACCGCGTGCTTTCGACATTTTGTGACGTTGCTTCAAAAGCAACTCCTTGATATACTGTTCTTATGTCTAATTTGAAAGGGTGTGTACATATGAAAAAGTCCCAGGTTGGGATAATTTTAGGGATCTTGGCACTTATGCTTATGGCCACGGGGTGTTCTTCGTTGGTTGGCGGTAAATGGGCGGTAAAAGTTAATGGAGATTCAATCTTGGTTAAGGACTATGATGCCCGCGTGGCTGATGCCCAAAAAACCTATGAAAAACAAGGCATGAAATTCGATACAGACCAAGGTAAACAGGCCCTAACCCAGATTAAAACCCAGTTGTTAGATCGCATGATCGAAGGAAAAATTATTGCTCAAGAAGTAAAAAATCAAAAGCTTAATCCACAGGATGCAGCAATTACGACGCAAGAAGACGTCATCAAGAAGAATATTGGGGATGCAACGAAATTTCAAGATACTTTAAACCAACAGGGTATGACGGAACCAGAATTAAAGAACTTTTTGACGCTTTACTCGAAAATAACAGTTGATGTCAAAGCGCTGAGCGATACGGAAGTAAAAGCTTTTTTTGACAAAAACATAGCGAATTATAGCCAACCTGAAAGTGTAACAGCCCATCATATCTTAGTTAAGACAGAAGATGAAGCCAAAGCAATTATTGTGCAACTTCAAACGGCGGAGAAGGACAACGTAGCGATTTTGCCTAAGTTTGAACAGCTTGCTAAAGACAATTCTATTGAACCTGGAGCCAAACAGTCCGGTGGGGACCTCGGAACCTTTACTAAGGGGAAAATGGTTGCTGAATTTGAAACAGCTGCGTTCGCTCAGAAAGTGGGTACATTTTCAACAACACCTGTTAAAACCGAATTTGGTTATCATGTAATTTTTGTTCAAGCACATACACCTGCAGCAGCTCCAGACTATACAAAGGTTAAAGCCCAAGTGGCCCAAGATGCGCTCAATCAAGCAAAAGACGCGAAGTTTCAGACGTACTTTGATGCTCTGCGTAAAAAGACGAAAATTGAGTATGCCAAAGGTTATGAGCCTGCTTCGTAAGGTTACGCGGCAGCGTGTCTCTAGAAGGTTATGGAACGGATGAAGGAAAGAAGGCAATAAAGATTGCCTTCTTTTGTTTTACATTGGAAAAAAATGAATAATTGGCAAACCCTAGATATATACTATCATTGAATTTAAGGTGGCAAAAAGACAAGGACGAAATGAGTTTTCGGGAACGACAAAAGGAGGAATGTGCATATTATGAAAGCAACAGGTATCGTACGAAGAATTGATGACCTCGGTCGTGTCGTTATTCCAAAAGAAATTCGTCGGACTCTTCGTATTCGGGAAGGAGATCCGTTAGAAATTTTTGTAGATCGGGAAGGGGAAGTTATACTTAAGAAATATTCACCTATCCGTGAATTGGGAGAATTCGCCAAAGAATATGCTGATTCGCTCTTCGAAGCAACTGGGCATATTACCTGTATCACAGATCGAGATACGATTATCGCAGTATCTGGAGCATCAAAGAAAGAGTATCTAAATAAAGCGGTAGGACCTGCCGTAGAACAAGCTATGGAGGAAAGGAAAACTGTTCATATCGGAGCGGCAGGAGAAAACAGCTCCTGTAAAAGCTGTCCTGACAATGACGAAGAAGATAAGTGCAAGTGTACCAGCGAAGTCATTGCCCCGATTATTTCCCAAGGGGATCCTATAGGCGCAGTAATGCTCATGTCCAAGGAGCCTAATATGAAGATGGGCGAGTTGGAGATTAAATTGGTTGAAACTGCTGCAGCTTTTTTAGCAAAGCAAATGGAACAATAACAAAAAGGCCCGATGAAAATAAAGCGGTAGGTGCCGCTTTATTTTTTTTATGATAAACTATCCCTAGGAGGTGGAAAGAAATGTCCTCGTGTCTTCATGTTATCGGCTTAGGTCCGGCGGGGCTGGACCAGTTAACCCTTGGAAATTATCGGCGCATATGTAGCGCGAAGAAAATTTTTGTGCGAACAGCGCAGCATCCTTGTGTTCAGGAGCTGATGGCCGAGGGTGTGCTGGTCGATTCGTTTGATGAGATCTATGCCAAGGAATCCTCCTTCGAGGCAGTGTATGAAAAAATTACGGAGTTGTTGCGCAGAGAGTTGCAAAAGGGCTCTGAGGTCATCTATGCGGTTCCGGGGCACCCTTTAGTTGCGGAAAAGACGGTTCAACTTATTGGCGAAAAGCTCGCGCAGGAGTTTGAAGTCGTGATCCATCCAGCCATGAGTTTTGTGGAGGAGATTTTCAGAGTTCTGAAGTTCGACCCAATTGAGGGGGTGTTAATACGTAATTATGATGCCCTTAAAGATGTAGGACTGACGGGGCAGGAATGGCTGATTGTTCCCCAAGTGTATAATAAATTAATTGCCTCAGAGGTTAAATTGGATCTCATGACTGCCTATCCAGAGGATGCTGCGGTGTATGTCGCCCAGGCCCTTGGCACCCCCCTCGAACAGGTGGACAAGCATCCACTCTACGAAATGGATCATGGGACATTTGATCATTTGACGACGATTGTTTTGCCACCGAACTCAGAGGTTATCTCTTTTTCTAAATTGGCCAAAGTCATGGCGACCTTGCGCTCTGAGCAGGGGTGTGCTTGGGACCTTGAACAAACACATGAAAGCTTAAAACCGTGTTTGATTGAGGAGAGCTATGAAGTTCTTGACGCGATTGAGAAGCATGATATGTATAATTTGTGTGAAGAGTTGGGAGACTTATTGTTGCAAGTTGTTTTTCATACCCAACTTGCTTCCGAGGCTAGTGAATTCGAACTCCAGGACGTACTTCATGGTATTATTAAAAAGCTGATTCGCAGGCATCCCCATGTTTTTGGGAAAGAGAAGGCCGAAACAGCTGCTGATGTGATTCTGACTTGGGATAGAATTAAAAAGGAAGAGAAAGCAAGCGGCAATGAAAATGATGAAGTAGCCTTTTTTAAAGATCCCTTGGGGTTACCTGCCCTTATGTTGGCTTCTGCAACGCAACGTAGAGTAGCTAAGGTAGGGTTTGATTGGCCAGATCTCGATGGCCCTTGGGGAAAGGTCCAGGAAGAATTACAAGAGCTTAGAAGTGCCTTAGCAGATGGAATTGGAATTCGCGAAGAACTAGGGGATCTAATGTTTGCGGTTGTAAATTTATCTCGGTTTTTAAAGCTTGATGCAGAAGAAGTTCTCAGGGCCACCATACATAAGTTTCAAAGCCGTTTTCTTAAAATGGTTGAGTTAAGTCAAAAAGACGGCCTGGACTTTCAAAAATTACCGCTTGATGAAATGGATGTTTTTTGGGAGAAGGCAAAATCTCAAGAAAAAAGTAGTAAATTAATGTGATATACCCTAAAAAAGCAGGAGTTTGGTTATTTATCGCGAAATATAATTATTCATGATAAGATCAGTTATTTTAGGAGGGACTATTTTTGAATAAAGCGGAATTAGTAAGCGCTGTTGCAGAAAAGGCTGACATGTCCAAGAAGGATGCAGAAAAGGCAGTCAAAGCTGTTTTCGAGGTAATCGAGGAGTCCTTGGCACAAAGTGAAAAGGTACAACTGGTTGGTTTTGGAACGTTTGAAGTGAAAGAACGGGCGGAACGAACAGGAAGAAACCCCCAAACTAAAGAAACTATCTTGATTCCTGCAGCTAAGGTACCTGGCTTCAAGGCAGGTAAGGCTCTTAAGGATGCGGTCCAAAAATGAGTCTTTGGAGATCATTACAAAATCAGGTTCCAGGTTTTTGCTGGAACCTGATTTTTAGTACTTAAAAAGGGGGGTAGATATGCGGATTGATAAATACTTAAAGGTTTCACGGCTCATTAAGCGGCGCACGGTTGCCAAAGATGTTTGTGTTGGGGAAAAGATCAAAATCAATGGCCGGACGGTTAAGCCCTCAGCAGAAATCAAGGTGGGAGACCGGGTCATCCTGGAGATGGGAAATCACGTTATCGAAGTCCAGGTTTTAGCGACCCCGAACAGTGTAAGGGCCAATGAAGCCCAAACGCTCTATGAACTGATTAGGGATGAACGAAAGACAGAGTCTTAATTTTAAAGACTCTGTCTTTTTATATAAACGTCTAAAGGATGGGCAAGGTGAATAGGGTTTAAGAAGAAAAAGAGTTAGGGGGATGGGGCAGAGTGGACAAAGTTGCCAAAGGACATCGCCTTGTCATGGAAAATCGTGAACAAATTGCGTTGACGGGAATACAAAAGGTTCAGTCCTTTGACCCCAAGGAGATTGTGCTGGAAACAGAACTTGGGATATTGAGTATTAAAGGAGATCTGTTAGGCATTAAATTGCTTAATCTTGAGGAGGGTTTGGTTAATCTTCAAGGGCAAGTTGATGCTTTAATCTATCATCGCAATCCGAGCGGCGCTGCTCGTCAAAGTTTTTTGAACCGGATATTTCGTTAATAAAAGCCTTAAGCGTCAGAAGAAAGGAGGAAGAACAATCTCAGAATTCGTAACGTTTTTTTGGGTAGTCGTGGCGGGGGCAACAGTAGGACTGGTTTTTGATTTTTATCGCTCTTTACGACATTGGCAAGGTTGGGGACGAATATTGACCTTTGTAGGAGATGTATTCTTTTCTTTAGTGGCGTTGTATATTCTGTTCCGCTTCTTTGAAAGGGCAAATGCGCTGGCTTTTCGTATATATATTATTTGGGGCAGTTTATTGGGCCTGATTCTCTATCTGAGATTATTGAGTCGGTTTTCCGTACGCTGCTTTCTTGGGCTCTATCGGGTTATAACGAATCTGGCAGATCTTATCCACAGGGGGATAGAGATTCCAATTAGAGGACTTGTTCTTATTATGCGCCCACTCTATGCTTTATTGAACTGGTTCGGTCTGCTTCTTTATCGGATCGGAGAATATATCTTGCTTGGGCCAATCTCTCGTATGAACAGGAGGGTAAAGGAGTACTGGAATCATCTCTGGCCACCAAAAATAAAGGGGTAAAAATTCCCAGAGGGATTGATTCCCTAATTGGGAGTGGCTATAATGGAGTTATATCGATATGTCCATTGTTTGTAAGTGATCTGTACACAAATTATCCACACTTTGTGTATAACTATTTAGCAAGGGTGTGCCACAGTGCAACTTGAAATTAGGGGTTTGGAAAAACTGAGCTTTAGGGAACGCCAGGCGGTGATCCTTAAAGAAAGTGGAAAATCTCTGGAAAACATTGCTCAACAACTCCATCTCAGTCAAAGTTCTGTGGCAACTCTATTAACTCGGGCCAGAAGCAAAGGGTATGAGATCGTTTGTATTATTCCGGGCGGAGAGCTTGGTTTAGGAGGAGAGGAATTGGATGAAGAAGGCTCGACAGAAAGTTAAGATTAAAAATCGGCAAAGGGGTCGACTTCGCCCAGGTTCTGTCCTTGTGTTAGTTTTGACGCTTGCCGTAGTCGGAAGCTCAGCCTGGCAAATCTGGCAGCTCCGTACTCAGGTTGAAGGACAATTAACTCATTTAAATCAAGAAAAAGTAACCTTACTTCAACAGGAAAAAGTTCTTAACGATGAAATTACTCAGCTAAATACTCCGAGTTACATAGAAAAATTGGCCAGAGAGCAGTTAGGACTCGTAAAACATGGCGAAATTCTCATTTCTCCCAAGAATTAGTACCCTACTTTGCTCTTCTTAACCTTGACAGGCATGAAATGTGCTGCATATAATATAGAGTAGGATCGATAGATCATCACAAGGAGGAGTTTACTTCGTATGGCCATTGACGTTGGCAGTATTGTTGAAGGAGTCGTGACAGGGATCACGAACTTCGGAGCATTTATTGAATTGCCGGATAGAGTAACCGGACTCGTACATATCTCGGAAGTCGCTGATGCCTATGTCAAGGATGTTCGGGATTATTTAAAGGAACAGGATCATGTTAAAGTGAAAGTCATTCACGTTGATGAAAAAGGTAAAATTGGACTTTCCATCAAACAAGCAAATCCCACTATTCGTAATGTAAGTCGTGAACGCCGTCTTCCGCCAACCGTGTCCTTTGAGGATAAATTGGCTAAGTTTATAAAAGACAGTGATGAGCGCCAGACAGAATTTCGTCGAGCCACAGATTCTAAACGTGGCGGCAGAGGTTCAAGTAGATACTAGTAGGTAACCGCCGAAAGGCGGTTTTTCTTATACCATTTTTGTGAAAATGTCGGTATATTTAAGAGAGCTATAGGGTTAAGGCGGGATTATAAAGAGATTTCGTATGAACAAGGTCGAAAGTTGTTGTGCTTTAATGACTTGACTAGACAAGCTTTGCTATTCTTGTGGGCTATAATGTTACCATAAATAGGTAAGAGGTGACATTATGGCAGAATGGGCAACGTTAAAATTAGATCAAAGCCTGCGGAGTCGAATTTCAATCGAAAGCACGTTTCTTCCAGTAGTATTGGGAAGTTTGTTGGCACGAGGCAGTATTTTGGGCCTTCATCCCTTCGGAGTTGCATTTGGGGCAGCTTTGCTGCTAAGAGGGGAGGCCGGGGTTTCTTTTGGCTTACTCGGTATTCTAATCGGTGTGATTTCACTGGGTGACGTATCCTTTGCTTTACAAGTTATGGTGATGTTAGCAGCTTTGACGGTGATTTTGCCTTTTATGCGCCAAAAAAAGCTCGAGGGGATTTATTTAGTTACTCTGACAGGTTTGATGGTAGCCCTCATTTCTTCTCTTGCTCTAAGCTTGGCGAAGCCCGACCTGTATGGATTTTTCACGGTAGGCTTACATAGTGTATTGTCTGGAGGTTTTGCCCTTATTTTTTGGTTTGCAATGGGCCATCAAGAGGCCATCTGGAGAGGTGAATTTCAGCGTGAACAAGGAATTGCCTGGCTATTGATCCTCATCGGTGTGCTTAGTGGTCTCCAGGGCGTTCAGGTTATGGGAGTTAACTTCTCTGTTGTCTTGTTGAGCTTTTTCACGTTATTTGTCTCAGAACGTTATGGTGCGGGAACGGCGGCAGGTGTGGGAGCACTCTTGGGTTTTATGCCCCAATTAACTATGAATACCCAGAATCTGATGGATGCCGGAATTTACGGGTTAGCTGGTTTTTGTACAGGTGCGTTTCGCCGGTTTGGTAAAATAGGAATTGGAACGGCTTTCATTGCGGTTATGCTGATGTTGACAGTTTTTTTACGGCAAGAGGCAATCTATACACAACTCATTTCCTCAACAGTTGGTCTTTTCCTCTTCCTTCTCTGGCCGGGAGCAACTGCCCCAAGGAATTTATTAAAACCAAAGTCGATTCCAGAGGTTGAAACAACCGTTTCCAAAGTAAAAGCTTTAGCAGAAATTTTTGATCAAATCGCCCTGAGTTATCAAGCGGCTGAGGCCGAATCGTTCGAGATGCGCCCTGAAATTCCTGAACTTATGAATGTTTTGGTAGAGCGAGTGTGTCATTCTTGCCCGACCATGGATGCCTGTTGGAATCGAGAGTTTTATAAGACGTACCATATTTTCTTTGAACTTTTTGGATTGGTAGAAAGTCAAGCTGATACCAAGTTACAGACTCTACCAGTCGAATGGAAGCGGCATTGCGGTCGACTTAAGGAAATGTTGTTGGGTGTGCAATTTATCATTGAGCAAGAGAAGAGCCAGGAAACATGGCGGCGTCGTCTCGTCCTTAATCAGGAGGCCTTGTCTCGCCAGTTTCTCAATGTCTCGCAGGTTATCGGAAATCTTGCCAAAGAGCTTCACACCCAACATAATTGGGAAGTAATAAAACCATCAAGTTTAGCTCGCCGTCGTCGTCATTTTCTGGATGTAGGGGTGACCACATTTACGAAAACTGGTAACGCCATGAGTGGGGATAATTATGCTTCTATCGCCTTCTCGAGGACGCAGCATGCCTTTGTTTTAAGTGATGGAATGGGTGTGGGAGAGAATGCCGCTAAGATGAGTGCAACTGCATTGTCCCTTCTGGAGCAACTCCTGACGACCGGATTTGATCCGGAAGGCGCAGTTCAGGCCTTGAACTCCATCTTGGTACTGCGTTCCCCTGAAGAAAGTTTTGTAACAATTGATATGGCAATTCTTGATTTAGAATCGGCCAATCTAAAGCTCATCAAAGTGGGAGCTTCTTCCTCCTATCTGATCACGCCTGACGGAGTGAAAGCGTTTGCCTCATCGAGCCTTCCGGCGGGCATTTTGAACCAAATTGATACTCCGGTCATCGAGGCAGAGATGCAGAGTGGGGAAACGTTGATTCTATTAACGGATGGAGTGCAGGATGTTTTAAAAGAAGGTACGGATTGGATTCGGGATTTTTTAGAGAGAACAACTTTCAATAAATCTCAAGAAATCGCTGATCAGATTGGACAGGAAGCCCGCCGCTTAAGTGGGGGAGACTTGGATGATGATGGAATTATATTAGTAATTCGAAAAAACTATTGGAACGAGTGATAATTTTATGGCAGAGTTTGCTGATCTTGTCCTCTTGGCTGGACAATTGATTTTGGAGAATGGTGGAGAAACTTTTCGTGTCGAAGAGACCATGGTGCGTATGGCAGTCGCAGCTGGAGCACAAACGGCAGATGTCTTTGCTGTTCCTCAAGGGATCTTTTGTACGATCAACGACGGAGTGCAGACCCAGACACGTATTGCCAGAATTCATCACCGCGGATTTAATCTGACTAAAGTTCTGGAGGTAAATCGGATTTCCCGGCAACTCTCAGCAGAAATACTAACGGTTGAAGCGGCATATGCTGAGCTGCAAACAGTGGAACGTCTGCCCAGAAGATATCCAACCGGGATTCGTCTTTTAGCGGGAGCAATCGGTAGTGCCGCGTTCAGTTATTTATTAGGGGCTCATCTGGGTTCTGTGTTGGCAGCTGGGATTACGGGTTTACTGGTCATGATTGTGATGGAATTTCTCCAAAAAAGAGAAATTTTGAACTTTGTTGCGCTAGCGATGGCCGGTGCGACGACAGCCCTTGCAAATCTGGTTATAAGACAATTTTGGCCGACTACTCAATTTGATTTGGCGGTCATTGGCTCAATTATGGTGCTGGCGCCCGGTCTCGCAATTACGACCTCCGTCAGGGATGCCTTATTTGAAGATCTTATTTCGGCATCAATTCGCGGGGTAGAGGCATTTGGAGTGGCGCTTGCCATCGCCTCTGGAGTCGGGTCTATTTTGACACTTTATTTGTGGATTGGCGGAACGTTACCCTAGTGTCTCAATTACAGCCCTAAATTAAGCGAGGTTTTTATGAGGCCTATTCAGAATCGGATTTAATAGCGTGTGAGTGCGATTATGTCCTTAGCCATTATTTTATCGACATAATTAATTCCTTATTAAGGCATACTATTATCATAAATTCAATCATTAACTCTGCTACAAGAGGAAAACTCGTCATGATCAACAATAGTTATCCTCATTGTCGATTATAGGTCTGTTTTATACTATTTACTCGGAATATCAACTTTAAACAAGCAAAAATATGTTAGGAAAAGCTGTTTTTTAGAGCTATAATTTAGATGTGCTCTTCGGAAATAGGTTTCGGCCATAATTTCACACCAGAGAAATTATTTTATATAAAGAAGGAAAACAGAATTTTATGGCGAATCAAACTATTGTGTCTTTATAAGATCCTAGCAAAGGTTTCTATTCCTGGGTTTCCAGGAAAGAGTAAGCTAAATTGAGGGAGAGTGTTAAGATGGCTTGGGATGCTACAAAACTAAAAGACTGGGAGATCGCCGAAGAAGCCGAAAAGAACATGCCAACGGTTGAGGAATTGGTGAAAAAACTGTCACTCAACAAAGATGAATTGATTCCTTACGGAAGAACTCCAAAAGTGGACTTTCTGAAAATGATGGAACGTCTCAAAGATAAGCCCGATGGCTTTTATATTGAAGTCACAGCCATCACACCAACGCCATTAGGCGAAGGAAAAACAACGACAACCTTAGGTCTGATCGAAGGCTTAGCTAAGAGAGGCATGAATGTTGGCGGCGCAATTAGACAACCGTCTGGCGGCCCAACTATGAATATCAAGGGTACGGCCGCTGGTGGTGGTAATGCTCTGTTAATACCGATGACTGAGTTTTCTTTAGGACTGACCGGAGATATCAATGACATTATGAATGCCCACAACCTCGCTATGGTTGCACTTAATGCCAGGATGCAGCATGAAGCTAACTATACAGATGAAGAGTTGGCTAAACGAAACTTGAAGCGTTTGGACATAGACCCTAAAAATGTAGAAATGGGCTGGATCATAGATTTTGCGGTTCAAGGTTTGAGAAATATTATCATGGGGATTGGCGGCAAAAAAGATGGTTTCCAAATGCAATCTAAATTTGGAATTGCCGTTGGTTCGGAGTTAATGGCTATTTTGGCGATTGCCAAAGATCTCCCCGACTTGAGAGATAGGATTGGCAAAATTATTGTTGCTTATAGTAAGACGGGCCAACCAGTTACCACTAAAGACTTAGAAGTTGATGGTGCAATGACCGCTTGGATGCGTAATACAATTAACCCAACGATCTGTTTTACCGCTGAAGGTCAACCCGTCATGGTTCATGCTGGTCCATTTGCGAATATTGCCATTGGCCAGTCTTCCATTATCGCTGATCGTCTTGGACTCAAGATGTTTGATTATCATGTTACGGAAAGTGGCTTTGCAGCAGATATCGGTTTTGAGAAGTTTTGGAACGTTAAAGCCCGTTTGGGCGGCTTAATACCAAATGTGTCTGTTCTTGTGGCAACGATCCGAGCTTTAAAAATGCATGGCGGCGGACCAGCTGTGGTACCAGGTCGGCCACTACCAGAAGAGTATACTCAAGAAAATCTTGAACTTGTGGAAAAAGGGTGTGCTAACCTCCTTCATCACCTTAAGACCGTTAAGAAATCTGGGATTATTCCGGTTGTCTGCGTGAACGGCTTCTTTACAGATACTCAAGCAGAAATTGACTTGGTAAAGAAAATTGTCAAAGCAGCAGGAGCTCGTTGTGCTTACTCCAATCACTGGGGTGAAGGCGGAGACGGCGCTTTGGAATTAGCGGATACCGTTATGGATGCTTGTAAAGAAAAGGTTGATTTCAAATGCCTCTATCCGCTGGAAATGCCTCTTCGTCAACGGGTTGAGCTTATCGCTAAAGAAGTTTACGGTGCAGACGGTGTCGATTGGTCTCCTGAAGCCAAAGCTAAGGCTGAGAGATTTGAAGCTGATTCGCATTATGCAGATTTCTCCACGATGATGGTGAAAACTCATTTGAGTTTATCCCATGATCCCACTTTAAAAGGGGTTCCAACAGGCTGGAGATTACCAATTCGCGACATCTTAGTTTATGGTGGAGCTAAGTTCCTTTGTCCAATGGCTGGAACCATCACTTTGATGCCTGGTACAAGTTCTGACCCTGGCTTTAGAAGAATTGACGTTGATACTAAGACCGGAAAAGTCAGCGGCTTGTTCTAGAACAAGGTTATTATTGACGGAAGATTTGTAAGGTCCTGAGAAATCAGGGCCTTTTCTATTTTCAAACTGCAAAATGGGGGTTGCTCTCTGAATTTTTAGAAGAAATTCACAAATTACCTCGACAAAGTATAAAATTTTATTTTTCGTGGGAGTTTTAGCCATTTTGTTTAAGTATGCCGTTGTGTTTAAACGGAGAGAATGTTAAGGTTGTAAAGGTTAATAAGTTGCGAGCTATTTTGAAAGCAAGGGAGGTAGAATGAATGCTAATAGAACTCATAGTTGCTTTCATCGCTGCGCTCGCTTTTGCCGTGGTTTTTAATGTTCCTGTCCGTTACTTATTGCCAGGCGCTTTGGCTGGAACCATTGGCTGGTTGATTTTCAGATCACTTGGAGGTGCGAACACGGCGATCTTTTTAGCTTCGGTGGGAATCGGCCTTTTAGCAGAAGGAGGAGCTCGTATATTTCGCGTTCCTGTTGTGATTATTGCAGTGCCGGGGATTATTCCTCTGGTACCAGGAGCGGGAGCGTATTCTACGATGTTAGCTCTGGTTAAAGGGGATTTCATCGGGGCTTTGACCAAAGGTACCGAGACATTGTTCGCCGCGGGTGCCATTGCGGTTGGGATTGCGTTAGCGACAGTTCCTTTGCGTTTGGTCTGGAAAGGGGGTAAAAGACATGTACGAAAAACTGCGCACGCACGTATTACCCCAACTGATTCCCTCAAATTCTAAAGTCTTGGTCGCAGTATCTGGAGGACCAGACTCAATGGCTTTAAGTCATATTCTTTGGCGTTATGTACAAGAAGAGCGGGCAAAAGGAATTTCTTTGGTTTTAACGCATGTTCATCATGGAGTTCGCAAGGAGTCCGATGATGAAGTACACTTGGTTCAGGATATGGCAGCGAAGTGGGAGACCCCTTGCCTTGTTCACCGTTTCGATGCCAAAGAGTATGCTAAAACTATGGGTCAATCGTTTGAAGAGGCGGCTAGAGAATGGCGTTACGCTCGTTGGAAAGAGGATATGCGTAAGGAGGGGTGCACCCTTCTTGCAACGGCTCATCACTTAGGTGATCAAGCTGAAACGATTTTGTATAGGTTATTTAGAGGGAGTGGGACGGCAGGATTAGCTGGAATATATCCAACGAGAGACTCGATCATTCGTCCCCTGTTGACGTTTGGGAAAGTGGATATTTTGAATTACTGTGCGCAAGAAGCTCTGCCCTATGCACTTGATAGTTCAAATGCAGAGCCAGTTTATATTCGTAACCGAATTCGCTTGGAGTTATTACCGGAATTAGAAAAAGTCTACAATCCTCGAATTCAAGAGGTATTAGGGCATACAGGCGAACTTCTGCGCTGGGATGAAGAATATTTGGCGCAGCAGGTGGAGACAGCTTGGCAACGCTACCAGATTCGAGACACTGCTGGTATAATCGGTTTAAGTCGCGACATCTTTGCTGAGCCGGCAGCGATTCTTTCTCGCCTATTACGTAGAGCAGCGATGTTGACCACCCATGAACCAAGAGGGTTAGGGTATAGCTATGTTACTAAAATCATGGGCACCGGCGGAAGGCCTGGTTGGAGGCAGGATCTGCCAGGCCTGACGGTTAAAATTACAGATGAGGGGATTTGGTTTAACTGTTCTGCTCTTGCTAGAGGGCAACTCGGCGAAGTTGCACTGATTCACAATCAACAGCAGGTTGGCCGAGCCTTTCCGGAAATTGCCTTGGACATGGGGCGTTGGTTCGTAATCCCGAGTTTGCAGTTGGCGATTGGTGTGTTGGAGGATTGGAACTCCTCCTCAGAGAACGGGACGTTTCACGAAAACAAGCACAAGGTGGCGGTTTTCAATCGTGATCTCTTAAGCGAGTTGCAAGGCCAGTTGGTATGTCGCACTCGAAGGGAAGGGGACAAAATGTGGTTTCAAGGGGTTGGGCATAAGTCGCTAAAAAAGGTTTTTCAAGAAGAAAATATTTCAACTAAGGAAAGAAATGCACTGCCGTTGCTTGCCTGCGGTGCAGAGGTGCTTTGGATTCCCGGTGTTCGTCAAAGTGGCCTGTGTCGATTAGATCAGAACGCTAAAAGGGTTTATTGCGTTCTCAAACCGCAGGGATCGGGTTCTAATTTGAATTCATTGTAAAACCTAATACTGCATGGTATAATATGTGGAATTGCTTCTAAATGCGGCGATTTACCCACTAGAGAGGAGGACCATACTTGAAGGTCTTTAAAAATGCTACTATTTATATACTGATAATTCTCATGGCGATTTTTTTAATCAAATTGTCGACCCCTCCTGTAAGCAAAGATACAGTAATGGATTACAACGCTTTTAAACGAGCTGTTGTTGAGGACCAAGTTAAAGCTGTCTCGGCTGTTGTTGAAACCAATACCATTAAGTATACGGTCACGATGAAGGATACCACCGAGCACGAGGTGACCGGACTAGCCAATGACCAACAACTTACAGCAGATTTGTATTCCCATAACCTCCCCTTAACTTTAACACCTCCTCCGGAGTCGCCTTGGTGGTTCGGCCTATTGACTACTTTGCTTCCCATCTTGGTCATCGTAATCTTATTCTTCTTTATGATGCAACAGAGCCAGGGGGGCGGAAATCGGGTGATGCAGTTTGGTAAAAGTAAAGCTCGCTTGGTTGGGGAGGATAAGAAGAAAGTGACCTTTGCGGATGTAGCGGGTGCTGACGAGGTTAAAGAAGAACTTGAAGAAGTGGTTGAATTCTTGAAGTTCCCGAAAAAGTTTGTTGAATTAGGAGCGAAGATCCCCACCGGGGTTCTGTTATTTGGGCCTCCTGGAACTGGCAAAACCTTACTTGCTCGCGCTGTTTCGGGAGAAGCAGGTGTGCCTTTCTTTAGCATCAGCGGTTCTGATTTTGTGGAAATGTTTGTCGGGGTTGGAGCTTCTCGGGTGCGAGACTTGTTTGAACAGGCTAAAAAAAGCGCCCCTTGTATTGTCTTCATTGATGAGATCGACGCCGTTGGACGACAACGGGGTGCCGGTTTAGGGGGCGGTCATGATGAACGTGAACAAACTCTTAACCAACTTCTCGTAGAGATGGATGGCTTCAACGGGAATGATGGCGTAATTATTATAGCTGCTACGAACAGGGCGGATGTCCTTGATCCAGCTCTCTTGCGTCCTGGTCGTTTTGACCGGCAAGTAGTGGTTGATGTTCCGGATGTAAGAGGACGAGAAGAAATTCTTAAAGTTCATGCGAAGGGTAAACCTCTAACCAAAGATGTTGATCTTGAAGTTATCGCTCGCCGAACGTCTGGATTTACTGGCGCGGATCTAGCCAATTTAATCAACGAAGCGGCACTGCTTTCGGCGCGTCGGAGCGAAACCCAAATTAGACAGCAGGCCTTGGAGGATTCGATTGAACGGGTCATCGCGGGACCGGAAAAGAAGAGTCGCGTGATTAGTCCTTTCGAAAAGAAACTTGTTTCTTATCATGAAGCAGGGCATGCTTTACTGGGAGAGCTCCTGATTCATACGGATCCTTTGCACAAGGTGTCGATTATCCCACGCGGAAGAGCAGGAGGGTATACGCTGCTTCTGCCCAAAGAGGACCGTAATTATATGACCAAATCTCAATTGCTTGACCAAGTGACTATGTTGCTCGGCGGACGAGTCTCCGAGTCGGTCGTTCTTCATGAAATTAGTACTGGGGCATCAAATGACCTGGAACGGGCCACTGGGATAGTTCGCAAAATGATTACTGAATTGGGAATGTCCGAGGAACTTGGTCCACTCACCTTTGGCCACAAAGAAGAGCAAGTTTTTCTCGGTAGAGATATTTCCCGTGACCGCAGTTATAGCGATGCTGTGGCATATGCGATTGACAAAGAAGCTCGCCGCATTATCGATGACTGTTATCAGAAGGCTCAAAACTTAATTCGGCACAATATGGATAAATTACATGCCATTGCTGAAGCGTTAATGGAGAAAGAAACGCTTGACGTCAAGAGTTTTGCTGCTTTGATGGCTCAGTTTGATGTCCCGGCGAACGCAGGAGATCAGACCGAAGTTTCTGTAAACTTAGCCAAGAGCGGGGAAAAATCGCCGGAAACAGTAGAAAATGAAAATAAAAGTGATCCAGAGGCCCGGTCGCCACATCAAAGCGTGGAAGATGTGCTGAATAAAATTGACTAAAGCCCGATGCTGAGAGGAAAGTGTATGATGGAGAGAACATTTATTATGCTAAAGCCGGATGCAATTCAACGGGGATTGGTCGGAGGAGTGATTGCGCGTTTCGAGGCAAAGGGCTTCAAGCTGGCTGGAATGAAGTTGCTTCAAGTGGCTCGAAGTTTGGCGGAAGCACATTATGCAGAACACAAGGGCAAAGGATTTTTTGAACCGACCGTCGCCTATATTATGTCTTCACCGGTCGTTGCGATGGTTTGGGAGGGGAAAAATGTAGTGGCCTTGGCGCGTGAGCTGATGGGGGCTACAAACCCAGCAAATGCGAATCCAGGATCCATTCGCGGAATGTACGCGCTGGATATTAGCCGGAATGTGATCCACGGTTCAGATTCGGTAACAAGTGCTGAGCGGGAGATTGCTTTGTATTTTAAACCGGAAGAACTGATAGACTATCGCAAAGCCGGCGATGAATGGTTGAGCGAATAAGATATAAGGACGCCCCGCAGGGGTGTCCTTTTTCCAAAGTAGGTACTCTGTGGAGGTGTTCTAAATGCAGTTGGATAAAAGAGAACGGTCTTTACTAGGCTTGGGGTCTATTTTGGTTGGATTTCTTTTTATAATTCTGCTCAAAACTCAAGGACTTGCTGGCAGTCAGGTGACAGGGCAGGAAACGGCTGTGCCGAGTCTGATTCAAACGGAACAAGAGAATCAACAAATTTCTCTTGATAATGACAAAATACAACAAGAATTGACAAAATATGCTCAGGGTCAAAGTGCATCAACTTTAGCAAATCAGCAACTCCAAGAGGCAGAAATGAATGCTGGCCTGATTGCAGTGGCGGGTCCTGCTGTACAGATTACGCTCGATGATTCGAAGCGGGCTGCCATTGGGGAAGAGGATCCGAATAATTTCTTAATCCATGAACAATATATTCGCGAGATTTTTAACGCACTTTGGAATGGCGGTGCAGAAGCGATTGCTGTAAATGGTCAGCGTGTGACAACAAATACCGAGGTGTTCTGTGGAGGATCGTATATCCAGATCAATGGGACCCGTCAAATGCCTCCTTATGTGATTGAAGCAATTGGAGATACGAATAATTTATCGGCTGCTCTTAAATTTTATAGATGGTTTCAGCTTGGAGATTTTGAACAGCAATATGGAATTACGCGTAAACTTGAGGTTTTGCAAGAAGCTAAGATTCCGGCAGGTAAATTGCGAGAATATCATTACGCTGAACCTGTCAAGGAGGGAACGTAATGCACGGTTGGAAAAGAAGCTTAGCCCTACCGGTTACCATGGTGGCCATTGCCCTCGGTTTCCTGATATCTCTGCAGGCGCAGACTCAAAAAAATGTCTCGGCAGCAGAGCAAATCAGCGCAGACCGTCTGGGTCAAATGAAATCCGTACTTTCAAGTTCTCAGGCGCAAAATACTAAACTTCAAGAAGATCATCGCGTCTTATTGGATCAATTGGATGCGGCGAGGAAAAAGGTGGGGACGGATCCCGAACTTCTTGCTCAACTGAAACAATTGCAGATACTTGAAGGGACCCAAGCGGTGGAGGGTCCTGGGATTCAAATTAGCATTGATGATCGCAATAAAAACGTTCTCTTTCCTCTTAGCACGGATGATATTGCGAGGATGATCAACACCTTGAAGTTTGCAGGTTCTGAGGCGACCAGCATCAACGGCCAACGGATTGTTGCTTCAACAGCTATTGTCTTAAGCGGAAGTTCGATCTTGGTGAATGAAGTGCCCATAACTCGTGCCGAGGGGATTCCGTATGAATTAGATGCGATCGGGGACCAAGATACCTTGGTGGATTATTTTTCCAAGTTGGAAGCCCCGGTTCTGAAAAAATATGGTATGACTGTAAGCATTGTGAAAAAGACATTGCTTATTCCCTCCTACAAGGGGACGTATGTCTTTAAGCAAGCAAAACCATCGAGTCCTTAATATTCAAAGAAGTCCGAATTCTTTATATTTTTGCAGGGATTGTCCACTTTAATCTCGAATTTATAAATCTAAGCTAAGCAAGCAGGCTAAAATGTTGGGAGTGGGACAATATTTTACATTCAATGGCTCGCATCAACCAGTTATTAGAACACGAAGATTATAGTTGCTACATAGAAAAAATCGACGCGTTGGAGAAGGAACGCCGTTTTTGTAAGCATGGCTTTGAGCATGGGTTGAATGTTGCTCGTGTAGCTTATGCGTATATGCTAGAAAGAAGAGAAGGGATTCTCCCCAAAGAAGTGGTATACGCAGCGGCTTTTCTTCATGATATCGGTCGCTGGGTAGAATATCAAACTGGTGAAGATCACGCCGAGGCAAGCGCACAGCTGGCTCTCCCCTTGCTTGAAGCGTGTCGATTTAGTTCGGAGGATATTCAAGTGATTTTACAAGGAATTCGTGAACATCGTCGCCATCCTGAAGATAATCTAACCCTTTTGGGAGAAGCATTGGCTCTAGCAGATGATTGGGCCAGAGATTGTCGACATTGTTCGACTCAAACTCTATGTTACAAATTTAACTATGCCATGAAACAGATTGTGTATTGAGGGGAGGGTAAAACAATGCAAACGTATAGCATGCGGTGGATTAGCCTTGATAATTTGGTAGAAGCTAAACTAGCTTTAAAACAAATAGGATCTGACCCCGGTGGGATTGCTCATATGGCGGGAAAAGCACTAGGACGTGGGATAAAACTTGAGCAAGTGCCTTTACGGGTAGCGCATATTCTTAAGCAGGAGATGTTGTCGATTGGCGGAGATGCAGCGGTACACCGGGATGTGATTACAAATAACGTGGAGACCACCGATGTTATGTTACTCGGGACGGTGCGGCAATTTGAGCATCTTGCCAGTAAGCTGTTAGCTCAACCTTTTGGACTGAAGAAAATTGGGCAGGCTCTAAAGCAGTTACTTACAGCTCTGGAACCCTCTCAATCACGCATCTTGAATTGTCGGGGCACGGAGCTGAAGCTTGGGGAGCGTACTCTGATTATGGGAATCTTAAATGTTACGCCGGATTCGTTTTCGGATGGGGGGAGGTACTTCAATAGTGAAGAGGCTACCGCTCAAGCAGAGCGCATGGTTGCCGAAGGCGTAGATATTCTGGACATCGGAGCGGAGTCAACACGTCCGCAGCATGAGGCGGTGACTGCGGAGGAGGAATGGCAGCGGTTAGAACCGGTTCTGAAGACGCTGCTAGCGCGGTTTGGGATTCCAATTTCGGTTGACACCTATAAGGCTAGTGTCGCGGCCAAAGCACTCGAAGCAGGTGCCCACATTATCAACGATATCTGGGGATTGCAGAAAGACCCGGATATGGCTAGGGTTGTCGGAGAATACCAAGCGCCTGTGATTGTAATGCACAATCAATCAGGGACGGCTTATCACCATCTCCTGGGGGATATGGTGACCTTTCTACGGAAAAGTATTGAATTGGCAGAAGCATATGGATTATCTGGAGATCAAATTATTCTCGATCCAGGAATCGGATTTGGAAAAACAACCGAGCAGAATCTTGAGGTTATGGCTCGCTTGGCAGAATTCAAAATATTGGGACACCCAGTACTACTTGGAACGTCTCGCAAATCTATGATTGGCAAGACGTTGAACCAAGCTGTGGATGAGCGCTTAGAAGGAACACTGGCGACCAGTGTCCTAGGGGTTGTTTCAGGCGTGGATATAATACGTGTCCACGATGTCCAAGCAAATCGTAGAGCAGTGCAAATGGCAGATGCTATTGTGCGAGGACAGAGAGGAGGGTATTATGTCGGGGCATGATGCTATTCACCTGCGTGGTCTTGAATTTTATGCTTACCATGGGGTATTGCCCGAGGAACAAATTCTAGGGCAGAGATTTCTGATTGATATGGACATTTTCTCGGATCTGCGTCAGGCCGGCTCTTCAGACTGTGTGAGTGATACAATTCACTATGGCGAGGTATATCAAGTTATTAAGGCTTGTGTTACTGGAGACAAGCATCAATTACTGGAGCATCTGGCGCAAGAGTTAGCACAACGAATTTTAGAGCAGTTTTCCTGTGCATCAGTGAGGGTAGAGGTTCATAAACCGCAAGCTCCGATTCCAGGGATTTTCAGGGATGTTTCTGTGGAAATTTGGCGTAAGGCAGGAGAGAGCGCATGAGGGTCTTTTTGGGGTTAGGTAGTAATCTTGGCGATCGAGCCTATTATCTTGCAGAGGGGATCTTGGCTTTGGCGGGTCCTATGGTCAAGATTGTGGCCACTTCACGAATTTATGAAACAGAGCCTTGGGGTGTAATGGACCAACCTCTGTATTGGAATCAGGTTATAGAAGTTGAAACAAGCCTTGAGCCTTTGGACTTGCTTCATGTTTGTCAGGAGATTGAACATCGGCTCGGACGAGAGCGCAAGGTACATTGGGGTCCGAGGACAATTGACATCGACCTCCTTCTTTATGATAATAGAGCAAGTGAGTCTGAAGAGTTGAAGTTGCCCCACCCTTATCTGGAAGAGCGGGCCTTTGTCCTTGCTCCTTTGCGAGAGATCGCTCCGAAACTTGTGTTGCCATCGGGAAGGCCTATTGCTGAGGTATCTGGAGAAGGCAGGGTGCACCTTCTCACAATCTAGGGGCACAGAGCACCGTGTCGACAACGCCACCTAATTAGCAGACGATATCGCAAGAGTTGTACTGTTTGGGGTGGGATCAATGATGCTGAAGGCACGCTACATGGTGTTTTACAAAACGGAGAGGGCACGAAGCAGCGTATCCCTTATAAATAAATAAAACCGCTTGGATCGAGATGACCGAGACGGAGGGAAATAAAAAAGTACCTTCACGCTTGTGAAGGTATTTTTTATTAAACCGTTAAGTGTATTTGCACTTAACGAGTGCAGACTCTAATTTAAAATTATAGGATGGAGGGGGCGCGAGATGAAATTTGGGATTATCGGAGCCGGAATCGTAGGTACGGCTTTAGCCGTGCGCTTAGAAGAGGCGGGGCATAAATGTATAGGAGTTCATACCCGAAGTCGTATCTCGTATGAGCGGTTTTGTAGTTATTTGATGATTGACCATCTCCCTTTAGAAGAGCTTGTTCTTGCGGCTGATAGTTTGTTTATTACCACACAAGATGGAATGATTCGAACGGTTGCAGAGAATCTAAGTACTAATGTCCCCATAAAACCGGGACAAGTGTGGATTCACTGTTCTGGATCACTCCCTTCTGATGTTTTACGTGTCAAGGAGAGTTTGCCTATCCATTGCCTATCGTTACATCCCCTGCAGGCATTTGCGAGTGTGGAGAAGGCGTTGGCTATCCTTGGGGGAACGCATTTCGGGATTGAAGGAGACAACCAGGAGTTGGGGGCGGAAATTGTCAGGGATTTAGGTGGAATTCCACATCCAATCTTGGCCGCTCAGAAGTCGCTGTACCATGCTGGTGCGGTGGTGGCCTCTAATTATTTGGTGGTTCTGGCTTCGTTAGCGGTAGAGCTTTTTTCTGAAGCAGGAATTCAAGCAGAGGAGGCCTTGACCTCCTTGTTGCCGTTGATGAGAGGGACACTTTATAATTTGGAACAGGTAGGACTACCCCAAGCATTAACTGGGCCGATTGCACGCGGGGATGCGCAAGTGGTACAAAGCCACTTAGAGCATATGCCCGCCAAGCTTGTGAAAATTTATCAGGAATTGGGGTTAAAAGCTTTAGAGCTGGGAGAGAACAAAAAGGCCCAGCAGGGTTTAAGTTATCCTCAAGAGGAGTTAAGCTTGTTGAAATTATTACTTGGAAAATAATGTGGAACAGATCGCAATGAAAGGTAGAGATTGACTTGAAAAGAACTTCATATATTTCTGAACTGCGTGAAATGCTTGCCTTAGAAAGAAGTCGAGGACGAAAAATTGCCCTCATACCTACCATGGGTTATTTGCATCAGGGACATTTGGCTTTAGTTGAGCGGGCTAAACAAACGGGAGCTTTCGTGGTGCTGAGTATTTTCATCAATCCCTTACAATTTGGTCCGAATGAAGATTATGCGAATTACCCCAGGGATGTGGAGCGAGATGCCCACTTGGTGGAAGCCGCAGGGGTTGACGCACTTTTTCATCCGACGTCTGAGGAAATGTATCCGAGCCCTATGGTTACCTTTGTTGAGGTTGGTCAGCTGGACACAGTGCTCTGTGGAGCAAAGCGTCCCGGACATTTTCGCGGCGTAGTGACGGTGGTATGTAAGTTATTTCATATTGTCCAGCCCGATTTTGCCTTTTTTGGGCAGAAGGATTATCAGCAATTTTTGATTATCCAGCGCATGGTCAGAGATCTGAACCTTCCGATTGAGGTTTGTCCGGTACCAATTGTTCGAGAACACGATGGACTGGCCTTAAGCTCGCGTAATATTTTTTTAACTTCAGAACAACGCCAGCAAGCTTTGATTCTATCTCAGAGCTTAAACGAGGCAGAAAGGCTTTGGCGAGCTGGAGAACGCTCCGCACGGGTGCTGGAAAGACGGTTACGAGAACAAATTACCCGTGAGAGCCAGGGTGTTATTGACTATGCCGAAGTTCGGAATGCGCAAGACTTATCGGAGGTGACCAATATAGAAAGTCCGGTAGTTATAGCTTTGGCGGTTCGGTTCGGATCAACTCGGTTGATTGATAATAAAGTGATAGGGGTGGAAGCTCGTGTTTAGAATGATGATGAAATCTAAAATTCATAGAGCAACCGTGACGGAAGCTAACCTTCAATATGTGGGAAGTGTCACAATTGACACTGAGTTGCTGGAAGCAAGCGATATTTTCCCTAATGAGAAAGTTCAAATCGTGAATAATAACAATGGGGCAAGGTTTGAAACGTATGTTATTCCTGGAGAAAGAAACTCCGGAACAATTTGTCTGAATGGTGCAGCAGCCCGGCAGGTTCAAGTTGGCGATCAGGTCATTATTATTTCTTATGCAGTGTTAACTGACGAAGTGGCCCATCAGTATAACCCGAAAGTTGTCTTTGTTGATGATAAAAATCATTGCATAAAGATTGTCGCCGAAGAAGTCCATGGACAAAAATCTTGACAAGATCAGTCGGAATGACCTAGTATTTAGGAAAGATTCAGTCACTGTAGGGAAGGCGGAGAACCAATGAAGCATACCATTAGCGAAGAAATGTTTCAGATTTTAGCCGGGGAGATTGAAGCGCTTAAAAAAGAACGTAAAGCAATTATCCTGGCCCACTATTATCAGAGACCTGAGGTTCAGGATATTGCTGATTTTGTTGGAGATTCCTTGCAATTGAGTCAACAGGCTGCCAATACGGATGCCGAAGTCATAGTGTTTTGTGGCGTTCATTTCATGGCTGAAAGTGCGGCTATTCTATCACCGGATAAGATTGTTTTGTTGCCCGAGCCAAATGCGGGTTGTCCGATGGCAGACATGGTTGATGCCGAAGGTTTACGAGCCTATAAAAAGAGGGTTCCTGGAGTTCAAGTCGTCTGTTATGTTAATACCTCGGCAGAAGTCAAAGCGGAAAGTGATATTTGCTGCACCTCTGCTAACGCGGTAAAAGTAGTACAATCGTTAAAAGGTAAGGATATCCTCTTTATTCCAGACGAGAATCTGGGCCGCTATGCGGCAAATATCCTTGAGCGTCCGATGGAGTTCTGGCCTGGGTACTGTAAAACTCATGACCGCTTGTCGAAAGAGGATATTCTTAAGGCTAGAAAAGAGCATCCGTTAGCTAAAGTTATCGTACACCCGGAATGTAGGGAAGATATTTGTCAAGAAGCTGATTATGTAGGGTCCACAGCAGGATTAATCACGTACGCTCAGAAGTCGGAGAGTAAAGAGTTCATTGTGGGGACGGAATCTGGGATAATGCATCGGCTCCATCAGGTTTGCCCTGATAAAGAATTCTATCTTGCTTCAGAACGCTTAGTTTGCCCAAATATGAAATCAACAACTTTAGCTAAAGTAAGAGATGCGCTTATTGCTCTCTCTCCCCGTGTTACAGTGAAAGAGGAAATACGAGTTAGAGCCAAAGCGGTACTAGACCGAATGCTAGCCTTGTAAGCAGCAGAAGAGCAGGGGATGGGCATGTTGAAACGTTATTTATTCGCTTGGTCTAAATCAGAGGTAAAGGTCTTTGATTCAGACATACTTGTGCTGGGAAGCGGCATTGCCGGATTATATACGGCGATTAAAGTGAGTGAACATTTTCAAGTTACAGTTCTTACGAAGAAAACAATTGAAAAAAGCAATACTGAGCATGCACAAGGCGGTATTGCAGTGGCCATTGATGAAGCGGATTCTCCGACCTTGCATTTTGAGGACACGTTGCGGGCGGGTGCCGGACTTTGCGACCCATTGACAGTAAGGATTTTGGTGGAAGAGGGGCCGAGCTGTGTGGAAGAACTGATGGGCATGGGCGCTCAGTTTGACCGACTTGATGGTGAGCTGGCGCTCACGCGTGAAGCAGCACATAGCCAGCGAAGAATACTGCACGCGCTAGGGGATGCTACGGGCTGGGAAGTTGAGCGAGCTCTGGTTGCCAAAGCAAAAGAGAGCTCTAATGTCACGGTCGGCGAGGGACGTTTTGTAGTTGATCTATTAGAGGATCATAAAGGGGATATTATAGGAGCCCTAGTTCTAAATGAGACAACAGGGGAACTCGAAGGGCACTTAGCCAAGGCAGTGGTTTTGGCTACCGGAGGTTTGGGGCAGGTATATCGTTATACCACAAACCCCAGCGTCGCCACGGGTGATGGAATGGCAGTGGCCTTGCGTGCTGGAGCGGACTTAATGGACATGGAGTTTGTGCAATTTCACCCTACGGCGTTATTAATTCCTAAGGCACCTCGTTTTCTGATATCGGAAGCGGTGCGTGGAGAAGGTGCATATTTAATCAATAGCGCAGGGCTACGCTTTATGGAAAATGTACCGGGTAAAGAACTTGCTCCGCGCGATATTGTTGCTCGGGCCATCTGGCAGGAAATGAATCAAGGCTCAGTTTATTTGGATTTTAGGCCTATTGGGCAAAAACGAATCTTAGAACGCTTCCCAACCATTTACCAAACTTGTTTGAACTATGGGATCGATGTTTTATCCACGCCCTTACCGGTGGCTCCGGCTGCTCATTACATGATGGGTGGGATTGCGACAAACTCCTATGGAGAAACAAGTCTACCTAATCTTTATGCGGCAGGGGAATGTGCATGTAACGGGGTCCATGGCGCAAATCGTTTAGCAAGTAACTCCTTGTTGGACGGATTGGTTTTCGGAGCACGTATCGTTGAGAAAATGGGAGATAAGATCGAAGCAAAACGGCCTTCATGGGATGAGGTTCATTGCCCTGAAGGAAATCTAAAGCACATAGGAACGGAAATGAAACGTTCTGTCAGACGATTTGACGGTCAAGGTTTGCGCAAGCGAATTCAGGACTTAATGTGGGACAATGTTGGTATCTTGCGCAATGAGGCAGGCCTCAGGAAGACCGCGGAGTTGTTGATGGCTTGGGAGCAAGACGACTTCTCAACCTGCTGCGTGGATGACTTGGAAACAGCCAACATGTTGATGGTGGGGGCGGTTATCGCCAAAGCTGCTTTTGAGCGCAAGGAGAGCCGAGGCGCGCATTTCCGATCAGACTATCCATTGCGTCTTGACGAACTTTGGCAAAAGCACTCTCGGCAACATAAGGAGGGATATCATGTATGCTACGTTCCAGTTTCGGGAGCTGATTGATCAGGCCTTAAAGGAAGACATTGGGACAGGGGACCTCAGTACTAGGATTTTGCCAGAAGACTTGACCGGATTGGCCAAACTATACGCTAAGCAAGCAGGAGTAGTCGCTGGTTTAGAGCTTGTTGAAGAGGTCTTTCGGTGTGTTGATCCACGGATTCAGGTTCATAGGTTGGCTAAAGATGGGGAGAGAGTGGACGTCGGAAAGGTTGTGCTAGAGCTTGTCGGCCCTTTTAGTAGTATTTTGCAGGGAGAGCGGACAGCTTTGAATTTTTTACAGCATCTCTCAGGAATTGCCACAGCAACAAAACGAGCGGTGGATCGGGTCGCTGGGCTTTCAGTGAGCATTGTGGATACCCGCAAGACCCTTCCAGGCTGGCGTGCTTTACAGAAATATGCAGTCAGGGTCGGCGGTGGTCAGAACCATCGCTTTGGGCTTTATGATGCCGTGATGCTCAAGGATAATCATCTTGCCGCAGTGGGGGGATTAACAGAGGCTGTCGAACGAATCCGAGCTCAAGTCGGGCATATGATCAAGATTGAGGTCGAGTGTGAAACGATCGAACAGGTGAGAGAAGCGGTCAGCTGTGGTGTTGATGTGATTATGCTGGATAACATGGGTCTTGAACAAATGCAAGCGGCAGTCCAATATATTGACCATCGGGCAATCGTTGAAGCATCAGGGGGGATGAAGGAAGAACGTCTTCGTGAAGTGGCCGAGACGGGGGTCGATCTGATCTCGATTGGTGCTTTGACCAATTCGGTTCAGGCGTTGGACTTTAGTTTGGATCTTGGTGACATTAAAGCTTCGACGAGGGCAAGTTGGGAAAGAGGAATCTAAAGTGGTACGTCACGACATTCTGCAACTTCTTGCGGCACACCTTCAGGAATACGTGTCTGGCGAGAGGATTAGTCAACAATTGAATGTTACCCGGGCAGCTGTCTGGAAGCAAATTAAGGTTTTGAAAGAAGAAGGTTTTGAAATTGAGGGGCAGACGAAAAATGGCTACCGCTTATTGAAAATGTCTCTGTCCTTAAATGAGTGGGCTTTAAAGCAGGCATTGACGACAACATCCTTGGGACGGACGATCTGTCTTGAAGACGAGTTGGTATCCACAAACGTTCGAGCCAAGGAGCTCGCCCGTCAAGGAGGGGTCCATGGGCAAATTGTCCTGGCAAAGTATCAGAGCCTCGGACAAGGGCGGCTCCAGCGGCAGTGGGAATCTCCAAGAGGTGGACTTTGGATGTCTGTGGTGCTTCGGCCGGATTTGTCCTTGGCAGACGCTTCAAAATTAACTCTCGCTGCAAGTGTTGCGATTGTCGATGCCTTAGAGGAGCTTTTTCAGCTTCGCATCGGGATTAAGTGGCCGAATGACCTTGTTTTTAACGGTCAGAAATTGGCAGGAATTCTTGGAGAAGTAGTGGGAGAATGGAATGCCGTCCAAACATTGATTCTAGGAATGGGGATAAATGTGAATTTTCCCCGTGAACGCTTAAGCGCTCCCTTGAAGGCAACAACTCTCTATGAAATTCTGGGCTATGAAGTAGACTTAAACATTTTAGCGGCTGCGATTTTAAAACATTTAGAAGATAAATTGATTTCTCTTGAAAAAAAGGAGTTTGAGGACCTAAGGTTAAGTTGGTTGGCAAGAGCAGTCGGGTTGGGGGAAGACGTGAGAATTCTGCAAGGGGAGCAAGTGCTTCAGGGTGTTTTTAAGGGAATTTCGATCGACGGTGCACTAATTTTAGAAACGAAAGATGGAGAAAAAAGCTTTTCAGCTGGAGAAGTTCAACTTCGTTCTAAAATGAGCGGGTATTTTTAGCTGCTGGGTGGCTATGTGATTTTAACTTAACCGGACTTTTTAGTAAAAAGGTTACTGTATATTTAGGGGATTGCATTGCAAGCTCTTTGGTTCTATTGTAAACTTACATTAATTAAGAAGTTTACAATAAGAAAGAGGAGGGCTTGTTATGAAAACAAGGAATTTGGCAATGACGTCCGTTATGGCTGCCCTAATGTGTTTGGCCGGAATGATACTCCACTGGGCACCGGGTTTGGTACCGTTCAGCATCTTACCAGTTTTAGTTTATATTTCTGGACTTATTCTCGGGGCCGAGTACGCGGCGATGGCCATGTTGGTATATCTGGTTTTGGGTCTCTTTGGTTTTCCTGTCTTTGCAACGGCCCCGTTTGGAGGGTTCGGCTACATCCTAAAGCCTACGTTTGGATTTTTAATAGGTTATGTGATCGCCGCGTATGTTGTTGGGCGTGTGTATCGTGAAGGAAGCTTACGGCGAGCGATCCTTGGTGTGCTTGCTGGACTCGTCACTTTGTATCTCTTTGGGTTGAGCTATCTCTATATGATTTTACACTGGGTGTTACACCAACAGACAAGTGTGGTCGGTGTTCTAATGATCGGTTTTGTTCCCGTGCTTTTCTTGGCAGATCTGATTAAGGCTGGAATTGCCGTTTGGATCGGACAAGAAGTGGTTCGTCGGCGTCAAGATACTTAGAGGGTAGCTCACTTAGCCAAAAGGAGCGTTATTATGATTCTTTTATTTGATGTGGGTAATACAAATATTGTGTTGGGGGTTTATTATGAGAGGACACTGACCCACCATTGGAGGGTATCCACAGATAAATCCCGAACTATGGATGAATATGCGGTGGTTATTAAAAATTTATTTGATTTTAGCGGTTTAACGTTTCAGGAAATTAGTGCAGTCGTTATCTCCTCGGTAGTTCCACCAGTGATGCCAACGTTAGAAGCCCTTGTCCGAAAGTACTTTGGGGTAGAACCTCTTGTTGTGGGACCTGGCGTTAAAACTGGGATGCCTATCGTCTATGACAATCCCAGGGAGGTTGGGGCTGATCGTATTGTGAATGCCGTGGCGGCATATGCTAAATATGGGGGACCGCTTGTCATTGTGGATTTTGGAACTGCGACGACGTTTTGTGTGGTATCGAAGCGTGGGGAATATTTAGGTGGAGCTATTGCCCCCGGAATCGGAATCTCGACAGAAGCATTGTTTTTGAGGGCTTCAAAGTTACCTCGTATCGAAGTGGTTAAACCTACATCAGTGATAGCCAAAAATACGGTGGCCGGAATGCAATCCGGAATTTACTATGGTTTTACCGGACAAGTGGACGGAATTGTTAAACGCATGAAGGAAGAATTGGGACCGGAGACCAAAGTGATTGCGACGGGTGGCTTAGCTAAATTGATTTCTCAAGAATCGGAAATGATTGAGATGGTCGATCCATTTTTAACACTTGAAGGGCTTTTGTTGATCTATGAACGCAACCGGAAATAGTAACTATGAGGAATTAGATATGAAGTTAGGAAGTTATGAATTTGAGGTTCCAGTTTTTTTGGCGCCTTTGGCCGGAGTAACGGATAAGGCTTTTCGTGAGACAGTCTGTGCTGTGGGTGGCAAGTATGTTTGGACTGAAATGATCAGTGATAAAGCATTGACCTATCAAAACCAAAGGACCTTGAATATGCTTGATTTAAGTGGGGAAGCTGAACCGAGGATCGTTCAGCTTTTTGGTTCAGATCCGGAGACAATGGCTCGTGCTGCTCTCTTAGCTATAGAATGTAGCGCTACTGTCATTGATATTAATATGGGATGTCCTGCGCAGAAAATTGTCAAGAATGCTGAAGGCGCAGCCCTACTAAGGGATCTTCCGCGTGCGCAAAGGATTGCGGCCGCTGTTGTACGGTCTGTTAATGTTCCAGTGACGGTGAAAATACGTCTTGGCTGGAACGACAACGAAATTGTGGCTATTGAATTGGCGAAAGCTCTTGAGTCAGTGGGCGTGCAAATGCTAACGGTTCATGCGCGAACTCGTGAACAATTTTATGCAGGCCATGCTGACTGGGACTGGATTCGACGAGTAAAGAATGAGGTGAGTATTCCCGTCATCGGGAACGGGGATATTTTTAAACCGGAAGATGCCGGCAGACTGATTGAGCAGACAGGTTGTGACGGGGTTATGATCGGACGCGGTGCGCTAGGGAATCCCTGGCTTATTCCGCGTACTCAACATTTTTTAAAGTATGGTAAGGTCTTACCTGAACCACTAATCGAAGAACTCATCCAAGTTGCATTACAGCAGTTTGAACGTGTGTTGAAGTATAAGGGTGAACGAATTGGTCTTAATGAGATGCGAAAACACGCTGTCTGGTATATTAAAAGGATTAAGAAGGCAGCACAACTTCGAGATGAGATTATGCAAACGAGATCATCTGCAGAGATGAGAGCGGTTTTTAGTCGAATCCTTGAAAAAAAGGAATAGTTTTTGTTGGAAAAAGAGAAAATATGAGAGCATTACTCGTTAAGAAGAAGTGCAGTCGTCCTTGACATTATTTTGCAAGGTCCTTATAATAACGAGTAATGTAATTGAGGAATTTTTCAAGGAGTTCCTAGATTTAAAGGAAGTACGCATATAAGTCTTTTAGAAAAGCGCGCGGTAAACTTAAGATGCGCAATGCGTAGGACGAGAAAAGGGAGCGAGAAAAATATGCCTGAAAAAGAAGTCATTCTAACCCTAGAAGGCCTTAAAAAACTTGAGGAAGAGTTGGAACTATCTAAAACCGTGAAGCGCCGAGAGGTAGCCGGACGCATTAAGCAGGCCATTGACTTTGGAGATATTAGTGAAAATTCAGAGTATGATGATGCCAAGAACGATCAGGCCTTTATTGAAGGACGGATCATAACTCTCGAGAAAATGCTCAGGAATGCCCGAGTTATCGATGAAGTTGAAGGAACAGATATCGTGGCCTTAGGCGCAAAAGTTCGCTTGAAAGACGTCGACTTTGGTGATGAAGAAGAGTATTTCATCGTTGGTTCGGCCGAGGCGGATCCAGGTACTAATAAAATTTCCAATGAATCACCAGTTGGAAAAGCGGTCCTAGGCCAGCCCAAGGGAGCTGTAGTAGAAGTCAATGTTCCAGCAGGTCTTTTACACTACCAAATTTTAGATATTAAATAAGAAAGAAAGAACCTTATTTTAAGGTTTTATAGATAATTACTTAATAACTATAAATTGAAATACGTAGTGAAAATAAGGTTATTTTTGAGTGCAGTGTTTCTGTGATGGGGGTTAACCACGTACAGATCCTGCACTTTGTTTATTAATCTAAAATGCCCAGAAAATGGAATTGCTTCTAATGATAATTCTGTTTGTTTAGTAATGCGTAATTTTGGTAAAATTGATAAGATGAGAATAAATGATGGAGGAATTAAGAGTGGATAATACCAATGACCTCTGGCGAATTCGGTTAGAAAAGCTTGAGGTGCTTCGTCAGGCCGATATTGAACCTTATGCTGATCGTTATATACGCACGCATAAAGCACTTGAAATTTTGGAGCGTTTTGAAGAATTAGAAGGTCAGGATGTTAGTGTCGCAGGGCGGATCATGAGTAAGCGCGATCAGGGTAAAATTATCTTTACCCACCTACAAGATTTTAGTGGACGTATCCAGATTTATATCCGCATGGATGAATTAGGTCAGAGTATGTTTGATTTAATCACAAAATTCGACGTAGGTGATATTATTGGAGTAGAAGGAAAAGTTTTCCGTACAAAAAGAGGAGAAATATCCATACATGCTCGTAAAGTGATATTGCTTTCCAAGGCGATGCGCCCACTTCCTGAAAAGTTCCATGGTCTGACGAATGTTGAAACGCGTTATCGTCAAAGATATTTAGATTTGGTTATGAATCCAGATGTTCGGCAAGTGTTTGTGACACGGAGTAAAATCATACGGTTCATGAGGGAGTTTTTGGAGGAACGGGAGTTCCTCGAAGTCGAGACACCAACGCTTCATACAATCCCCGGCGGAGCGGCAGCGCGTCCGTTCAGCACACATCACAACGCCCTCGATATTGATCTTTATTTACGGATTGCCCTCGAACTGCCCTTAAAGCGTCTTATTGTCGGTGGGTTTGAGAAGGTATTTGAAATTGGTCGTACGTTCCGAAATGAGGGAATTTCCATCAAGCATAATCCGGAGTTTACGATGATGGAGCTCTATCAGGCGTATGCGAATTATGAAGATATCATGGAATTAACGGAAGAAATGATTGCCGATATCGTCCAAAAAGTACATGGCACGCTTGAGATTACCTATCAGGGGCAACTCCTTCAATTTCAAACACCTTGGCGCCGTCTGCCAATGCTAGAAGGTATTCTAGAGTATTCTGGAGTTGACTTCCGAAGTATTATAACTGACGAACAGGCGCGTGACGCTGCTCAGAAGAAAGGTCTGCATGTCGAAGCGGGTGCGTCTCGCGGCAAAATTATTAATGAATTTTTTGAAGAGTTTGTTGAACCTAAGTTGATACAACCGACATTTATTACCGGACATCCCGTAGAAATCTCTCCGTTAGCTAAGCGTAACGCGGATCAGCCGGAATATACGGATCGGTTTGAAGCATTTATATATGGGCGTGAACTTGCTAATGCATTTTCTGAGTTAAATGACCCCATTGATCAGCGACAACGTTTTGAAGCACAGGCTGCTGAACGGGTTAAAGGAGATGATGAGGCGCATATTTTGGATGAAGACTTCGTCCAGGCTTTGGAGTACGGACTCCCCCCTACGGGTGGACTAGGCATTGGTGTCGATCGCCTGGTTATGTTCTTAACGGATTCGGCGTCGATTAGAGATGTCATCCTCTTCCCAACGATGCGGCCCAGAGATGAAAGTATTCAAGCTGAAGACGCTGAGGAGTAGCTATTAGAAAAGCTTGAAGTGTTCAAAAGCTGGCTCGATTAAGGTTTGGGCCAGCTAACTCCTATGCTGGTGGTTAGGTTTGGGAATTTATTATAGGCTAATATAGCGATAAACGGACTATAAGAGAGAAAAGATGATGTTTAAAGCTATAATATTAGTATATGTGATCCTAGCGGTGTTTGAATAAGGCTAATTGTCATGGTATAATATTTTTTGTTCGCTTAACGAAATAAAGTGAATGAAAATTTAAATCAAAGTACAAATTAAATTTTTGCACAAACGTAGAAACGCAACATAATATAGTTATTGACAATGCGAGTTGAAAATGCTATTATGTAAATCTGGCTAAAGTAGCCAAGAGAACGAATGACCTTTGGTCTTTGGTCGCTCCCGGACATCCTTGTCCTCCGCGACACCCAGACCCTCCATGGTCTTTGAAAACTAAACAACAAGGACAGCCAATGAGAGAAACTCGCAAGAGTTTCAAAGAAACAATGAGCGAATCATCTTCTTCAATGAAGTTGAAATAACTTTTTATGGAGAGTTTGATCCTGGCTCAGGACGAACG